>JAIZWL010000001.1:0-310624 GCA_021498125.1 Candidatus Thorarchaeota archaeon | reverse complement strand
TCGGTCTGCGAGCGATACTGTTGAAATTCTGGATATTTCGTCTTTAACCGCATTTTTGTTCACGAATGGTGGCGAGTAGAGTACAATTAAGAACTTGTGGTGAGGCTATGCCTTCAGGAAGTAATTTAAACGGAATGAAGAGGAAACACCGCGAGTGAGGCCATTGACTCGAAGAATGAAGGCTGCCCTGTATTATGGAATAGGTGATGTCAGATACGAGGAGACCGATGTTCCAGAGATCGGACCCGGAGAGCTTCTCATTAAAGTGGGTACTGCACTCACGTGCGGCACCGACATCAAGACGTACAAGAGAGGCCATCCTCTACTGATCAAACAGACACCAGCCCCTTTTGGTCACGAGTATGCCGGAATAGTTGAGGAAGTGGGGGCGGGAGTGGATAGATTTGAACCGGGGATGCGAGTGGTCGCTACAAACTCTGCACCCTGTGGACACTGTTTCTATTGCAAACGGGGACGCCCTAACCTCTGCCCCAGTCTCAAGAACAATCTGGTCAACGGTGCATTCGCAGAGTATATTCGAGTCCCAGCCCCAGTAGTTGAATGGAATACCCATCCGATCCCGGACTCGCTCTCGTTCAGAGATGCAGCCCTCACAGAACCTCTTGCCTGTGTAGTTCATGGTATTCAAGAAGCGGGAATCGAACTGGGGGACACGGTCGGCATAATTGGTGCGGGGCCCATCGGACAGATGATGATCATGCTGGCCAAGAAGGCCGGAGCCTCAACAGTCATTGTCTCAGATCTCGCAGAGCTGAGAAGAGAGATGGCATCCCGTGCTGGAGCTGATGTAGTCATTGATCCTATGAAAGAAGACCCAGTGCAACGTGTAAAGGATGAGACGATGGGGTATGGAGCGGATGTGGTAATCGAAGCAGTCGGACTCCCCGCCACATGGGAACAGGCAGTTCAGATGACACGTGACGCAGGTACTACTGTTCTCTTTGGAGGCGCAGCATCAGGTACAAAGTTTGAGGTGGATACTGTCAGGTTTCATTACGGCCAGCTCACTCTCAAGGGCGTATTTCATCTCACTCCAAAGCATGTAGAACAGGCGTTAAAACTGATCATTGCAGGTGACATCGATCCGGATATATTGATATCGCACGAGATGCCTCTGTCGAAGATCAATCAGGCTCTTGAGATGATGGCGAAGGGCGAGAGCATGAAGATCGCCATCAAGCCATGAGATGGATGCTGTTGTCATGGATGAGATGCGGCGACGTAGAAAATTACGAATGCATGAGAACGAGATCGCGCTCTTGGATCTCTTCGCCCATCTTGATAAGAAATATCCCGACCTGCTCATCGTTGTCGAGGGGCATCGTGACGAGATGTTTCTAAGAAATGCAGGAGTAGAGGCGGACATCATTCGAATTCACTCAGGAAAGCGAATTGCAGATGTTGTGAAACAGATTGTTGACGAGGCTCATAACGGAAAAGAGACACTAATTCTAACGGATTTCGATGAGGAGGGAGTAGCACTTGCGTATCGCATTGAAAGGCTTCTTGAAAAGGAGCATATTATCACTCTGAGACGGCTAAGAAACCATATTGGCGCACTGATGGGAAATCTTCGATGTATTGAGGAGATGGTCTCAATATTAAAAAAGGAAGAGTGGCGAGAGCGGGAGTAAAAGAACTCCGCCACGCGCTTTAGATGGTTGAGCCACAATTGGGACAGATATAGCTCCCCGGTGGGATCTCATGACCACAGACACGACAGGTACGTACCTGCTTTGTTCTAAGTGTGTCAACAATCTCGCCAGTCTGAGGCTCAAGTATGAATCGTCCGTCTTCAAAGCTTATCCGAAACTCTGTCGGATTGCCGGCCATCTCTAGAAGGTCGATAGGCATGGGTAATCGATAGTTGTTATCGAGTTTTACAACACGGGTACGACCAAGTGTGTCGAGATCGATTCCCGTCTGGTGAAAGCCGGAGATGATACCATCGCGGATCTCAATAGTGACATCAGCCTTTGAGGCGACCTGCTGACTATGAGTCACGATGAAGAACGAAGTGCCAAGTGTCTCATTAAGTTCTTGGAAAAGATCAAGGATTCGTTCTGCGGTCTCAGGATCCAGATCTCCTGTCGGTTCGTCACAGAGAACGAGACCCTTACTCTCAGTATCAATGAGGTTGACAAGGGCACTGGCAATAGCTACACGTGATCGCTCACCACCGCTCAGGGTCGTGGCCTTGTTTCGCTTGCGTTCCTCAAGACCGACCAGTTTGATGAGACGATCAACCCGCTCCTTTCGGACATGACGCGGAACACCCGCAATTCGTGCAGCAAGCTCGACGTTTTGCCACGCATTGAGATGCGGGAGCAAGTTGTTGACCTGAAAGACAAAACCAATGAAGTTGCGTCGTGCCTCAGTCAATACGCGCTCAGAGAGTTTTGTGATATCTGTCTGTAGATTAGCCCAGTACACCTTTCCGACCGTGGCCTTTGTGATACCACCAATGATGTTGGTCAGCGTGGTCTTGCCAGAGCCGCTTGGCCCGACAACACACATGATCTTACCCTCAAGAATTTGGAGGGACACACCACTCAATGCAACAACTTCTAGCTCTGAGGTCTTGTAGATCTTGTACACGTTATCAACACTGATAACTACATCATCAGGGAAGTCACTATAGAAGTCGATTTGATCAGCAGTTGTCATCGGACCCACAAACACCTCCGATTGGTTCGAATTGATAAGGTTATTGAGCTGCGCATCAATACATTGAACCTCCCTTACAGATTCCTCAATGCAGTTGCTGGATTGACATTTCCTGCTCGACGAGCTGGAATGTAGCAACTTCCAATCATCACTACGCTCTCCAAGAGAATCAGTACGGTCATCATCAATATGGGCAGGGAGAGAACTTCAGAGAGGATCGGTGCGAACGGCGAGATCCCGAAAGTGAGAATACTCATAGCATATCCGAAGAAGAGCCCAAGAATGACACTGATTGCAATAGAAGCAATGACAGTCCCAGCAAACTCACCAAATACCATTGAAACCACCTGACGCTTTGTCCCTCCTAGAGCCCTGAATATGGCATATTCCATTTTACGCTCCATCACTGCAGACCCTAGAAAGAGCGCAATGGCTGAGAGACCCATAGCGGCACAGAGTAGAAATGCAATAAGCGCGAGTCCGTCGATTCCTGACATGAAGAGATAGATCGCATATGATTCTGTGGCGAGATCGAAAGTGGCTGGCGCATACACATCCATCTCACCCAAATTCTCGATCGCGGATACAGTTTTGGTCATGTTGGCGTAACTGACCGTGCTGGCCAAGAACAATCGGGCATTTGTCAAATGTACTTGATTATACAATAGATCGAGATTGACAAGAGCAAAGCCTTCACCGACTATCTGGAACCCTAGCAGACTGCCGAATGAGGTTCCCGACATATCTGCTGTTGATGCCATTCCAAAGCCCGGTGCACTTTGCATAATACCAACGACCTCAAGGTCGATGGGCATATAATAGGTCTCAGTGGCAATAGAAACAGTGAGCAAGTCACCAACCGTCTTGTTCCAGAGCTGAGCATAATAATCACTGATAACAATCCCGTTTGGAGTGGCTGCAAGTGCAGCAAGGACCGTCTGGGGATCGCCACTCACAAAGCTCTCAGGTACAAAGTTCCCAACTTGAGCATATTCCAGAGGGTTAACACCTTCCACAAAGAACTTGTTTGAGCCCACTGTGGCCCATGATTCAATGACTGGTGTCACATGATAGATACCGGGCTGATGCAAGATGCTCTGATTAAACGCGACAGGGAAATTATCACACTCCACTCGC
This sequence comes from Candidatus Thorarchaeota archaeon, assembly GCA_021498125.1. Taxonomy (NCBI): domain Archaea; kingdom Promethearchaeati; phylum Candidatus Thorarchaeota; species Candidatus Thorarchaeota archaeon. The sequence goes on along the minus strand of JAIZWL010000001.1, from coordinate 306,799 downwards.
ACATCTGCACCAATAGAATATTGGATCTCATTATCAAGTGTGGCTGCGAAACTGGTTGACTGAATGAGCATCATAGTAGTTGTTGTGAGCGTCAGGGTCAGAATTACCAAGAGGGGAATGAATTGACCCTTGCGTTTACGCAGACTGCGACTGAGATAGAGTGCCTTCTCACCAAAGAGAAAGTTCGTGCTTCCGGATATCCGCGCGGTGATATGCCGCATTGCACGGGAACCAAGATACGAGGCTGCAAAGAGGATCAGAGTCGCAACAATAATCTCACCAATTGCGACAGGCCCGACTGGCGCAAGAAGCATTGGTAAAGCTAGCAAGAGGGAGAGCAATGCGGTCAGGCCAATCACATTCTTCATGAAGCTCGATTCTTCAGTCTCTTCGTCAGGGAGATTAATGGTTGGCTGACCAACCTCGGATACATCAATCCTCCGAGCGACATGAAGAATATACGAAGCTGGAAGATACATTGAGATAAACCCGGCAATGATAAGTGCCACAGGAGAGAAGGTAAGGGAATCAACATACTTTCCATACAGGACTGGATCGAACTGGAACAACCCCGTAGAAGAGCCAATCAATGGGGCCATGATGTAGGTGAGGACAATGGCCAGGATGAAACCAAAGACTGCTAGAATGATAGACTCCCACATGAACGTTGAAAAGACCTGATTAAATGAGGCGCCCTTCGACCTAAGGGCACTGATCTCTCCTCTTCGTCGAGAGACCGAGGTCTCAGAGGTGAAGACTGTGAGCATCAGGCTCATGATAAGCACGGGGAGCGCAATAACTGTGAGGACCTGGCTCTGAAGATATGTCGCAACTGCAGCATCCAGCTTCCAGATCTCTGAGAGACCTTCGATGTTGATATTCGGATAGGTCTCTTCCATCTGTTCTTTCACGGACTCTAGGTTTTCACCGATACGGTCCGCTCCTGCTGCAAGAAGAGCTGTTGAAGAACCCTTGACAAATGCGACTGGATCAAAAAAGCCTCGGTTCAGTACCTCATCCATCAGACCTGCAATATCAGATTGCAACATCATTATCGAATCATCAATACCAAGGACTGGCTCCTGATACAGACTCATGGGATCCCAATTCTTTCGGGACATCGAAGGGAAGGCCTTGGCCACAAGCGAGCGCCGAGTGTTCGGTGTATAGATACCAGCGATGATGTAGTTATAATAATTGACAGCCCCGAGCTGATCAGGGCTGGCCGGATCATCCCCACGATCACCATAGCGTAGCAGATCAAAATCTATTGAATCGCCAATCTTGAGCGTGATATTATGAACTTGATATGTGTAATTCACGAATTGCTGTGAGACTAGTACCTGATGCCGCGCGAGAGTTGTAGAACCAGCGAAATCAAGATAGTGTGTCCAATTTGCTATCACTTCATTGGTCACAAGCAGTATTCGCATATCTTTGATATGATCACGATAATTTAGACCAAGACGACTATAGGAGGTCCACTTGGGTATGGACCCGCCCTGTAGAATCCCGATAGTCGAGGGGACTACTTGGATGCCACTGATAAACGCATTTGCCTCCAAAAAGGTCACGGCGGAGGCCATTCGAGAAGAGGCATAATTCTGACCGGATATCGGGGTCATGGTGAGTTGATACGGAGAATTCGCAAAATAGTCCGTTACAACAATAGAGGTCCCCGTATTCGTCCATACGAATACAGTAGTGGGAAGAGCAATCCCAATAGCTAGTACCAGCGCAATGCCTGCATTTCGGACAGGATAGTTTCGAAGAGAGCCCAATGCATAAGAGATGGCCCAGAAGGGGTTACCCTTGAGCGTCGTGTGTCCTTGTGTATCAGCCATTTTTCTCCCTCACAAGTTTCTAAGTACAATTGCAGGATCTGTCTTTGATGCCTCACGTGCAGGAATGTAGGAACCGATGACCATTAGGATCAGCTCAAAGCCAATCACGAGCGTCAGAAAACCAATAGGAAAGACCATGACGGGAGCCAGTAGTCTCGCGAATGGGCTCATGGCAAATACGATCACACTCATGACAAAACCGAAGATTGCACCTAGTACCAGACTCAATGTCAATGAGGCAAGTACTATGCCAGTGAACTCGGACAAGACAGTGCGAATGACCTGACCTTTCGAAGCACCTACGGCTCGAAGAATTGCATAGTCACGTTTACGTTCTCGTACGATGGAACCTAGGAAGAGTGTAAGTGAAAAGACACTCAAAAGCATCGACATCGCAAATCCAATCGAGAAGAGACCTTCCACAGTACTGAGAAACAAAGCAGTGGCAAAGGACTGATGCGATAAATCGAATTTCTCAGGAGTAGTTGCTGAAACCCCTGGAAGATCATTAAGAGCACGCAAGAGCAGGTCTTGATCCGTGATACACACAAGATCGGCTAAGAAGAGCCGTGCAGTGGTTATGCCAGTCTGCTCAGAGATATAATTGATATTCGTGATCGCAAAACCTGCGAGCTTGGCCTGAAAACCGAATGCCGCACCAACCCGCGAGGAGGGAATGTCTTCGGCAGAAGCATAGCCAAAACCTGGTGCACTGTGAACAATACCCACAATCTTGAAGGTCACATCTGACCCAGCAAGCCGACCGCTCACAAAGAGGGTGATACTGTCACCGACTGTCTTATTCCAACGGTCTGCATGGTATTGACTGAGAAGTATACCATTAGGTGTAGTAACAAGACGCGCAAGAACTTCAGTGGGATCATCACCATTGAAGCTGCTCGTATCGAAATGGCCTATTTTTGCATATTCCGTAGGATCCACAGCCTCAATTGAGATACGTTCCGTACCTATTGACCCATGAGTCTGAATAACAGCCATTGCGTCATTGACACCGGGATATGATTCAATGGTCTCATTGAATGTAAGAGGCATAGAAGTTGAACTGACACGCAGGTCAGCGCCAACAGCATAACTGATCTCCTGCTGAAGATCAACTCGATATGTTTCAGCTTGAACAGAGAAGGCCACGGTTGATGAGAGAGTGAGGGCGAGAATGACCATCAGTGGTACAATTCGACCCTTGCGCATTCGAAGATTACCCGCTGCGATCTGCCCCTTCTCACCAAGAATGAATGAGATCTTTGCGGTTAGCCGCGCAAAGGCCCGACGAAAGACATGAGATGCGTTATGGGCAAGGAAGAACCATGCGGCGGTTCCAAGGCCCAACTCCAAGGTCAATAGCATAGGATCTGCTGGGAGAAAGATTGCAGAGCCCACGACCATTGATAAAAGAACGATAGAGATGCCCAATGTGAATCCGCGTGCCTCACCCTGATCACTGACAGGCTCAGCAGACTCTACCATGAGCATACCGATTTCTGCACGAGTTGCCTTTCGGGCAGAGTTTATGATGAAGAGAAGGGGTGGGACGATACAAAAGAGGATCGAATAGATGATTGCTTCGGGCTTGATCACCGTATGAGCCAAATAGAAATTGTAAGTGTCCCAGTTGAATTTCAGAAACGATACCGCTGAAGGAATGAGAGCCGAAAAGACAATGCTGAGAAGAATCCCGAGAATGACACTCACAATGGCCATCACGATGGCCTCAGTAATGAAGATCGCATAGATTTGTGATGAACTGGCACCCTTCGAACGTAGTGCTGAGACTTCCCCGGTCCGGGCGGACATGAAGGTGTCAGCAGCAAATACGGACAAGAATAGAGCAAGAATGAACAGAGGCATGTTCAATGAGATCAAAGGCATGGTATTGACATAGGTATCAACAATGCCTTGTAGATACAGAATCTCGTAGAGCCCCTTGACCTCCACAGCATATTCCTGCTCTAAGCGAGATTTGAGTGTGAGAAGATGATCCGCCATTTGATCAGGACCAGCAGACACAAGACCCGTAGCAGAACCACGGACAAAGACCTGCTTGTCAAAGAATCCATTATCGGTTATTGTAGAGAGATCCACCGAGTCGGAGCGGATCATGATACTGTCCCGTATACCGAGAACTGGCGTGTCATAAGTGACATAATCATAATTCGAACGCATGAGCGAGGGGAATCCTTCCTCTTCCAGTGACCCGTATCCCTTGATTTCATAAATTCCTGCGATCGTGAGGTCTTTTACACTAATACGTCCCAAGTCCCCAATCGCGCCTACTTGCGCAGTCGGAGCCTTGGTGAGGAGCTCAACATCAAATGTCGAATTAAGGGTCAAGACCATTCCAAATACGTCATGGACATAATCGATAAACTGTACAGAAACGAGAGCCTCACCGGGTTGAAGAGTAAATCGACCCTCCACATTAAAGTCCCTCTCAGCTATGTCAAGGAACTCATTATTCACAAAGATCACTTGGCAATCCTTCATGCCCGCACTGTAGATAGGTTCGTCCAACCCATAGAGCGTATCGTCAGGCAGTTCTGAACCATATACAAGCCCGATTGTAGAGTTGAGACTATAGGTAGAATCAATGTAACTGCTCTGTTGGAGATACTGTTCCGCCTGTGTCAAGGCCGCGGAATCAACATTCGGCCCCTCCACTAGCATCTGAAAAGCGTTCTGATCAAAATAATTACTGACACTCACCTGGATACCAGTGTCACCCCAGATAAGAACCGAGCCTACAAGAGAAACACCGAGGCTCAATGTGATTGCCAGACTCAACGATCTAAATGGGAACGATTTCATTGAGGTAAAGGCGTATGATAATGCATACAGCCTATTGCCACGTGCCAGTTTAGGTTTCGCGCGGGCCAAGGTCTCACCCCTCTGTAGTTGCGCCCTCTTCAATATCAACGCCACTTGATTTGAAAAAGTGGCTTACAAGTTCTTCTACAAGTTTTCCATCGCGTAATAGGAGAATCTTATCGGCCATACGAGCGACCTCGGGGTCATGCGTGACAACAATGACTGCACGATTATGTTCTTTGGCCAAGTCGCGCATGAGCTTGATAATCTCCCCACCAGTCTTGTGATCCAGATCCCCGGTCGGTTCATCACATAGGAGTATGACTGGGTCATTAGCCAGAGCACGAGCAAGAGCAACCCTCGAACGCATTCCGCCAGACAACTCATGAGGCATATGATGGGCCCTATTATCAACCCCAACTGCTGCAAGGAGTTCCATCGCACGAGTATAGCGAGTCTTTTCTCTGACCTCATTGAGAAGCATTGGCACCATCACATTCTCCAAGGCAGAAAAGACTGGAAGTAGATGCTGATCCTGAAAGAGAATGCCAATCTTGTCACGGCGCATGGCCGACATCTGTTCATCATCAAGTGCCGATATATCGATTCCATCCACGAATATCTGCCCACCTGTTGGCCTGTCAAGACCACCAATTAGGTTCAGAAGTGTCGTCTTTCCGGAACCTGAGGCACCAACGATGGCAATGAACTCACCCTTTCGTACTTTGAGATCCGTACCTCTGAGAACGTGAATGACCCGAGAACCATCTTGAAACTCTCGACGTACATCACGACATTCAACGGCAATGTCAGTATCTGTATCTTCCAAGGGCTGTCTCTCCTGTCCGTTCAACCGAGGCTTACCGATTTTTAAGGTTCCTACTGGAGCAACACTCACACTACAATCAATAGAGACGACAAGAAATGACACAATCCAGAGTATTTTCAGTTGCCGGATTTTCAAATACAGGAAAGACAACACTAGTATCATTGCTTGTTCGGGAACTAAGAGAAAGAGGATACTCGATCATGACCGTCAAGCATACAAAACACCGTGTCGCACCTCCTGAAGGAAGTGATACCCGAAGACACTTGGATGCTGGTGCGGATTCCTCCGTCTTGCTTGGCGAGAAGGTCACCACCGTCACTTGGAAGCGACCTCTGTCACTTGACGAACTATTACGTACCATGTCCTATGATCTTGTGATAGTCGAGGGAATGAAGACATCAAATCTGCCAAAGATTTGGTGTTTGGACAGAGAAGAAAAAGGGCCTCCTGAAAATGTGGAGAACATAGTGGCCACATTCACTATTTTTGACAAGGCAATGTATCACGACGAGAGACTACCAGTGTACACATCGAACGATCATGTGATCCTTGCGGATCTTGTCATACGTGAGGCTATAGAAGCGAATAACATCGACAAATCATGGCGTACTTCAAAAGCTTAATCAAGTGCTCACAGTGGTGCAGGGTACATGAAGCGAGGACGAGTCGCCCTGATATTCGTGGCGTTTTACATGATTGCTTTTGCAATGTCAACCCCTCTACTCAATAGTGAAGACTCGACAGGACCTCGCAATCTGAGGCCAGCGCCAAACTATCTCATTCCCAGTGCAACTATTGATGTAAATTCGCAGTGTACCAGCATATTTGATGCGGTCAGTGTCACAAATATTCAGAACATAGTAAAGACACTCTCACAGAACTATCCGAATCGGCTTTGGTACAATCTGGACAAGAGACCCACAGATGCATTACAGGGGGCGTGGGAATACATTGATGGGCAGATGCGTTCCGCGACCAATGGAAAGGTCTCATTCGAACACTGGAGCGATGACAAGACCTTAGTGGGGCGGCTTGAAGGATCAGCCACTAATATCGCACCGATTCTTGTAGTAGGAACAATCGCATCTCGTTATAGCCCCGGAGCCAACGGATACGGTGCCTCAGCAGCAGCAGTGATTGAGACTGCGCGAATTATCTCGCAATATAATCTGACCAACCCGGTCATATTCGTTCTTACTAACACAATTACAGGAGCCTATGGCACTGGTAGTACTGGAAATGCAGGATTTCGGAGCGTTCTGAATCAGCTCATTGAAAATGGCCAAGTCCCGGCCGCCATCTTCTGGTATTCGTACCTGTTATACAGAATGCCCGATCTAACAACTAAAGAACATATTACTATGATCTCGACGTACAATACGAGCTTCTATAGTACGCAGGACTTTGTTGCAGATATTGCACTTCGTGCTTCAGTTTTCTCGGGTCGTAAATGGCTGGCCAAGAGCATCGGAGCCACGGGTGACTGGATGCGAACAGGCAGCTATGATGGCGTACAGCAGGGAATTCCCAGCTATGTGATTGAACAACTCTATGCATATCCCACCCCATCAATGGAATACGATGTGTGGAATCATCCAAATTATGACTATGACCAAGCCGCCGAAGCCATAGGAGTTGTGTCATCACTTGTCTGGTTGATGGGCAATGTCGGAAAAGGCTCTGAACTCTCGTTCTCAGGGGGAATATCCCTCCCGAAGGGATATACCAAGAACAGAACAATGCCATTGAGTGGCCTTACGACTGTGACTGTTGACATCCAGTGGACCGGGAACACAACCGTAAAAGGATATATCACATCCCCAGATGGTAAGATTCTGACAGTTAGTCAATCTTCAACCAATACGCTCACATTATCATACTCGATCAAGACGAGAGGGTTCTACCGATTCTTTACAGAGAACCTCGGGGACAATGTGGCAGTCATCAGCTACTCGTTTCATCAGTCCCAAGACTTCGATGGGGACTCACTTGACGATTTAACAGAGTATAGTTTTCATTCGGATGCCATCGCACCGGACACGGACGCAGATGGACTTCCGGATCGTGATGAATACACGTTAGGAACGGATCCCAGAAATGTGGACACTGATGGGGACGGAGCAATTGATGGTATAGAGGTACAGATAGGAAGCGATCCTAGATTAGTCGATTCTGATGGCGACACATTAACGGATGGATATGAGATCGAGCATGGACTGGACCCCACCCGAGCTGATACTGACCGTGACGGCTTGGATGACAACGTGGAGATAGATATGGGACTTAACCCATTAAATCCCGACTCGGATGGTGATGGACTGATAGATTCGCTCGAGATTGAAGCGGGAACTCTACCAGACGATCCAGACACCGATAATGACGGGTTGAGTGACCTCTTTGAGGTTCTCAATGGCCTTAATCCACTTGTGAATGATACTGATCATGATGGTCTAACTGATAAATTCGAGGTCGATAATGGCCTCTTACCCTTCAGCAATGATACAGATTCAGACTTTATCCCAGACGCGATAGACTGGAACCCAAAAGTTCACTGGATATATGACTCCCCAATAATTGGGTTGGGGATTACGCTCTTAGTTGTGGGAATCTGGTTAGCACGAAAGAGAAAGGCGTACTTGGCAATGGAAGTTGAAGAATAGGAGGGTATCTGATGAACAAAGTCCAATCAAAACTGTCAACAATAGCACACACAATCGCAAAGACAAGACGCATCACATTAGCACTGATAGTACTCGCCTATATCGTAATGACTCCGATCATGTCAGGAAATGCAACAATCCCTACGTCACAGGACATCAGGGCCAACTTGGACAGCCACAATACCCTCTCCGATGATTCGACCATGAATATCACTGACATATGGCAGCAGGTATGGGATTCGATTTCGGAGGACACTATTCATGATCTGACAGAGAACCTCTCTGTCGGGTTTCCCCAGAGAATCTGGCATGCCTCTAATAATACTCCCACACCAAATTTGGTTGGCGCGTGGAATTGGGCCAATAATACATTGAAGAGCTTGACCGCAGGACAACTTCAGTTCCAGCAGACGACCGAGTATAAGGTTCTCTATGCTGTCAAAGAAGGAATTGGAACGGCTCCAAGAGAGGCCATTGTTCTGTCGGGGATCATCGATAGCGAAAATTGCCCCGGCGCAAATGATGTGGGAGTGAGTGTAGCAGCAGTTCTTGAGAGCGCTCGTGTACTTCGGAACTTCTCTCTATACTGCGATGTGTATTTTGTTCTAACAAATCAAGGTCGAGGACAAGTTGATTATGATTACAGTGCAGGCGCATTTATAGATGACCTCATCAACAATGGTGTGAAGATCATTGCCAACATAGCCTATGATCGCCTCTTATTCTATAGATCAGGATATCCGGGTGGCCACAACATCCACTTACGATCGCTCCTTGATACAGACATTTACCAGATGAATAATTGGATTCCAGATCTCATGATCTCCTTCTCGGACAATTATGGCACAGGAAGAATCCAAAAGGTCCCAGATACTGGATATTCAGGACACTCGATAGTCTATCAGATGTGGCAAAGAAATATTCCTGCTGTGTTTACTACTCAAGGATACTACTATGATCCAGCGAGCGGCGGCACTAACGATAAGATATCATACATGTACTATGACTTTTCACAACCAAAGGAGGCGGTTGGTGGCGCTCTTGGAGCGGTGGTGTTCATAGGTGGAATCGGGGGAGGCAGGACCATTTTACAATCCACCCAGAACAATCTTGATCCCTCACAGAGCATTGGAGCCGATATGGTGATCTCCATTAATGCGTTCATCAACGTCACCATCACATGGCAAAATCACACGACCATTCAAGCATCGATCATAGACCGTGATACAAGCGAGATCGTCTATCAACGAACTGAAAATGACAACTTGATGTATCTCAAGTATCTGTCAACAAAACAGGGACGCTATGAGGTAATCGTCACAAACATGGGGATTAATGGCACCCAGATGTCAATGAACGTGACCTATCTGAATGATGGTGACGGCGATGGATACTCGGATGATTTCGAGGTGGCAAATGGGCTAAACCCATATCTTCGTGACACCGACCAAGATGGATTAGATGATAACATTGAACTCGAAATAGGTAGTGACCCACTAGTTAATGACTCCGATCACGATGGTGCATCAGATTACGATGAGTACATCTGGGGGTCTAGCAGAACACTACAGGATACTGATGGGGACAATATCACTGATGGTATGGAGGCCAAGTTGGGAACCTCACCCATCATGGTCGATACGGATCAAGACGGCATAAGCGACTACGAAGAGATCTATGTATACCATTCCAACCCTCTCTCAAAGGACTCTGACTCAGACGGCCTTGATGATGCATTTGAGATTACCTCGGGACTCAATCCACTCTCGAAAGACACCGATGGTGACTCGCTCACGGATCTGTTTGAGATAATCAATCATCTCAACCCGTTGTCAAATGATACAGACAATGATGGGTGGACAGATGCGTACGAGGTGCATCACTGTATGATCCCAACAGTGGCAGACAGCGATGGTGACATGATACCTGACGCATGGGACTGGGATCCACAACAACATTGGATCAATGTGTTTGCGCCAGTGTCAGTCATTAGTACGGTCACTCTGCTCGGTATCTATGCATGGCTAAAACGTAGAAAATATGCAAGAATCTCCGAAGATTGAAAACATAGCGGAATATCTTATTATAGCCTCTTGCCAATCTCAGTCGCAGAATGAGAGAGATTACTGTCAAGGAATTTAACCTAAAGGACACACTTGAATGTGGGCAGACATTCTGTTGGAACAAACACGACAACGGCTATATTAATGCTGATGTGGGTCAGATCGCCTATCTCGAACAACAGGGGAATACACTGTTATACGACACTTCCGAGTCGGATGTGGACATAGTTCGAATGTTGCGTCTGAATGATCCAATTGACCAGATTCAGACTTCAATCGATAAGGATGAGTTCATGCATGCAAGTATCCAATTTGCACTGGGTCTACGCATCGTTGCGGATCCGTTCTTTCCTTGCCTGATCACGTTTCTATGCTCGATACAAAAGAACATTCCAGCCATTCAGACCGTCATTCAGAAGATTCGAAAACGGTGGGGGCCCTCCTACGAGTTTAGAGGGCATGTCTACTATGGTATGCCAGAGCCTGAAACCATTGCAAAAGTGCCATCAAGCGAATTAAGAGAAGTGGGACTCGGCTGGCGCGCAGACTTCATCAATCGTGCGGCACAGGCCATTGTCAAAGGGGAGATCGATGAGGCGTATCTAAGGCGCACATCCTATGAGGAGGCACATGCAACTCTGAAGAGTCTCCATGGTGTGGGAGATAAGGTGGCTGATTGCGTCAGTCTTTTCTCATTGGGCCACCTTGAAGCATTTCCCATCGACACTTGGATCGAGCGTGTCATTCAATCTAAGTACAACTTCTTCACAGACACTGGCAACTCCTACGCTAAAAAATCAAGAGCTGCACGAGAATACTTTGGGAGATATGCAGGCTACGCGCAAGAATACCTGTACTACTATTCTCGAAACAATCAGCAGTGGAACACGACTCGATCTTAGAAGTTCTGCTTCTTCGAGCGTTTCTTTCCGTACCAATTCCGACTGGTTATCTTATGAGCAAGTTCCCATGCACGGGTCTCATAGAATTGCAAGGGATGAAGCACATATTCACAGAGTGGATCAAAGACCGAACCAAGGTAGACCGGGCAGAGTCCATTACCCTGTAACTTTCTACATCCTGGAGCGGTATATCCATCACGGGTAGAGGATGCACCTCTCCGAGCTCCAGCTATATGTTCGACCTGATAACGTGCAAGATCCTGAACAAAATCGGGAGCGGCCTTGAAAACACCCATGACCTCTGATGTGCTCATCCCAATGTTGAGAAGAAAGGCTGCAAGTGCGAATCGTGCCTCATGTGGAAGATTCTTTCCAGCCATTGCATCTGCATACATCTGCGCAATGCAGGGAGGAAACGCATTAGTCGAGGAGGCAGTGATCTTCAACGGCTCGGTCATTCGTACCTTTGTTCCCAACTCGCTCTCAATTCTCTGTACTGCTTCTGTGAGCCGTGCTGGAAGAAGGTCGGGGATCTCAATATGAGAATCAAGGATGAGTTGTTTGAATTTGCCTGAGATGAGTCGATCAAGTTCGGAGCGTCGTACAGGAACCCAGCCATTACCAAGTGGGCGGTTGACGAGTTTCCAAGAGGCCTGATGAAACTCAGGAGCCACTTCTAGAAAGTTCTCGAATCTGATCTTCAATTCATAGAGATTAAGCGGCTTGGGTAACCGTGTACGCTCACTCAGAGTACCAGCCGATTGTACATCCCATCCGAGTGAGGTCGTACTCAGATGAATAATAAATGAAGAGTCCTCACGGGAGAGGTAACGATTGACTGCCTTTGATTCTGCCTCTGCCTGATATTCCTTCAGCCGCGGGTTCCCAATCTTTTCTACGATCAGCCGAGCAGTATTGTAGATAAGAAAGTCACGGGGATCATGGGAGTCCACAATCTTGATCGCGTCCTGCTCAAGTGCTGTTAGCACACGGGCCTCAGCTGATGATACAATATACTCGTTCGCAGGGTGGTCTAACAGACTGATGAGAGCACGTATGTCGCGGGCTTGACGTTGTGCCGCCTGCCGTGCTTCTATAGAGAAGGGATATCGTAAGTAGTGATATTCTGAGATCAATCAACGACCTCCGTTCATAGGGCAAGTATTCTGCCTAATATGTTGGACTATAATCATCCACACCACGATTGTAGAACTTTTTACCACACGAAACACACTTGAATACCTCAACTCCATGAGCAATGGCCCAACGATCATATAGACGGACAACATGTGTACTGTTGCACTTGGGGCAATGTACCGTATCCTCGTTGAATGCCCATGGTGAACGATTTCTGTCGCTCGTGAATATCACCTCAATGTTCTACGTCACGCTTCAACACATGAGACTCATCAGATCACATGTGACGATTATTCTCTAGGCCTGTAGACTCTAGTATTCTAATAATATCATCAATGCTATATCGGCACATATGAGCATACCTACGTTATGTATCGACCATGGCGTTCCCATCGCTGGTGCTGACAACCGTTCCCAAGAGAATCGTTCTAAGTGATATGAGTTCAAATGCAACGGACAAAGATAGTGATTTGAGGAACTCTCGCGCCCGGCCTATCATCTCGTCACGGCGTCCATCTTTCAGCCAACCGAAATACATTGACGCCAAACACAGCCAACGAAACAGTCCCATACCACATCCGTAGTCAATGACACGCCCTACCGAGCCCGGCTCACGAGTTCCTCATACATTTTCCAGAACGCCTTCTCACAATACAGGTTATAGAGAACAGCCTGCTCCGAAACAAGAGATCAATCAGTCCAACAAGCGACACGATGCAGATCATCAATCACATTCAATGGCGGCCTAGAATCAGATCCGCTCGTAACAAGAGGTGGAGAAACTCACCAAGGCTCTGCCGGAGAATCTCCGGGTCACTGTAGAGCTGACGTAGTTGAGCGCGTCTGTCCTCAAGAGAAGGATTGTTCTTCTCATTTATCAGCTTGTACGCAGCATTAGGCCGTTCAACCCAGCGACAGAGTTCGGCAAATTCGGCATTGAGGAATAAGACAACGGGAGTCTTACGTTTCCCATTTACTTTGAACAGCTGATGGAACCGGGCATTCTTGTCACTGTCAAGTATACGTAGATGTACCTTTGAACCAATTGAGGCAATACGTGCAAGCACTGGAAAGTTGCCTGCTGTATCGTTACAACGATCGGTTCCAATGACCAGTATATGGACGTCGTTCTGAATGCTTTGAATAAGCTCGCTCTCCTCATCACTAATCATAAGATCGTTGAAGCGAGCCTTCATGAGCTCGACATTCTCACGTGCGCTCTCAAGGAACTTCTCATAGGGTATTGCTTGGTCCCACTCGGCATTATATAACATAGTTCCACCACTTTAGAAGCTAAGAACTCTTTGGGATACTTGATTTAAGACAATAAAAGCATATCTCGAAGAGCCATTTTTGATAGTTTCAAGTAAGATCGCATAAAATTCACCATTACGCTGACTAAGTCACTTATATCAACAGAACACGTCTGACAAGTATGACCGAAGTAACGAGTGTCGCATGCTGTGGTCTAATATGCACAGATTGCCTCGCTTACAAAGCTACAAAGACGGATGATGACGACCTGCGAGAAGAATTGGCCAAGAAGTGGTCAACAAAAGAACTTGTACTATCACCTCAAGACATTGATTGCGACGGCTGCAGGGGAGGCATGGGAAATCTTATGAAGTACTGTCAGACCTGTGAAGTAAGAAACTGTGCTATTGGGCGCGGTGTCGATAACTGTGCACAGTGCGAGGATTACATCTGCGACAAACTTGAACAAGTGTTCGGTTTTGTCGGAGAAGAGGCCAAGGCGCGACTGGAAAAGATTAGAGCTACGTTATAGAAGACATGAGTAGTTTCGGCCACCTGTTGTGCTTATCAGAGCATACAACATAGCGAATATCAGGCAGATTGCAATGAAGCGCTCTGGTATTGCGGACCTAAGACTTCATCCCGGAAAAGCACCACACTGGCTTGTTAAACGAATGATCCCTATGGCCAGTGCAATCTGCGAGTTCATTGCTGACGAGTTTGGGCCAAAGGAGATACTGCGCCGACTGGCGGATCCCGTCTACTTTCAGGCGCTATCAAATGTACTTGGCTATGATTGGGACAGCTCGGGATCCACTACTGTTACTTGCGGGATCCTGAAGACGGTCCTTGATTTCGAGACGCATGGAGTAGTGGCTGCTGGGGGAAAAGGAATCGCCTCACGTAAGACACCTGAACAGTTACGGGCTCTCGAAGATTATGGACTGGATGGCAATCACCTCGTCGAGATTAGCAGAATGACTGCCAAAATCGATAACGCAGCAATTCAGGACGGCTATCATCTCTATCAACATGTCTTCTTTGTGGACACACAGGAGAACTGGACAGTGGTCCAGCAGGGAATGAATAGCATCAGTGGTGATGCACGAAGGTATCACTGGAGTTCAGATAAGGTAACAAGCTTCGTAGAAGAACCACACTCGGGCATGGTATCCGGTGAAATCACAGACTCTGCTCTTGACATGACCGCAGAATCGTCGGAGGACTGTAGAAAGGTCTCGATCGATCTTGTAAAAGAAGAACCACTAAGAATTCGTAGAATGTTTGAGAGCATCAAGCCGTATGGTCAGACCACACTTCTTCATTGGATAGAAGAATCTTCCGAGATCAAACAACTTCCAGCCTACAAGGTGTTACCAAAGAGAATGGACTGGAATGCTGTCAGGAGAGCGTACGAGCGCCAACCAACAGACTATGAAGAACTTGTCGGAATTCAAGGTATTGGCCCCGCAACAATTCGTGGCCTCTCACTGATATCAGAGATGATCTATGGTACACCGCCATCATGGGCAGATCCCGTCAGAATGACCTTTGCATTTGGAGGAAAAGATGGTGTGCCGTTCCCAGTTCCAAGAAAAGAATATGATGAGGCAATCGAGTTCATGGAACAGGCACTCCAAGATGCGAAACTTGGTCGACGTGATAGAGTTGTTGCGCTGAAGCGACTCCGTAAGTTCGCTCCACCAATCATCCATGACACGTGATCAGAGGTGCACTATTTTTTCTTCTTCTGCTTTTTACGACGCAACTCGAACCGGTCGCTAAAAGTCCGGGTCATTTTTTCTTTTTCCCGCCTCTTACGATCCGCCCGTTTGATCTTCCCACAGCTTATCCTGACAGCACGGGCGATTGGGGCAATCCGCTCCACTTCGTCTTTGCGGCCCTTTTGTTTGAATAAGCGAATGGCGTGCTCCCAAGCATCATATGCCTCACAAAATCTTCCAATCTCTACACAGGTGGTTGCATACGCATCCCAGACCTCAGGCCAGTTCTTTTCAAGCTTGACCAGCCGCATCCATGTCTTTCGTGCCTTATCATATTCTTTGAGACCCATGAACGAGAGGGCGAGATTCATCAATGCAAGCTTGTAGCGGGAATTGAGATCGACCGCCCGGCGAAAATGAATGACTGCTTCTTTGAGGTCACCGGACTTGTAAGCGACTGTACCAAGAGCATTCTCGATGGAAGCATCCTCTGGCTTCAGTTTTGCAGCTCGCTTTAATGCTTTTGCGGCAGGACGGTATCGCTCTGCACGAAGATTAATCTCTCCAAGTACTCGCCAAGTCTCAGGGTCATCAGGAGCCAATTCCGTTGCGCGCTTTGCTGATGCAAGTGCGTCATTCCATCGTTCCAATAGAGAGAGAGCTATTGCACGGCGGACAAGGGCTGGAACAAAATCTGGCTTGATCTCAAGAGAATGATCATAATCCGAGATGCTCTCTTTAGCCCGCCCCAGCTCGACCAGAGCATCACCCATTCGAAGATAGAGATGCTCATCATCATCGACGGACTTTGCGATCTCCTGTAAACACTCCAGCTCTTCAACAGGTCGCCCTAGAGTCTTTAGAGTTGCAGCCTTGAACTGTAAAACCCGAACATTTCCCGGGGTGATCTCAAGGGCCTTGTTGAAAGCATGAAGGGCATCTTTTGCCTTATGTGGGCCAAGCGACAACAGGACGATGCCACGGTTGAGATGTGCAGGTGCCAGATGTGGATCCAGACGAATTGCGCGGTCAAGGCTTCGAAGTGCCTCACCATATGATTCCATCTGGGCAAGAACCACACCCTTCGCGTTCCAAGCCTCCGCATCATCGGGATTGTCTTTGAGATGTGCTTCAATCGAGCGAAGTGTTTCATCGGATGATGTCATCAGAACCAGTCTTGTCTCAAAGGGTGACCTAAAAAGGCTTGAGATAACCGGAGGTTCGTATCATTGACAATATGAAACAATAGTACCGAACTCTATGATCTCACGCCTCCAAAATAGTCATCATGCACAGCTTGGATAGCGGTCTTCATGTCTTCACTTCGTACAATGAAGTAGTAAGCCACCTCAGAAGCCCCAGCTGCAAACATCTCAACATTGACTCCCTTTCGAGCGACCGCTGAGAATACCCGTGCTGCAAGTCCATGCGTGGTGAGAAGACCCTCCCCAACAACCGCGATCAGTGCCACATCATCTCGAATCTCGATCCTCTCAATGACACCCCCAACCTGATCACTCAGAACCTCCTGACTCCGCATAATGTCTTTGGTGTCAATAAGGAGGTTGATACAGGTCTGTGCCGTTATCACGGAATAGATGTTGATATTGACATTAGCAAGAGCTCGACCAATATCACCGATAATACCAGGCTGATGACCCACACCGACACCATGGATACGGAGAACTGAGAGGTTACTGCTACAGGTCACACTCTTGACGATATCATCTCGCGGATCGCAATCCGATTGAATTATTGTGACAGGCCCTGATGGGGAATATACATTCTTTACAATGATGGGAATATCTGTACCTATGAGTGGTTCAACTGTCCGAGGATGCAGTAGTCGAGCCCCAAAATAGGACAACTCGGCAGCCTCACGATACGAGAGAAACTCGATACTGCGGGCATCGGGAATCAACTGGGGATCAGCAGTCATAAAGCCATTCACATCCTTCCATATCTCCACCGTATCAGCATCAAGAACCTGTGCGATCACAGCTGCACTATAGTCTGAGCCATTTCTACCAAAAGAAGAGATTCGCCCATCATGACTACGCCCAAAGAAACCAGTGACAACTGGTATAACTCCTTCTCGCAATAACGGGACCACACTGTGCTGAAGGTTCTCTTTTACCGCGATCAAGTCGGCTGTAGCATTATAACACGAATCATCTGTGATAATCCCAATCTCATCAGACTCAAGTGACCTTGCTGGCACATCTCGAAGGTTAAGAGCAGCGGTCAACAGGATTGCTGAGAATCGCTCACCCTGCGAGAGAACCAGTAGATGCACAACATCACTCAACTCACCAGTATAGGAGATCCCATAGAGAAGTCGCTCAAGACGACCAAGGCGTACTTCGAGAAGATCTATGGTCTCGTCACAGAGCCTCTTATCCTCAAGTATCTGCCGCGCAATCCCGACATGTATGTTACGCATTGTCGTCACAGTATCCTGAATACTAGTCTCATCTTGAAGGGCCAGACGCGCCGCCTCTTCGAGCATATTCGTGACACCAAATACTGCGGAGACGACCACAGCAGGCACACCTTCTTTTAGAGCAGTAGTAATGATCTCCGAGACCCGCACGAACGAGTCAGCATCACATAGACAACCACCACCAAACTTCATTACTCTCATGAGACCACCTCTTTCTTTGGAAGATACCCACGCGCAACCGTATACTCTGCATTTAGCACAGAGGCCCCAGCAGCACCCCGAATGGTGTTATGCACAAGAAGGAAGAAGCTCAGGAGTCCATCCTTCTCGCGGATACGCCCTATCTTTACGCTCATTCCGTGATCTTGCGCAGTGAGTGAGAGGTCTCGAACTGGTTGTGGGCGGTCCGGTCCGTCTAATACAACGACTGGCTGCTGTGGAGCAGTGGGCAGGTCTAGTCTTTGCGG
This sequence comes from Candidatus Thorarchaeota archaeon, assembly GCA_021498125.1. Classification (NCBI taxonomy): domain Archaea; kingdom Promethearchaeati; phylum Candidatus Thorarchaeota; species Candidatus Thorarchaeota archaeon. The sequence goes on along the minus strand of JAIZWL010000001.1, from coordinate 288,653 downwards.
AGGTCCCGAGAATGAGGCAAATGCCTGCTGAACGCGATCGACTGTCACGGGATCATCGAGCGCAACAACTACACTCTCGAGATGCCCATTCATTACAGGTACCCTTGCACAGGAAGCATTGATACGAAAGTCAGCATAGCGTATGTGGTCATCCTGTAATTCGCCGAGTATCTTTCGTGACTCGGTCTCGATCTTAAGTTCCTCCTTCGGAATATATGGGATCACATTACCAAGGATGTCCATAGAGGCCACTCCGGACCGACCAGCCCCTGAGAGAGCCTGATAGGTAGTCACAATGACACTGCGAATACCAAATTGCTGTAGTGGTCGCAGACCAAAGACCAGTCCAGACGTTGAACAGTTGGAATTTGTGACTATGAATCCTGCATCACCATATTGTTGATACTTGATAAGCTCCAAGTGTTCGGGATTGATCTCGGGAATCAGAATGGGAACAGTATCTCTCATCCTGTGATATCCTGCATTGGTAAAGACCGGAAGACCTGAACTTGCAAGCTCGTGCTCGACAGGCCCGGCCACCTCACTCGGAAGCGCACTAAAGACCAGATCGACACCCGCATCTGCTATCAGATCCGGATCGGTCTCAATTACCTGAAGGTGCCGAACAGACTCGGAGAGATCGCTTGCCATTAACCAATCCACGATAGAACCATACTCGTTCCCGGATGAATGCGAAGAGGCGGTCAGCAGTGCAACTTCAAAGAGAGGATGTTCTTGGAGGATTCGAACAAACTGCTGCCCAACAAGCCCGGTGGCACCAAGTATGCAGACCCTAAGCCGACTCAATAACAACACCCTCCTACTTTTGCTATAAGATTTTCATCGACCTGAACACTCACCAGACGAGGCAGCGACCCGCCAATGCCAATCAGTTCCCCGATGACGACCATCGCACCTCTCACTCCTTTGATCAATACCTGTCGAATCTTGGACTCAACATGACCACCATCTCTCGTCGTCACAACATTTCCAAGAGCAGTGGCAGCGGCATCAGCAAGAAATACATCATCGGCAAATACAGTAGATGCATCGGTCCCACCAAAACTCAGAGATGGCCCAACTGTAGCTGAAGAGGTACAGAGGCCAAGTAGTCTGTGAGTGACATCTATGTGCAGACCCAGATTGCGAACACCTCTTCGACCAGTATAGATACCTGCAACAATTGGATGATCAAGGAACATTGCAATGTCCCCACCATTGTCGAAGACAACATGGGACGCCCCCTTTTCAACAAGGGCCTCAATCACAGTCTGAGCGATCGCTCCTGCAACAGTAGCCATTGGGCCTACACCAACTTCTCGGGACGCCTCGGCCATTCGCTTCACAATCACAGGTGCATCCTCTTCGATCTCTAAGGGTTCCAAGCTGCTCCAGAACCACGGATGGTCACGAATATACTGACGGATCTCAAGACGAGCCCGCCGCACTATTGCCTCAGCAGGAACAAAATACTGCGCTTCTGCTGTCATGAGAGCAATGGTCTCTCCAATCTGAATTAATCGACGTTTCACGAAACATCACCTCACTCCCTCAGAGATATTGCCCCATGAGGGCATATGTCACGGCACGTCCCGCATTCCACACAACGGAAGGGATCGTCCGTGATGCGCCACTCATCGTCTCTTTGGAATACTCCGGCGGGACAGTACATCACACATAGTCCACAATGGACACACCGACTCTCATCACGGAATACATACTGCCCCTCAGGAACAACATGCGGCGTACGGGGATATGCCGAAACGGTTGGTTCCCTCTGTGGCATCATCCTCATGGTCCCAGTCGCCGCAAGACGCTCAACAGGTGAGGTCAGAGTAAACTCCCCCTTGCGTATTTGTGACTTGAGCAGATCAGCAACCCGTTGCGCCATCATGAAGCTGGACATCGGCGCGGTCTTGACCTCACGCCCATCGAGCTCGATACGCCCTGATTTGAGTTCGGCATAACTCACTTGTTTTAGAGATGGGCGATCTTCTGAGGGAACGCTGTAGTCATAGACACCGGTGATGATATCAGAATCGGAAACGCCTGTACTCTTTACAATGTCCTCATTGAGAATGGGTATCGGGACACCCACTCCAACATAGAGGGACACACCATACTTTGTCAGAGTCACACCACGAACGTACTCCGGTGACATCTGCTTCAGATCGCCTCGGACCATCAATGTGCTGAAGCCATTGTCAGGATTGTGTTGTGTTCCACTCCCGATGATGTAGCCCTGGGCCCCACCTAGAAATATCCGTGTCCCAATCCCTATTGTCCGAAACTGAGGGTCATTAATGAGCGGGGAGAGCTCTCCGGCCCCTGAAAAAGTGGCATTCTCAAAATGTGGTAGCAACTTCCCCATGTAGGTATACAATGTGCGATCAGAGGAATTTGTCGCAACACTATAACGCTCGTATGCGTTTCGTGGATTTAGCATGACCGCCTGATTGAGATCGTCTATAGTGATCTCGGTCGAGATCTCCCGTCGAGGATAGCAGTCGGTCCCATAGGCCTCTGCACGCAAATGAATGGGGCGACCCCGAATCAAGTCCTCAATGACATGTCCACCACCATAAGCCATGCCAAGAGTCTCGGAGAGCTGCCCTGCACCAAGATATGCATCCACTGCGGCAACAGCAGTATATGCCTCTACATCATTCAACCATACCCTAGACATCTTGATCGGAGGCTCAGAATGCCCAAAGTTCAACCACACTCCTGATGAACACATGGCCCCAAAAGTACCAGTCGTGACAACATCGACCTCTCGAACCGCTTCGGCAGGACTCTTTTCTTTGAGCAAGGCGGCCATTTCGGATGCGGTGATAACACTCACACTTCCATCCTCTATCCGCTCATTGATCTCATCTACTGTCTTCTCGTACTTGGTCATTCTTTTACCTCCCTTACCGTTCTTAGAGTCGTCTATGCTGGCCCAGAGAAGTTTAATAAAAAACTAAGAAGAGAGCCAACCATGCCACCGAATCTTCCATGAAGTGAGAGAAGTGAACTCATCGTCGCGTGGTGTACTCCCATGAACCTCAGATCTCTCCCGTCGGTGAGGCCGACTGGCTCGTTCCTCTCCCTATGGACATCTATGGAATCTTCGACTCATTGGTTGGCAAGATGGTGCCGCCAATCAGGGGGTTATAAAATTTCGCAACTCAGTAACGACATAAGAGCGCGTTAGACTTATCGGAAGAGATTTCGTTGTGAGCCATGGACAATAAGGCCACTACAGCGGTGATACGATCATGAGACCACCTCTCGACGAACCAGTCAGAATACAATGCGGAAACGACGAATACCAATTTCAAGTGGGAGATAGATTCTACCTCCAGTATCATCGTCATGGCTCGGTGGGAGAGGATGCTGAGATCATCGTAGAGAATGACGGTATCATTTCTGTCGAAAAGAAGGAGTCCGAATATCTACATCCTGAGAGAATGAAACCAGGAATGACTGGCGGTGACGCCGAACATGTCAGATGGTTCTTCAGGGCGGCTTCACCCGGAACAACTAAGATCATTGTACGCAAGCTCTTCCGTTTTGAGATCGAGGACGAGTGCTCGATGAAAATAGTCATTGTATGACCAATCCAGAATCTGCCGATTGAAACGATGATCACAATCATGTCGGTTCACAATCCACTCGGTCTCAAGACCGGACGCTCCAATAAAATCGCAGGCACCAGAGTGATATAGTGTGCCTTCGGAATATCTATATGCAGGCGTCATTCCAAATCGCCCATCCTAGCATGGACATTCACATGCGCGAGGTAGTCAAAATGCACTTTGAAGAGTCTGAAGATGAGCGAATGTTTCGCGATGCTGTTCGTGAATTCGCACAGAAATATGTCGCTCCGGCTTGGCAAGATTATGATAAAAACCATGAGATCCCCAGAGATCTCATTAAGAAAATGGCAGAGATGAACCTCTGGGCACCTACTGTCTCTGAGGAGTACGGCGGCGCGGGCATCTCTATGACCATGGCCTGTATCGCTGCTGAGGAACTGGCACGGGCAGACCTCTCTATCGCTCTCCCCGTCATGTACCTCGTCGAGGCATCATGGGCTTTCATCTTTGACCGCTATGGCACTCATGAGGCAAAGTCAGAGATCCTCCCACGGGTCACCAGCGGCGACCTCTTCTTCGGTATCGCCACCACTGAACCCACCGGCGGCTCCGATCTCGTCAACTCCACCAAGACCATCATCAAACCCAAGGGCGATAACTTCGTCGTTAATGGTGAGAAAGTCTATATCTCTGGTGTTAGAGAGTCCGAAAAGTACGGCGGCGTCTACTTCACCATCGGTAAGGAAGATCCTAAAGGCGATCATAAGTCCTTCACCGCTTTCATCACTCCCCTCAATATGGGCGACGGCCTTCACCCAAGTATCACCACCACCCTCTTCGAGGACATGGGGCGGATGGGCGTTTCAACCGGCGGCTTTAATATCGAAGATATGGAGATTCCAAAGCATTATATCATCGGAGAGCGCGGAAGAGGCTTTATCATGGCGATGCAGGGCTTTTCGAGCGCTCGCGTACTCATTGGAGCCACGTGCTTGGGCGCAGCCGAGGGCGCGTTTAGCATAGGCGTTGATTACGTGAAGCAACGTAAGCAATTTGGTCGCCCTCTAGCAGCCTTTGAAGGGATCATGTTCGAAGGAGTTGACTCGTGGATGGCACTTGAGGCGGACAAGCTCTTAGTATACAAGGCCGCACGGCTGATGGACAGGTATTACATGGAGGGCGACAAGACGGTCACCCCGCTTGACATCGCCAAGTACACAGCACTTGCAAAATACAAGGCCCCACACGATGCCCTTGACATTATCACCCGAGCAATGACCTGGCACGGAGCCTTCGGGTACACCAAGGAGTGCCCACTTGAGGCATCATATAGAGGCGTCCGATCCTACACGGTCGGCGCTGAAGGTGGAGCCCACATTCAAAAAATCGTCATGGGCAGGGAAATTTTTGGGCGAGAATATCTCCCCTACCGCCAGAAGGGCCAGTTCGATTAATTTGTTAATGAAGAGAGGACGAACGCCTCTCTTCCCCGCTTCTTTTTATTAAAAACGAGCTGGTCTTCGCGGGAGAGCAAGGCAACACCGTGAGGCAAACAGACCAGATCACAGAATTGTTTCGCCAGTTAAGGGGAACATACTCATTGCAGGGAAAGGACTTGCCCTCATATATTGCAGATCTATTTCTTCACTCCACAATTGTTACTTCGTATAGAATGGACAGGAAAGTATCGCACAAGTTGAGGGGGAAATGCGCCTCCGATCTCACAGAGGTGCATTTTCGTAGGCATTTTTCCCGCATACGGGGCATTTCCGAGGCGGGGCCTCACCTATAGTGACTTTGAAGAGACACCCGTTTGATGCACACTCGACCCAGTAGAATTCGTCGGAGAGCGGCGCCTCAAATTCTGCGAAGAAATCGGTCACTGTATCCATAAGTTTGAAGCCGTCCTTCTTGAGCTGCTCAAAATAGGCCTTTTGCACTCTGAGCGCATGGAGAACATCATCAATACTATGGATCTCATAATACTCGTCACTGCCGCGAATAATATCCGTCATATACTTGAAGTTGAACCGTAGAGGCCTACAGACCAAACAGGGACACTCATCGCGGTTCAGCCCGCTATTGGAACACGTCTCCTTACTCATTTTGACTCTCACTCCTGCATTGTTGACAAAAATCAGGTTGCTGCGTCCCAATGGGCAATTCTAAGATATTCCCACAGTTTTTACATCGGCCCCAATAGAACCCCTCGCGCTTTATTGGACGAAGTTCAAGGTAGTCAATTGAATCGCCATCCTGAGCCGTAAAGCCCAGTTCCTTCAACCTGATGAAGTAGTCGATCTCCGACTGGATCAAATCAATTATGTCATCGATTGTCTTACAGCCCGCTTCAAGCCCGATAAACTTGAATCTGTGAATAATAGGATTGCAATCCAAGCACCCACATTCAAAAACAGGCAATCCCGTATTAGGGCAACTCGGTTCAAACATTATCCGGCACCACAATAAATAGTGTATAACTTCAGTATTTAGGTTAAACGAATTTGTACGATAGAGTCCCCTCAATCAGTGGCGAGCTGTCAAAAGTTTCGCTTTTCGTCGCATCTAGAACTGTGTAAAAAGCTCGTAGTTGGAAATTAGGCTAGAGAGAGCGGACAGCAAAAAGTTTTGGAGCCGGACACAACATAGTGCAATAGATCGTATGCTTGTTTGCTCAATGAATTATAACAGATCCCATAATGAGATCTTAGAGATGCACTAAACACACATGGCATATTCTACACTTCTGAGAATATGCGGTCTCAGCTCCGGCTTCAATGCCTCCTCAAGTACGAGATCCACTTTGTAACCGAATAGATCCTCGAGGAAAAACTTGAGTTCCATATAATTGTCAAAAGACTTCATTCCCTTTTCAAATTGCACGAGGACATCTATGTCACTTCGTTCCTGCTGCTCGCCCCGGACATATGATCCAAAAACACCGATCTTTCGTACACCAAATTTTCTGATAGGATCCATATTCGTTTCAATCATTTTCAGGATGGCCGCCTTGGTCAACATTCTGGGATTCTCCCGTCATTCAATGATGAGCGTTTTACGTAACATTTCGGATGGAGGATTGTTCTGTAAGATCCTACACTCAATGATCTCTATAATATGACGGGTTTTTATATAATTTCGCCAGCGACGCGCACAGCCGATCATTCCGATACCTGCAGGTAAAACGTTTCATGTTGTTAAGTATCAGCAGATTAACGTCCATAAAGACAAGAACCCATAGAATAGGAAGATGCAGATAGACTTTCTATGAAAGGCAAACGGATTAGCATTCAGTACAAGCCCAATAATATATATCCATACATACATATGTATGAATGACTGAAAATGGCGCGCAATATAGCTGTGTCGGAAGATGTATACCGGGAACTAAGGGCACTCAAACGGGAAGGAGAAAGTTTCAGCGATGTACTTCGTCGGCTATTACGTAGACGGAGCAGATTGACAGATTTGGCAGGTTCAATGATGCTCTCTTCAGACGAGTGGGCAAAAATGAGAGAGATAAAAGAAAAACAGACCGAACTTGATGAGGCTAGGACGAAACATCTATTGGAAGAAATGAGTGAGGTATAGTACGTGCCGTTTTTTGATACCAATTTCATTATAGATCTAACAAGAGGGGATCAAGGAGCAATCCGTATTGCAAAAGATGTCGATTTGAGGGATGAAATCAAAGTAATATCAGTAGTGTCAGTTCACGAATATCTCAGGGGGATTTACTACAAATTTTCAGAGTCAAGGAAACTTGATGATAAGTTAAAAAGGGCACTCTCAACTCTTGGATATTTTGATCAGGTGCCAATTAGTGTTGAGATAGCAAGACGTGCAGCAGAAATTGATGCAATTCTAATAAAGAAAGGAAGAATAATACCACTTGCTGATGTGTACATTGGAACCAGTGCGCTACACTATGGACTTCCATTAGTCACGCGTGACAGGCACTTTGACCAATTCCCGAGCCTTCAACTCATAACTTACTGATTTGTCAATCCCTTGCAGGAGAATACATTCGGTCAACTCTCTCCACCGCAGGTGTGCGATCACATGGACCGGACCGCCCTAAAAATGCGATATAATAGGAGATCAAAACCGTATTGGGACTGCTGTTGACTCGCTGGATAATACACGCGGATATGGACGCATTCTTTGCCTCTGTAGAACAATATCGAAACCATCCCGAACTGATCGGGCGTCCAGTCTGCGTAGGCCATGATCCCAAGAACGGATATGGGAGAGGCGTCGTGCGTGCAGCATCATACGAGGCGCGGGCCAAGGGAATTCGTTCGGGAATGCCAGTGTCACAGGCATATCGTCTCTGCCCAGAGGCTGTGTTCGTGCAAGGTTCCTTTGAAGACTATGTGATCGCATCTGGCGAGTTCATGGAGGTACTACGTGAGTTTGCGGATGGGGACCGAGTCAGAAGAGCGAGCATCGATGAGGCATACATCGAGGTGACGGAGAGAGTTGATCGGTACGACAATGTGGAGTCTCTTGCAAGAGAACTCCAAAATGCAATAGATAGACGAACAGGACTGCCTTGTTCGATCGGGGCGGCTCCCAACATGTCTGTTGCCAAAGTGGCGACTGGTATGCACAAGCCCCGCGGCATCACCGTGGTCGGACCGAATCCTCACGACATCGAGAAATTCTTAGAGCCGCTCCCAGTTCGTGCCATCAATGGAGTAGGACCAAAAACAGCAGAGCGACTTGCATCATATGGCATCGAGACCCTAGGACAGATCCAGCGTATGTCTATCAACGAGCTTTGGCCGATCATGGGCCGATCAAGTCATTGGTTACTCTCAAGAGCCAGAGGCATAGATGAGCGGCCTCTCATAGATAACGGCCCAAGAGTACGAAAATCCATCTCGAAAGATAGAACGTTCATGGAAGATATTGATCCTGATGACGTGCCCTACCTGTACGATGCACTCTCCCAGATGTGTAGAAGAATTGGGGAGAAGCTCACGAAAAAGAGCCTTCGGTTTCGAACTGTGACCGTGAAGATCCGGTATAGCGATTATACCACAGTACAGCGAAGCAAGAGCATCCCTGTGGAGTCTGATGATTCAACAACGATTGAAAAGATTGCTAAGAGCATCTTTGACAGGGACCGTGATTCTAAGAAGCCTATTCGATTACTGGGGATCAAGGTCTCGGGGCTTCGTGAGGCCTCAGAACAGACATGCCTTGCTGAGTTCCTATGAGCGTCCATCATCTATGCAGTTTAACAGCGGAATTAATAGTACTGCAATAAGACCGTGTCTAGTGCTGCTGCTAGGTAGACTTCGGATGTTGTACTCGGGAATATAAAATAAAAACAATGTGAGAGAATCACAATGCATGAGTTTACCTCTCACATGAACACGAATGCCTCCGATACTATGGAATTCCATAAGGATCCCCTTAAGGGAGGCATTGTAAGGTACAGTCAGTTCATGAACTAACGTTGCTTTTCGTGCTCGTACGTTTCCCAGCTCTTCGCTGCTGACTCGTGACCTCGTGACCTGAGTTCGGACAGAGTGTGTCCACGAATTGCAGAACTCTTGAGCTGATTTTCCTTACGCGACTCGAATGAACTGGCAATCTCTTTTGCAACATCGTAGGGAGCACCAGCCTTCACAGAACTTACAACGATCTTTTCGGGCATGAATGCCTCCAAGCTACCGTTTCTCTTCTTTACCTGCATTTTTATTCACCATTTAGCTGAACAAAAAAGTATTAACGCGAAAGCACATAAACGTTCGTTAATGACGTAAAAGCTCGAAATGTGAAGGGAATGTGTATATGTATGAGAGATATACTGCAAAATGATTTATCATAAAACATGCAACTATTGTATATTGCGTCCATCATCACAATCCATGTCGTATCTGAGGAGGCTGGTGATTATCGATGAACCGAATTGTGAAGATATGTGTCTACTTGCTGATCACTCTGTTTGGAATCGTTGAACTCATCTATGGAGGCCTTGGCGCAGCCATATATGGACTTGGAGGAATCATTCCTGAATCAGGACTCCCTGTAATAGTCCCACTTATCGTCGGAACAGTTCTCACACTCTTTGGCCTGTTCATGTTGGTCAATACAATTAGACTGAGCACTATGCAGCGCAAGGTCGTGGAGGTTGCCTCTGCATACAAGGAGATCACTATTGAAGAGATGGCACGCCAGTCAGGCTTGACCATTCCCAATGCCAGATCGGCCCTTCAACGAGCTATTGCCGATGGTGAATTGAGAGGCCGTATCGAGGGAAACACCTTCATCCGTGAGAAGGAGGGACCGAAGGAGGTCGTCAAGATTGAACGCGAAGTCATGGTCACAAGGAAGGCGCCAGAAAAGTGCTATACTTGTGGTGCTGCGCTCAATCCACAGGATGTAGAGTGGGTGGGGCCGGATCAGATCAGATGTCCTCATTGTGGCGCCATCATGAATGTCACTACTGAACGCGTATAGATGAAGTGTTGGCAAAGACGCCGATGTCGCACATCTCAAGTAGACGCGAACCTCATCCAATATTGAGCTGATAGGTCAGTTAGTCCCATATAGGCAAAACTTATTGTCAGCCGACTGACCATGCCTATAGAAGACCATATTTTTCCTTCAGCGACTGCATCGGCTGCTCAATCATCCAGTGTTTATCAGAACGCCAACGCTTTCGATCCGCATCGAAGTTATCAGGGTAGAACCAATACAATCGACTATGGTTTCGAACCGTGTCCATCGTAAACACCTGAAGTTCCGGAAGGAATTTCCATAAGGTATAGAAGAGCTTGTGCTCGTGAGAGGGAGGCATTCGCCCCCACAAGAGAACACCATGTTCCTCCAGTAAATCAATCGAGATGGGGAAGGGGGGTGCGGTCTCAAGAGAAAAGGCATTGAACAATTTATTGCGAATGGAATCTTCCGCATGAGGGCAAAAGAACATCTTTGTAGAAGTGACATCAAAACGAGAACGGTCAATTTGTGCCCTAACGGACTCGATATAATTCTGAGTCAATGCTATTACTTTCCTACTGACGGAACTCTGGGACAGAGAGAGTTTCTTTTGAAGATGTGTCTGGTTTACGTTTGCATTGGCCGTTAGTTCTTGAAGGATCCTAAGATCCACAGGGGTGAGGAGGGGGATCTCAGACGCCGTGAAAGATGATAGTTCTTCTCTGTCCGATACTGTGGAAATATCATGTGACCATTCTGTCCAGTCATAGTCCCAAGTCATGGTCATGGAATCAAAGAGCTCAAGATTTGTCTTTGTCGAGGTACGGAAACTCGTACCTCTTCGAGCATCTACAATCTCGCACATATCCAGTTTACATAGGCCTTCAAGAAATCTTTGAAGATTATCGCGTCCATCTGGAGGGATGTCAAACTGGGCAAAGAGACCAGTGTAGGGACCATAGGTTCGAGACCTATAGTGGGTATAGGGGTGCACATCACATGCTACTTCCAAGACCTCGATACTGCGTTCTGTTTTGGCTCGTAACAAGACAATATACCGTTCGAGTCCGAGCTTGTCAGGGTTGAACACTGCCACAGGATCTGAGAGAACCTGTGCGTCCCTCAGTTGCTGGAGATGCCGGTTTGCGGTAATCCAACTGACTCCTGTCTTCTTGGCCAACTCCTGAATTGATATCGTTGGATTAAGTTCGATGATCTGTAAGAGCTTCAAATCGATTTGCGAGAGTGATATACTCAGTCCACCTCCTTGATAGGCCACTTACGTAGGCATTTTACACTTTGCCATGTTAATGGCAATAAATTCACTATGCCTCGACTTCAAGTGCTCCACAGGGATCAGCATCTCCGGAGCCACCAGGAGGATCAAAGACATATTGAACCTGACCACTCGCAACTCCACCAGTGTACAGAATGACGTCCACTGAGAATGTGTAATTACCAGACTCGGTGGCATGATCATAGAAATACATCGTGCAATGCAGATCTGAGAGGCGGGTGTTAATCGTGTATCCATACAGATAGGAAGTACCTGAAGGCAATGTCAGAGAAGGATAGATATCAAAGTTGTAACGCTGCGCGCCATCAAGATGAATGTCGAAGTATGCGATAACATCGTCTTCATAGCCGTCGTCATCAGCATCCGTATAAAATGCATCAAGTACATGAACTGTCACAGTAGCCTGATCATTACTACTCTGAATCGTCACTCTACCTGCCGATGCAGGAACGACCATCTGTAGTCCCCCGATCATAAAGGCCATCAAAAGGAGTGCCCAAAAGATGGTACGTCTTATCATAAGTATCACTACTCACAGTGCAGCATGATATATAAATTGTTCGAGCTGAAATTATAGAGTTTACCCAATAAAAGGACCGCAGACAGCAAGCTGCCTGCGACGTTTTAGATGTATATTAGACTGTGTATGAATCCGTGGTTTCCGTATTAAGAGAAGAATCATAGGTGTAATTGCTCTTTGTGACATCAATAACAGTGACTGTATGAGTCCCGGATTCAACATCAGTCTGAGAGAAAGCAGCAACACCATTACTATCGGTCGTTGCAACAAGACTGACAACGGTACCATCGGGATGAGTCCAATCAATTGAAACCTCGGCACCTGACACCACATCACCATTGGTGTCGACAATAGTAACGTAGCATGTAAGGTCAGTGCGTGGATAGCGGCCATGAATGTTTGTTTCATCCCAGCTGATGCCTTGAACGTACATTACAGCAGAGGATTCATCATCCGAGGAAACACCAGCAGCTGTTGATGCTTGGTAGATAATCTTGCCAATCGAAGTTGCGCCAAGCTGCATCACTTCAACGTTCCAGAGATAAAGCTGGTCGGTTGTTCCCTCAACAGTTATGCCATGATGCACAGTGCAAATCTTGTTGTCAAAACTATAGACAATCTCTTCAAGGAATTCTTGATAATGATCGCCAACATTTTGACCTTCGTAACCACTGGTCCGACCAGTACGATCAGCACCCATATTAGAATATTGGGCGCACCACAGAGTTTCATCATGTGCACTATTGTTGATCAATGAAACAGCAATGTCAGGTCGTATGGCATCGAATTCGTATTCATAGGCCTCCCATGCACGTGTCGTTGCCTTCTCATGACAACTGTGATAACTCATCCGGTAGTTGTAGTTTCCAACTCTACCACTATACTCCTCATGTTCTTTGCCAGAATCAGAGGCGTCATCGTCAGTATGCATCGGATTGAGAACATCTGCAAGATAGTGAGTCAGCATCCCCATAGCCTTACGAGCATTTGATGTATAATCAGAACTAGAGGGCATACCGATATCGACCCACAGTGTCAAGTTGCCAACGACCCAGTCATAGCAAGTCTGTACAGCATCTGGAGCACCCCTATCAGGAGAACCTCCGCGATAACCGTAATCTCCGAAGTCATAGTTATGATTTGTCCAATCTTGGAGAACCATGTCAGGCACTTCAGTATAGTAGAGGTACTCAGACATGTCCTCCTCAATCCAGCTCACAAGTCCCGGAAAGTTCTCCTTAACATAGATCATCCCATACTTGGCAAACTGATCATGCGTCCCATAGTCCGGGTCATCTTCGTTAGTACTCTTGCCGCCATTACTCCAAGCCTGTGCATCAAGAATGTGCAACTGTAACAGGAGGAGAGTGGCAACAACCACAATCAGAATCGCTCTTCGTTTCATCACAATTCCGTCTCGCCAATATATTTGGGTAAAGTCTATAGTTTCCTACTGATAAGTTTATAGTTCACCCAACATTTATTAGGGGCGGCGCAAACCAAGGGTCAACCCGTCAAGAACGATGGGACTCGTACCACATGCAGGTGAGAAAAAATTTGAAAACTAAAGCCTTGGCTGGCATGATGCTACTGTTCTTTGCGATAGCATCTCTCCCAGTAGCCACTTTCACAGTGACCACTGTGTCTGACGGCTTCACACTCTATGGTCCGCCCAGCTGGTTAGGTGGAGGCGGAGACGATACAACATATCCATGGCAGGATGACGATCCCGAGACCCCATGGGGAATCGAGAGAGTCTTCAATGGAAACTACGACGGCGATCAAGTGACCACTTCGGTCCAAGTTGCAATCTTGGACACTGGCATTGATCTTGACCACCCAGACCTTGCTCCCAACATTGCATGGACCGTAGATGCAACAGGTGGTAACAGCGTCGATGACAAGAATGGCCATGGCACACATGTCGCAGGCACTATTGGTGCAATCCGTGACAACAACGGTGTTGTTGGAATGTATGCGAATGTGCAGATCTACGCCATCAAGGTCCTCGGAAACGGAGGCCGTGGTGACTGGACCGACCTTGCCACTGGAATCATGTATGCATGTCAGGGCCCTGACGGTGTTGAGGGAACGGCAGATGACGCAGATGTCATCAGCATGAGCCTTGGTGGCTCATCAGCTCCAGAAGAGGTGCATGATGCGATCATTCATGCTTATGATCTGGGAATTGTAATTGTTGCAGCCGCCGGGAATGAGGGCGACGGAGATCCGTCAACTGAGGAGATCTCTTACCCCGCAGCCTATGCTGAAGTCATTGCAGTTGGTGCAACTGACAAAGACGATTCAATAGCCTCCTTCTCTAACACTGGTTCGTACCTTGAGGTTGCTGCCCCAGGTGTCGATATCTATTCCACCTACAAGAATGGTGGGTATGACACCCTGTCAGGCACTTCCATGGCCTGCCCACATGTAGCAGGGCTGGTGGCACTTATCATTGCAATTAATGGAAAGATGCCAGTCGGTACTTTTGACGACACTGACACCAGCACCATCCGCGGCTACTTGCATAGCACAGCACTGGATCTTGGCCCATCCGGGTGGGACCCCGCCTACGGATACGGTCTGATTCAACGCTAAAAATAAACACCCACTCAGGATGGAAGAGGTCGCGTTCGGCCTCTTTCATCCAACCTGCTTTTTTGTGACACAATGTATTTCAGTGAGAAAATATAACACGAACTGGGTAGTAAAATGGAAAGTGTAAAACAGTACCTCTGGTTTCTCTTTGGTATACTGGCCATTCTTATCATTGTAGGAGTGACCCTCCTGTACATGCCCATTGCAGCGATCTCACAACAGCTTCACGAACCGATCACACTGGCAACTTCTCTTGATCTGAGCATACCACTCGTCCCATCTGCGATCATCATCTATTGGTATGTGTTCTATGCATTCATCTTTTTCAGCTGGCTCTATTTGTCCTTTGCACAGAGAGAATACCGAAATGCTTTGGTCACTGCCTTTGTCGTCATCAGCTTTGTCGCATACGCTATCTATCTACTCATGCCAGTACAGGGACCAGAGCGAGCCGTCACGGGGACTGACTTTTTCTCAACACAGATCCAACTGCTATACAATACAGATACGCATGTGAACTGTTTCCCAAGTCTACACGGATCATACTCACTACTATCGGCATACGGGCTTTGGAGAGCAAAGAAAGAGTATGGGTATATTGCATGGCCAACCGCTATTGCCGTTCAGGTCTCGACCCTCTTCGTACGACAACACTGGATCGCCGACCAGTTGGCTGCTGCACTCATTACGCTGGTCATCGCGTATTTGATCTTTGACAAGCTCAAGTACACTAGAGTGGAAAGAAACACTACAGAGGTTCCTGACATCAAACCTTGGAAGATTGTGCTTCTGCTGGCCATTGCAATCATGTTCATGATACTCTACGTCTACACATTTGCTCTGTGACAGCCGAAAAGGTTTCGGTTCAAACACAAGCTAGCCTGATAGAGCGGCACTACTTCCGGAGGCAAATTGCCATACGATTATAAGGTTGACAGGAAGCAGAATTTTCGGGATGAGCATTGACAAAAGAGAAGATCGTAAAGATCCGAGATATAAGACCTGGAGAACCCTGTACCATTCGGGGATGGGTCTACAGAAAGAGAATTCAGAAAAAGGCATCATTCATTGTGATCCGTGATGAGACCGGAATCATTCAGTGTGTGCATCATCCCAATCAGAATCCACAGGTCGAGATTCCCGAGAATCTCGGCGTTGAGGCATCAGTTATAGTCACTGGTGTTGCAAGGGAGGACTCCCGAGCGCCCGGTGGGATAGAACTTGAGATCACAGGATTCGAACTTGTTGGTCCATCACATATGTTCCCAATTACTAAAGACCAGTCAATTGAGATGCTTCTTGATCTACGGCATCTGTGGCTTCGAAGCAGGAAGCAGACGCAGGCCATGCAGATCAAGGCTGAGGCCGTACGAGCTGCACGAGAATGGTTCTTCAAGAACAAATTCACCGAAACGTTCCCACCCATCTTGGTAGGTGGTGCCTGTGAGGGTGGCTCGACACTCTTCAAGCTCAAGTATTTTGACAAGCAGGCATATCTCAGCCAGAGCGCGCAGCTCTATCTCGAGGCGCTCATATTTTCGTTAGGCAATGTGTATTCGATCACTCCATCGTTTCGGGCGGAAAAATCACGGACAGTACGACATCTCACAGAGTACTGGCATATCGAGGCGGAATGCCCATACATGGGGCTTGATGAGATTTTGCAGGTACAGGAGCAGCTCTTCTCGCACATCTGTAAGACCGTTGCCAAGAAACAACCGGAGGCTCTTGAGGCACTTGGTCGGGACCCGAAGTTTCTGGCAAGCATCAAGGCACCATTCAAGAAGATCACGTATGAAGAGGCAGTTGACATCGTCCATAATTATGATATCAAGATGGAGATGGGTACCGACTTTGGAACAGAGGCAGAAAAAGCACTCTCATTGCATTTTGACAAACCGTTCTTTATCTACCGGTATCCAGAAAAGATCAAACCGTTCTACGTGAAGCGAGACCCCGATTATCCGGGCTATGTACTCTCGGCAGACCTTGTGGCTCCTGAAGGATATGGAGAGATGACCACCGGGGGGGCGCGAGAGGAGAACCTTGAGAGCATTGTCGAACGGATCAAGAATGAAGGCTTCAATCCTGATGACTATGGATGGTATCTTGACCTGCGTCGGTATGGCTCCGTCCCCCATGCAGGATTCGGTCTTGGCACTGAACGCTTGATCTGGTGGATGCTAAAACTCGAACATATCAGAGATGCTTGTGCGTTCCCACGTGTGCTTAATCGGGTCACACCATAGGCACGACTCACTTACTTTGACGATGTGATCTCATCAGGTAGGCAATCGATCAGTCGCCTGATGAGGTTGCTAAAACTCTCGCCAGGCTTTTTCATCTTCATTAGTTGATCGTAAATGTCGTCAGCCACAACAATTTGTTTCGCCATCTGTATCACAGTTTAACATTCAGTCATCACGTATCAACATTGCTAGAGATATAACTGAGATATAGAATGAACAAACAACACCTTCAATTTGCAAGTTATAGGCGACCATAGATTGGGAAACCAATCAAAACTTGAAACCTCGTTTCAAAATTGTTGATTTTAGAAAAGCATACAAGTCTAAATTGACATACTGCTACTAGTGGCTGGTGACTGTAGATGCCGACGACCAGATTCGATATACAAGATGACCTTGAAGAAGTACAAGCACGGCTTTATCGCGCTACCGGAACTATGCTAACAAGGAAAGAGATCAAGGCGATAATTTCCAAAATTGGATCAGAGCAATATGACTTGATATATCAAGCGATTAAATCGAGAGAGAAACCTCTTGATGATGTGATTGTGGAGAAGGTTCTGTCTTTATCTGAAGACCTAGGTCGGGGTAGCGATGACCTCTCCGAAAGAATCGATGAAATAACATATGGATAACTTCGAGATGACCAAACATATGTATGCAAATCGCTATAGATTATATTTTAGATGGAATATTATAACCCGACGGTATTGTGAAGCCTACAGTCACTCGCGACCGCACATAATCACTTCATCTAAATACATATCTTCAAAGATCAACCATGAGAAGATATGGAGATTTGGCCGGTTCTAAGTGTTCTTGGAATGTTCCTATCAATTCCAATCCTCTTCAAGTCGTATGAACACGAGAACCTGAGAGCAAGATTCGGTCAGGAGAGAGGCGATCAGTTAGCCGAGAGATTGGGACTGATCTCAGGTTATCTCTATTTTGGATTTTGGATCATGCAATGGTTGGTCCCACAGGAGCCGTTCAATCTAGGAATAGTACAGGGAATCATATTGGTTCTACCATTATGTGGACTTGTCACGCTCTCAATTCCAATAGATCATCTCATCATTGGTGTATTGTGTATTGCCCCCGGAGCTTGGTTAGGCATAGTAGGAGTACGTCGAGTCACGCTTCGTGTTGCCGAACGCCATCGACCAGAGAAGATTGTGTCTAATGGAATCTACGCACATGTGAGGCATCCACAGTATCTAAGGGGAATACTTTCTCATCTGGGAATGACCTTTTTTCTCTCGGCGCTCGGATCTCTTCTTCTCACACCGATAGTGATCATCATCAATTATATCATTGCCAGAAAAGAAGAGATAGAACTTGTTCGGGAATTTGGAGAAGAGTATGAGGAGTATAGACGACAGGTACCGATGTTTTTACCTAGATTATAGTGTTAAATAAAAAGAAATAAGGGCCGTCCATGAGGACGACCTGCGTATACTATTTTCGTCTGGTAACTATGATTCCCACAATAACAAGGACCCCGACAATTATTGCGGATAGCAACAAAGGCTGATTTGTCAGCAGATCAGTCAATGGATTCATTGATGTCGCTCCAGTGGATGTTGTGGTTGTTCCTCCAGTCGTAGTAGCAGTAGTCGTTGTGGTTGTGGTATAGCCGTCCGGAGTCCAACCAGCAAGCATCGCGACCATCCACCAGAAAGCCTTTCCCTTTTGTTCGCAGCTTGAATAGGTGGTATGGGCATCCTCACTCCCATGAAAATCAGGATGCTCTATCGGTATTGTATATGTGACGTCATCCACCGTATATTCATAGGTGGCCTGTTCACCATTACTCCAAGAGTCCAAGTCTGCAAAATCAAAGAGGACTTTATTATGTGACTTGCAATAGTTACGGATCTGCTCATTTCGTAAGTAACGATTGTAACCCTCCGCACTTCCAGTCTGAGCATTTCCAGTCATATAAATGAAAGTCACTCCTGGATGAGTGGACTCGAAAGAACTCATAGTATCGAGATACTCTTGGACCTGCTCTTCAGAGTATGAGTTGAGTTGAGTACACCAAGACCACATTGAAAAATTCAGGGCTGGATGATTATTCAATGTATTATGGGTCATTGTCTGACCAGACTCGCCTTGCCAATACAGATCGGGAGTGATGTAGGTATGGCCATCATTGCCATCATACATACAAAGAGCACCCTCCTCTGTAGGAAGCGAATTGCTTTCAAGAGCAAACGAGAATGTCGCATTAGCAGACTCAATCCGTTCAAGGCCAACAGTGATTTGACCACCATGACTAGTATGTGCATAGTGAAACTTGACATGAGCCTGTGCGGCATCAATATACTGACCCGGAATGCGATTAATGTCAATATTATTGTGATTTATGATCAGACCACCGACCCAAGCCCTTGTAGTGATACTATGCTCGATAGCTGGCACGGCATGACCAAATTGAACACTGCCCAACAGTATTAACAAAAGAGACATAATTAGTATAGTTTTGGCGGCGACGCGTTTCATAATAACGTGACTCCAAAGTTGATAGCAATCGCAATAAAAGAGAACTCATTAACTTTTCCGGTTCCGTTTCACCACTCATTCAAGCCTTTAGAAATGATACGAACATAAACTTCTTTTGCGAACACCGAGTCCGAAGAACAATAAATGGCCGCCGTTCATAATAGTGAATCCCGACCTAGGAGATATGACATATGTCACAGAGAGTGACAGGCCAACTGACAAAAAGGCAACTTCAAGAACTCAGAAGATTAGAACTTGTAAAACATGAATTAGATAAACTTCGCAAGAAAGGGATTGATGCGGACATACCAATATGCCCGGTTTGCAAGAGCCCACGACTTGTTCTAATCACCTCATACTATGATCTCGGATACCTTGGTTCGTTACAACCAGCATACTATTGCATCGACTGTGGCTGGTATGGACGAACTCTCACCATAATGACAAATCGTCCTGAGAATGATGCGATTCTTGAGGACATGAAAGAGGCCTTTGGAGATGACACGGCGATGGTGGATGCCACTGCTACATGCGATGTCGAAGAAACGGATGCTGAAAGTAAGCGAAACCGTTTCACTAACTATACATACTGATCAGGACACCTCAACACGATGTAGTTCGAATACGACAGGATTATTCGCATCGGGACAAGCGTGTGTGACACTACATTGATCATCAAGCCAGGGAAATCGTGCATTGAACATCATGGCAAAAGCCTTGGGAAGAAGCGAATAGAGCGCGCTTATGCACACCTTGCCGTCAATACCAGACTCGGTGATGGTAAATTCGTCCCCCACTCTGTAGCCCATTGCACAGGTACCATTTTGGCTAATGATTTTACATCGGATGGTTCATGATTTATCACGTATACACTCTGTGGATGTCATGGTATCGTTATGTCTACCAGTGATAAAAAATATCACGTACCATCGGGAGGTCGTCGAACATCAGTAGATGGGGTGGGATCGTTGAGACATGCACTATCGGATGCAAGCGAATCACTCACTTGTAGACCGCCGTCGATGTCGGCTGGAAATTCACCAGCTCGCCGTAATCCTTCGCTAGCCGCAATAGGACCAATGATTTGTAGAAGCATCGTAGTGATGATCACTACATTCAAGATGAGCAACCCGGCCTGAGCTGCACCAACAGCCCCAAATTTTTCTTCAACGATAAGGGAGAGCCCAACAGCAACGCCAGCCTGCGACATAAGGCAAAAGCCCAGAAATCTGGACGTGAGCAGGGGAGTCTTTGTAATGCGGGCTCCAGTATAGGCACCTACGTATTTTGCCAGTGAGCGGCCTCCCACGTAGAGAAGGGCAATGACAATGACCGTGATGTTAAGGGCCTGTGACAAGTTTATGGATGCACCTACAATTACGAAAAAGAGCATAACTACTGGGGACATAATGACTTTGAGTGTATGACAGACGGGCTCCTTTTTCGAATCAACATAGTTCCCAACGATAAATCCAAAGACCATGCATGCAAGGATAGCGCTCAAGTGTAACCATGTCATAAGTCCCACAAGGAGTATGATCAACCCAAGTTCGAACTCGAGGAGCTTGCTTCTATTCGGCTCGCGATTGATAAAATAGACCATGCCAGCACCAAAGAGACCCCCAACAACACCGGAGAGCCCAAGATCAAGAAGTGTTACGAATAGCGCCTCACCTATAGTCGAGGTACCAGCATAGGCGATGGCCGCGAATGAGATGGAGATATTTGCCAATAAAATAGCAATGACATCATCCAGTGCCAGAACAAACATCAGGGTCTCAGTCAGATTCCCCTTTGCATTGCGTTCCCAGATGACCATAACCGTGGAGGCGGGATCTGTTGCACTGGCCAAGGCACCAAAGACGATTGCAACAATAATATTATTTAAAACAAGATTGGTAAGGAAAGCCACGACAACAAATGTGAGAATTGATTCAAAAATGAGAATGGTCCCCATCTGACGAAGCCGACCTCGAAAGACATCTTTTCTGATCTCGAGCCCAATATTATACCCAATGAGTCCAAGAGCGAGATCCACTATTGGAAACATGGCCCCACGGATTTCATCATTCAAAATACCAAGACCACCAAGAAGGAGACCTGCAAGCATAAAACCGAGGATTTGAGGGACTCCTGCACGCTTCATGGCAATAGCACCTGCGAAGGCCAGTACTATCCCTAGACCGATTATCAACAGTGGCTCTGATGAGGTTGGCTCAAAGATGGGGATCTGCATTCGAATACCACCAGATTTTGTATTGATATGCGATTGAAGAAACATCTCGCTTTTGAACGTGTTGATTAGATTATCTACTTGCTAAGGAAAGGTACAAGATAAGGCGCTATACGAAGAAATATTTTGAACTACAACAAGAATCGAAGGATATATCTAGTAGAAGATTGATTGCCGAATGTAGTCTATTCTTAAACCAACAATAGATCAGACACAGCTGCAGGCTGAGAAAAACAAATTACGAGATCGAATCAACTCCCACATTTATCGACTTGAGAGGAGCTAGGCACTTCAATCGAATCTTCAATACAGATTATTGGAAATTCACCAGCTCGCCGTAATCCCTCACTAGCAGCAATAGGTCCGATTATCTGTAAAATCATGGTTGTCATGATTACAACATTCAAAATCAACAGACCTGCCTCTGCCGCCCCTCCAGCCCCAAAACTATTTTCAACTACAAGTGAGAGTCCCACAGCAATTCCCGCCTGCGACATAAGACAATAGCCAAGATATTTGGAGGTAAGTTCGGGTGCTTTTGTGAGCCGAGCTCCCGTATAAGCACCAACATATTTTGCGATTGAACGACCACCAACATAGAGGAATGCAAGAACTAGGACTGTGATATTGAATGCCTGACTGAAATTAATTGAACCACCAACAATCACAAAGAATAGCATAACGACTGGGGACATGACTATCTTTAAGGTATAACAGATAGGCTCTTTCTGTTTGTTCACGTAGTTCCCAACTACAAAACCAAAGACCATACAGGCAAGTATTGCGCTCAGATGCAGCCAAATCATACAACCGATTAGAAGAATGATTAGACCCAGTTCGAACTCGAGCAGATCACGACGCTCACGCTCTCGATCAATTGAGAATACAAGTACTGCTCCAAAGACAGCACCAAAGATACTGGATACACCAAGATTGAGGAGGGTAGAAAGAATAGCCTCAATGAAGGTCGTTGCCCCTGAATATGTGAGTGCAACAAAAGAGATCGATATGTTGGCAAGTAGAATTGCCACAACATCATCCAGTGCCAGAACGAACATCAGGGTCTCAGTCAGATTCCCCTTTGTATTCTTCTCCCAGATGACCATGACCGTGGAGGCGGGATCTGTTGCACTGGCCAAGGCACCAAAGACGATTGCGATGAGAATATTATGCAGAACCAGATTGGTAAGAAACGAGACCACCACAAACGTGAGAATTGACTCGAAGATGAGAATAGTCCCCATCTGACGTGTCTTGCCGCTGAACACATCCTTTCTGATTTCGAGTCCAATATTGTAGCCAATAAGGCCTAGCGCAAGATCCACAACTGGAAACATGGCCTCACGAACTTCGTCATTTAGAATACCGAAACTACCAAGAAAGAGACCTGCAAGCATAAAACCAAGGATTTGGGGCACACCTGCACGCTTCATTACTATGGCTCCGACAAAAGCCAGAACAATTCCGAGTCCGATGATCAAAAGAGGCTCTGATGAAGAAGGCTCAAAGATGGGGATCTGCATGTATCAGTAAACCACCATTTGCGTCAGTTTGCGTGCATATGATTATAATTCAAAACGGACATTTGAATGTGGTGTTTTGTGGGCCACCAATCTAGAGAAGTCCTAGCGTGCACAACTGTTGCAGAGATCACAGAGAAAACAAAAACCACAGTGAGGACGGACCGCTTTGCAGACCGAACGCCCATGCCGAACCAGATTGTGGTTAAAAGAGAAGATGCAACTTGGAGGGAGTAGTTCCTCAAGAAGCGCATGAGCCTTCAGGAGCGAGGTCTTCGGAGGAATAAGACCTAACCGCGTTGAGATACGATAAACGTGTGTATCAACTGGAAGCGCAGGCCGATGGAATGAGAAGAGAAGAACGATCGCTGCCGTCTTTGGGCCAACACCGTGAAGCGAGGTCAACCAAGCCTTTGCTTCATCAAGAGGCATCTCTTCAAGAAGTGATAGATCAAGACTACCAACACGTTGCCGGATCTCATCGAGAGCAGCAACAATTCTGTGGGCCTTGACATTAAAGGATCCTGATGAACGGATCGCCTCGGCAATAGCCCGCTCCCCAGCATCCAACATCTGCTCCCAAGTGGCGAATCTCTGTTTCAGGCTATGAAATGCCCGATCGGCATTTACATCGGTTGTGTTTTGGCTTAATATCGTGAGGACAAGCTCATCAATTGGAGGCAATCGTCGTGACGAGATGGCCGTACCATAGTGCGCTTCAAGACGCTCACAGACTTTCGAGGCCAGCTGTTTGGCATCTATTTTATCGCGCATGATATGACATGATCCACAGGCACAATAAATGTCACGGGAAGAGGCACCATATCACTGCCACAGTAGAAACATTATTTGCAGGGCGAAGATAAGTTTGTACGACCAACCATGAAAGTATTAATTGTTTTTGAGAGCACCACTGGTCGTACAAAGGCAATGGCCGAGGCCATCTGCAAGGGAGTACAAGAGGCAGGGGGCGAATGTGAAATGATTCGGGCCAGAGAGTTCACAACAGTAGATAGAGTATGTGCTTTTGCTTTAGGAACTTCCACTCGTATGAAACGACCATTACCGAAGACAAGACAGATCCTTGCAGAGCTGGAACCGCTCAATGGACTACCTGTGACTGCATTTGGATCATATGGCTGGAGTGGTGAGGCTCCAGAGATCGTAGCAACCAAGTTGCGTGAGCTGGGTGGCAAATTTGTGGGGGAACGGCCACTTAGAGTCAAAGAACATCCACGCGAGAATGATATCGAGTCATGCATAAAATTGGGAGAGGAACTCGCAAGCCAATGCAAATGAGACCTAAAAGACCAGATGGAGTGAGAGAAAAACGATGGGCTATATTCAACGATTGACATCATATCCATTAAGACATAGGCGCCTTTTTGTCGGATTTCTTACGGCCGCAGGAATAGGGACTATTTTCAATGTGATGACTCCAAAGGTGCTCTCGGCAATTATTGATGATGTCATACCTACTGGCAACTTCACTCTGCTAGTCGCCTATGCCGGGCTCTATTTGGGCCTCTTGGCATTCTTCATGATATTTGACATTCTTGGCAGGTATGGTGCGGTCCTATCTGCGCAACAGGCCATCTATGAGCTAAGAAAAGATCTCTACGAGTCCTTGATGGACAAGGACCTGACCTTTTTCGACATGAATGAGAGTGGCCAACTGATCGCTCGTGTGACGACCGATGTGACGACCATGAGGGAGTTTTTGGTCTGGGGATACCGTGTCATCTTCATTGGAATTGCAACATTAATCGGGACGTACGTCATGATGTGGTCGATCAGCCCAACTCTGACGGTCTACATGTTCGGGGCACTCCCGATAATTGCTTTATTCGGAGTGGCCTTTGCAAAACATGTACGACCAGTCTTCTATCGATCACGAGAGAAATACGGGGAACTGAGTTCCGTCTTGGCTGAAAATATTGTAGGGATCAAGGTAGTCAAATCATATTCTGCAAGTAAACGGGAGAGCCAGAGAGTCGAACACCATAATGAGGAGTTTCGACGAATCGTAACCAGAGCATACAGATTGGCCGCGCTCTACCAACCTCTCCTGCCTGCACTCTTGGGAGTTGTCACGGGTGCACTCATCTACTTTGGTGGAAATGCCGTCATTAAGGGTACGCTCACGGACGGAGAGTTCGTGGCCTTCGTGGCGTTGATTGGCATGCTCATCCTACCAGCCAGATTCCTAAGCTGGGGGATTGGGATGTATCAGAGAGCATCGGCAGCAGGAGAGAGAACATTCTTCATTCTGGATCATAAAGACATGATAGTTGACGCACCAGACGCAATCGAGACCGATAACATCGAGGGGACCGTAGAGTTTGATGAGGTCTCATTTGGATATAATGAGGACAAGGCGATTCTGAACAATGTGTCATTTAAAGTGCAAGCGGGTCAGGTAGTAGCTTTGCTTGGAGGTACAGGTTCAGGAAAGAGTAGTCTTGTCAATCTTATTCCAAGGCTGTATGATGTTACTGGTGGACGTGTCCTCGTAGATGGCATAGATGTTCGATCATACAAAATCAGAGACCTTCGTAAGAACATCGCAATGGTTCATCAAGAGCCATTCCTCTTCTCGACCACGGTGAGAGAGAATATTGCATTTGCGAAACCGGAGGCCTCAGATGAGGAGGTAGAGCAAGCAGCACGAGCTGCGATGATTCATGACTTCATTACTACGCTCCCAGAGGGATATGATTCGATCGTGGGGGAACGGGGTGTATCTCTGAGTGGAGGCCAGCGACAGAGAATAGCAATTGCAAGGGCGATTCTTGCGGACCCCCGCATCTTGATTCTTGATGACTCAACAAGTTCAGTTGATGCCAAGACCGAGTTGATGATCCAACAAGCACTCGAAAACCTCATTCATAATAGAACTACATTCATTATCACCCACAGAATGAGCACAATACGAAATGCGGATCTCATTGTAGTCATGGAACGGGGAAAAGTTGTAGAGATCGGCTCACATGAGGAACTGATCGCTCTTGGAGGCATTTACGCAGACATCCACAATACTCTCTCGAGTATGGAACTGACAGCGAAGCAAGACATAGAGCAACAGGAGAGAGCAGCATGAGTAAATCATTAGACAGACAGGATGATCCAGATGCACGTACTTATGATTACACCGATAGTCAACTGATGGGGCGAATGGTAAAGTACTTGCTCGTCTATCGAGCAGCATTTGCGGCTGTGGCCATTCTTGTCATCCTTAACATTGCAGTAAGCATTGTGGCCCCATTTGTCTTAAGGCACGCAATCGATGTAGACTTTCTAAGCGGTGATCTTTACGCACTGGCCCAGACTGCATTGTTCTATATGGTTCTACAAATCATCATGTGGCTGACTGGCTATGGCATGAACTATGTTATGGCAGGGATGGGACAAAGAGCGATCTTCAACATCCGGCAAGACCTCTACAGGCGCCTTCAGATAATGTCCCAAGACTTCTATGACAAGTCCGCCAGCGGTCGTGTCATCAGCCGATTGACAAACGATATTGATAGAATGGCCGAACTACTGAATGGAGGCCTCATCAGTACTTTCGCGCAGATATTCATTGTAGTTGCAATTAGCATCGTAATCTTTACAGTTGATGCTCAACTCGCAGTGATCACACTGACCGTGATTCCAATTCTACTTGCATCTACGGTATACTTCAGAAAGCGACTCAAGGAAGCATATCGTCAGACGAGAAAGACAATCTCTGCTGTCACCTCCAATCTGGCGGAGAGTATCTCTGGAGCCAAAGTCACCAAGAGCTTCACCAGAGAGTCCGAGAACATTGCTCAGTTTGATGAGGTAATCACCATTGACTATCATGCCAATGTTGAGGCGGGAAAGGCTCAAGCCACCTTCTTTCCGGTAATCCGGTTCATCAGTGGAATCGGAATCTTCCTCATCCTCTTAGCAGGCGGAGCAAGACTGATGGATGGCACTCTGACCCTTGGTACCTTAGTGCTATTCATACGCTTTACGGAGCAGTTCTTCAGACCCATTCTTGTCATCGCCAACTTCTACACCAATGTACAGAGCGCCTTTGCAGGAGCTGAACGTGTATTCAATGTGATTGATACACAACCAAGTGTAATAGATGCTCCTGATGCAATTGAACTGAGAAACGTAAAGGGACATATTCGATTCCGTGACGTGACGTTTGGATATCGTCCCGACACACCGATTTTGGAGAACTTCAACCTCGAGATTCAGCCGGGCGAAACCATCGCACTTGTTGGTGACACAGGGGCGGGGAAGACGACCGTGGTCAGCCTGCTGAATAGGTTCTATGATGTGCAGAGGGGCTCGATAGAGATTGATGGAATTGATATCAGATCTGTGAAACAAGAGTCGCTCCACTCTACTATTGGGCTTGTCCTGCAAGAGCCATTTCTCTTCATGGGAACTGTCAGAGACAACATTAGATATGGCAGGCCCGAGGCAACTGACGAGGAGGTCTTGAGTGCTATCAAGGCGATTGGGGCGTTGCCAATCATTGAGGGTCTCCACGATGGCCTTGATACTCAAGTAGGTGAACGCGGTGGACGACTCTCAGAGGGGGAACGACAATTGATCAGTTTTGCCCGCGCCCTACTTGCGGATCCGCGAATCCTTGTATTGGACGAGGCAACAAGCTCAGTGGATGTGTATACGGAATATGCCATTCAGAAAGGCATGCAATCATTGCTCAAGGGGCGAACATCAATCGTTATTGCACACAGATTATCAACCATTGTTAGGGCTGACAGGATTCTTGTGCTTGAAGCGGGAAAAATAGTAGAAGAGGGGACACATGCCGAGCTGATGACCAGCGGCGGCAAGTATCACTCACTCTATAGTCTTCAACTACAACCAAGATCAGTTCAGACAACCCAGTCTGGATCCCAGTCATGAGTTGCACGATGCCAGTCGAATCGGGGAGTATACCTTGGAGGCATATGTGGAGGACAACAGTCCGAAACAGAGTCGTCCCAATCGTCCCAGGGCTCAGGAACACCAACATCGATGATGTGCTCATGATGCGGGTGGTCATGCCGAGATCGTAAGAGACCAAAGACGCGCCCACGTTTCCCATACACGCGGAGCCGATTCTTTCGCACTTCAATGAGTGTGTCATCACTGACAACATAGGTGCGATCACGATAGACAAGAACAAGTTTGTCATTGCTCACAACAAGAACCAGACTCGAATTGGTCAGAGTATGGCCAATGAGGACTCTACCATGGCCTGAGGGAATCCCTGCCTTCTTGAGCTTTGCATCTTTCAGAATATCTCCTGCTTTTTCAAGAAAGTTCGCTGCACTCTCAAATCCATTTGTGCGGAGATCATCGTCACTCGCCTCACGAGATGCCTCCTCAATGTCAAGGTCTCCGAGAAGAAGCTGACAGCCTTCAAGATCATCAGTGACAGATTCACCTACAGCTCCAGCGGCGGTCTCAGCAATGGCATCAACTGCAAAATGAGCAGCCCCAGCAAAGATAATTCCGACGACCTCATCGGCCCTGAGAACTCGTGTCCAGAGAGAGCCGGGTTGTAACTCCACAACTGCCTTCTCCGTTGATATTGGTTGACATGAGCGAGTGGTCACCATAATGGACTTGTCAATTTGGAGATTCATTTACCAGACATCCTCCTCATCAGATTCGGGTGATAGTTCAAATTCATCGTCCTCGCTAAGATCTTCATCAGGCATATCCTCATCCTCAACAGGCGCATCGCCATCTACGATCTCTTCTTCGTCTTCAGATAATATGGCGCTCAGTTCATGTTCGACCTGACTGGTCAACCACTGAGCTAAACGGTATGCCAACCGTCCAGATACCGTAATATAGTACGTTCCTCGAACCGCTCCCTTGACCACATATCCCGCCTCGATAAGAGGAGAGAGATGATGTGTTAATGAGCTCCCGGTCTTTCCAATATAGGACTCGATATCATTGAACGTCTTCGCACCGTCCTTGAGATAATCAAGGATCCGAAGACGCTCCACATTTCCCAAGGGGCTAAGAATGCGTGCTATCCGATCAGGAGGAATGGACTCCACTTTTTTTAGTCGCTTAGCCCTACTCTTGATTCGACTCTTGGATATTTCTCGTCGCATGGAGGGACCACGAATACGAAGATCAATCGGTTTAATGCTGGACATTGCTACACGGATTTGCTCTCCAAGACCACTCATCATATCTTCGAGACTCTCTGCTAAGGACTCGAGATCTATTATTGTAGGCTGGCGACCATGCGGATGATGCTCACGGCCTCGTGGTAATCGTGGGAGAGAGGGCCTAGGAGGGTATCGCTCATGGGGGGGTCGTGGAGAAGGGCCATGGCGAGGACCCTCAGGCGGTGGTCGTGGTGCACTATCGCGTCGCTTACGCACAGACTCCGCACGGATCTTACGCAATTCTTCTTTCTCTCTACGAATCTCATCAAGTTCTTCACGTAATGCCTCTTTGAGTTCACGAATCTCTGCTAGTTCGTGCTTCAATGCATCTTTATCATCATTCATTTTTGTACCTCATGTATGATTATAAATGTACATTTCTACAGTTTCTTATAAATCTTCGGTATTTGTACAGTTTAAAGCGCGAACTAATTACAAAGAGGAACAAAAGAAAAAGAGAAGATGACCTGCCAACAGATTGGGCAGGTCAGTAGAAACTAAAACTATCGTTCAGCCTTGAGCTTCTTAATCTCTTCAATGATCGCAGGCACGACCTCGAACAGGTCACCCACAATACCAAAGTCTGCAATCTCGAAGATGGGGGCCTCTGGATCCTTGTTCACCGCAACAATAATGTCCGAACTGGACATCCCAGCCAGATGCTGTATTGCTCCAGAGATTCCTAAGGCAAAGTAGAGCTTTGGAGAAATGGTACGACCAGATTGACCGACCTGTTGGGAGGGAGGAAGCCAACCAGCATCTACTATAGGGCGAGAACCTCCAACGGCAGCATCAAGAAGCTGAGCCAGTTGTCGTGGCAGATCAAGGTTGGATGGGTCCTTAATACCACGTCCACTACAGACTACAATGTCCGCCTCTTCAACAGGTTTCATACCCTCAACGACCTCACGAACCGAATCGAGTACTTTCGTACGAACCTGAAGAGGACTGACTTTGATATCGACCTTTTCAATCTCACCGGTACGAGAGGGATCGGGGTCTGTTGGCTTGAAGACATTAGGCCGGACTGTTGCCATCTGCGGGCGAGTATATGGACAGAGAATCTCGGCCATGATGTTACCACCGAAGGCGGGGCGTGTCTGGACAAGCTGACGCTCTTCATCAATATCAAGACCAGTACAGTCAGCGGTCAGGCCAAGATGTAACCGAGCAGAGACACGAGGCGCAAGGTCACGACCATTGTTAGTCGCACCAAACAACACGACGGCGGGTTTGCGTGGTGCAATAAGAGAGGTCATTGCGATTGTATAAGCATCAGTTGAATAGTGCTCAAAGATCTTGTCATCAACCACAAGGACCTTGTCAGCACCCTGATGAATGAGACCCTCGGCCAGTCCTTCGA
This sequence comes from Candidatus Thorarchaeota archaeon, assembly GCA_021498125.1. Classification (NCBI taxonomy): domain Archaea; kingdom Promethearchaeati; phylum Candidatus Thorarchaeota; species Candidatus Thorarchaeota archaeon. The sequence continues at coordinate 258,146 of JAIZWL010000001.1, read as the reverse complement.
TCTCATGGCCGATCAGAACCGCAACAAGATGTTCACCCAGTTTGTCAGCCAGTACTCGCCCTTGGCTGATCAACTCACGGGCCACACTGCGAAGACGCCCCTCATGGGTCTCGCAGAAGACCCAGACATCCTTGTACTCTGCAAGGGCCTCTTTGTCAACAGTCTTGCGTTCAATAGTTATGGCATCGACCGGACAGACCTCCTCACAAGAGCCACAGAGAACACATTTGTCAAGATCGAACTTGACCTTGTTGCCATCTTTCTCAATAGCACCAAAATTACAGACCTTAATACAGAGCATGCAGCCAGTGCATGTATCACGATCGTATAGAAGCCCCATTTTTAGATCGCCCCCTTCTGTGCAAGGAATTCAACCAGCTTCTTGGCTGCTTCCTGTGGACTCACGTCTTCAAGTTTCACTCCACTCTTACGTTTGGGTGGTGGGAATATACTACGGACAGTGGTAGGAGAGCCTTTGAGACCAATAGCATCTTCAGGTACTCCCAAAGTTGCTGCATCAACAACCTCGAAGGGCTTCTTCTTGGCCTTCATCAGGCCCATGATATTTGGTAGTCGCGGCTCGTTTAGGCCCTTGGTCGCAGTGATGAGAACGGGCAGCTTTGCTTTCACAACGTCATATCCTTCATCGGTCTCACGATGGGCAATCACGAACTTCTCATCCTCAGTGACTTCGAGATGGCGCACATAACAGATTTGAGGGAGCCCAAGAAGCTCAGCAATCTCGGGGCCGACCTGTGCAGTATCACCATCAATCGCCTGCTTCCCGCAGATGACAAGATCGTATTCCATCTTCTTGATCTGTGCTGCCAATGTGTATGCAGTGGCCCAGGTGTCAGCCCCTGCAAAGGCACGGTCCGTAAGATGGATTGCCTTGTCACCACCCATGGCAAGGGCCTTGTAGAGGGCATCCTTGGCCTGAGGGGGACCCATTGTAATAATTGTCACTTCGCCGCCAAATTTTTCCTTAAGCTGGATGGCTGCCTCGACAGCATACTCGTCAAACGGATTGAGTATACTGGGCACACCATCCCGAATCAGTGTTCCAGTCTCGGGGTCGACTTTGACCTCAGCGACCTCCGGCACTTGCTTCACGGGCACAATGATTTTCATAGGACTCACTTCCAGGGAAGGGATATCAACGAAGATTCGAATCCCTGCACCGTATTAATAAGCACTATGGAAATAGCCTGTTGTGAGAAGAACTTACATCTCGTAATCTCAATAGCGAAAGATTAAACCGTCAATAATGCAAACACTACACAACGCTTTTATTCAGGCGAGAATGGTAATTGAATCAGATACCATCAAAACTGAAGGCAGTTGATTTTCATGGGCAAAGAGAAACTTATTGGTGCGCTTCTGTTCATCGCAGCGCTGCTAGCAGCCATTTACTACACGTGGGGTCTGGTTCTCCTCCAGCTCCCGTTCACAAAGGATGGTCTTGTTGCATGGGTTAATGCGACATTTCCGCAGGGTACACCCCTTAATCAAATCTTCAATCCAGATCCAATGTTTTTAATCATCCTTCCAGTCTGGGCTGCAGCGGTTCTCATCTGTATTATTGCAATGTGGATTGGCTGGACAATGCTGACCACACCAGCACCAGAACCACTTGAAGACTTTGACTTCGACGAGGAAGCAGTTGAAGACAAGGAAGAAGAGAAGAAGGAAGAGTAATCTTTTCCGGACTCGATTCTGGACAACAGGGAGAATGGAGAGAAGGGGGTTCCTTTTCTCCATCACTTCATTATCTTATTTTTTACCGTATTATTGTTGGGATTACTCTAGGTGTTGTATCGCCTGTTTGATGAGTTCGACTCCTTTCTGACAGAGTGAAGTAGCAGTTGACTCGTCCTGTGCCTCAGCGAAACATCGCCATAGTGGTTCAGTCCCAGAGGGACGCATGAGAACCCAGCCTTCCTTGAAGATGAGCTTGACTCCATCAAGCGTGATGCGCTCCTGATCCTTGGTCAAAGAGAGAAGCTCTCCAAGAATTACGTCTTTCTTGTCTGGGGGAACAGGGACTTTTTCTTTTACACTATAATAGACAGGAAGCTCCCTCACAAGTTGGGAGAGACCCTTGTTCTCAGTGGCCATGATCTCAACAATTTGGGCTGCGGTCATTGCACCGTCACGTACTGCCTGATGGGGGGGATAAAAGACTCCTCCGTTCTCTTCACCACCAAGAGCTGCTCCGATTTCGACCACTCGATGTGAGACAACTACGCTTCCGACCATTGTCCAGTCAAGTTTGGCACCAGCATTCTTTGCAACGTCTTCGATCAGACGACCACTGCTGACGGGAGTCACAAGAACTGAACCGGGGGTCCGGGCCAATATACGTGAGGCAATAATTGCAAAGGATTGGTCGCCCCACAGAATCTGACCGTCTTCGTCTACAAAGGTAGCGCGATCAGCATCACCATCATGAGCGATTCCAAGGTCGGCACCAATAGATCGCACAGTTTCGCTGAGCCTCACCAAATTAGTAGGGGTCGGTTCTGGAAGACGCCCAGGAAAGGCACCATCAAGCTGGCAATTGAGAGAGATGACCTTACAACCAAGTTCTCGAAGAAGAAGAGGTGTGACAAGTGAGCCGACACTATTTGCACCATCTATCACAACACGCAGATTCCGTTTCTTGATCGCATCAACATTGACATGGGTCTTTATCGCATCAATATACTGTCTAATTGCACCGTCTTCATAGGAAACCGTACCAACCTCATTCCAGTTGGCAAGCCTGAATTGCTTTGAGAAGTAGGTCTCTTCAATCTGCGCCTCAACCTCACGGGTCACCTCTATACCATCGGCACCCATTACTTTTACACCATTAAATTCAGGGGGATTATGTGAGGCTGTGATCATAACACCTGAGACACAGTTCAAACGGGGGACCATAAATTGCAAGCAGGGGGTAGGTGCCAGCCCAATATCTACAACGGAACAACCTGTGGAGAGAAGGCCTGCTACCATAGCGTCACGATACATCTCACCACCCAATCGAACGTCCCGTGCCAATGCGACCTTTCCGAGGCCAAGCACCGTTCCTACAGCACGACCAAGTTGTACAACCATGTCGAGCGTGAGACCGTCATTGATAGTGCCTCGGACACCATTTGTGCCAAATAACTTGCCCATATTCGTTTCACCTGTCTTAGTGTGAAAGGGTGCAGAAGCCTATTCACTTAAGAGTATGGCCGATGCTGCACAGAAACGACTGACAATGCCTCTATTCCGAAGACAAAGTAAAGAATACAAGCTGGCCGCGGGCCTACTTCTTGAAGGCAATGCCAAGGATGCCATACCACTCCTTCGAGAGGTCTTGAAGAAAGACCCAGACAACAGTAATGCAATGGTCACACTTGCCGTTGCGTTGCTGGAGATTCAAGAGAACCCGGTCATCACTAGCCCAGAAACCGAAGAGGCATTCCAACTGCTTGATCGAGCCGCTCAAATAGCTCCCAAAGATCCTGTCCCACTATTCAATAGAGGGGTCTGCTATAGGAAGCTGGGGATGCGTGAGGAGGCCCTAGATAGTTTTCATGCGGCACTTGAGATTCGAAAACGACTACCCCTTGCGCTATTGCACATTGCAGAGATCAATTATGAACTTGAGAACTGGGATACCGCAATCGAATATGCACGTCTGGCAGTGATTCGAGACCCTGCACTCTCACGGACCATGCCTTGGGTACGTGATGCTCTCGAAAAGGCAGGCAAGCTTGAGAAAAAGGGAACAGACATTCAAAAACCAAAATCACGTGCACGCGATTGGTAAAGGCCATGTCGTTAACCTTAAATTGGGACCGCTTTGCTCTTGGAGTGTTACGAATTGGTCATGACCAACTCCGTATAACATCTCAGGTGATTACATGTCCACAAAGAGAGAGCCCATGTATAGAGGCTACACACTCAATGAACTTGTCAAGATGAATATGGACTCCTTGATCGAGCTGCTTCCGTCACACAGACGACGTACTCTCAAGAGAGGCCTGCCACCAAGACACAAGAAACTCCTTATGAAACTCCGTGCAGCGCGCAAGGCCCAACGCAAAGGTAAGGATGTGGTCGTGAAAACCCACTGCCGAGACATGGTCATTCTCCCTGAGATGGTAGACCTCACCATTGCGGTTCATAATGGAAAAGACTTTGTCCGCGTCAAGATTCTGCCTCAGATGATCGGACATGTTCTTGGGGAAATGAGCAGCCCAATGAAACCAGTAAGACACGGTAACCCGGGTATCGGTGCAACCAAGTCTTCACAATATGTACCACTGAAATGATCAAGGGGATACCTCCCCTTTATCCTATTTTATCATTATCATTATTTGCACAATAGTGAAGAGTATCGAATCACGTAGAACAGGTTCAGACTGCCAGTTTTCGAATTGCCAGCAGATCTTCAAGGAAGAGCAGTCCAAATATTAGATCACCAGTCACTATGAGCACAAGAAGCAGTGAGGCTTGGCTCAAAAGGAAATAAGAGACCCCGATAACAAACACCCAGACCTTCTCGAAAATTGAGATCTGTATAAGGCCATGATTCTTTTTCATATCACAACTGATCAGATAGAAGCCGATACCAAAGGCAAAGACAAGTCCCATGAACTCATCAAACCAGAGCAGCGTGGGGGGAATAGTATCCCCTGCAAGGGAGAAGTAATGGATATCAATTCGTGGTAGGATCAAGAACGTGACTGCCAGTATCCAATTCCAAATTGCAGCAATAAGATACATAGACCGATGATATTGATCGCGGTTCATAGAGAATACCCAACAAACATCAGTACTGAACAACAATAATAATGATTTGTAAAAGATAGAAAATATTGGACGGAGCATTTTGAAACTCCCGTCCGAAAATAGATTCAATCAATGTTAGCAAGAATGAAACATGCAAGATATTATGAGATCTTAGACACTTCTTCTGCTGTAAAGATCCTATCTTTTTGAAGCAGAGTGCCCACAACTCGGACACGATCACCAACATTCAAGTCGTCCCAGTGAGTATGGGCACTGATCTTTACCTTGAGCCTATGATGATTATCGGTCTCAACTCCAATGAAACCATATTTCAGATCACCAAGCACGGCAATATCACGAGAAGTTATTGTTCCAACAAGTGATTCAGACATTATATTCACCAGTACGTTAGCTTATTCGAAGAGTGTATAAACAAAACTATTCGGTAGCTTTTATGAAAACTAAAAAGAATCAGAAACAATAATCTTCAATCCAAATATGCAGGACTCTATTCAAAAGAGGAAACTGAACAGATCTATCATCAAAGTGCAATCTGTTTATTCTTGGCGGTCTCGAGGTTGGCCTTTGCAATCTCGAAATCTGGATCCAATTCGAGTGCTCGATGGTAGAGTTCAATTGCCCGTTTAATCTCGCCTTTTTCACGATAAATAACACCAAGATTATTCCACCCGCGCGGATCTTCTGGGACAAGAGCAGTGTATTCTTCGATCATAGGAATGGCTGCCTGCCAACGTTCGATCATCCAGAGACTTGTAGCACATCTGAATAGAATCCGGGGTTGCTCCCACTTTACTGCCAGACTGGAACGATAGAAGGTGAGTGCACCCTCATAATTTTCCCGCTCGTAACAGAGATCCCCAACCGTATTCATGGCATAGACGCTCTCGGAATGAATCTCCAGAGCCATATTTAGACTGATGATTGCCGCATCGAGCTGATCTTTTCGGGCCTGGCAGATTCCGCGAAGCTCCCAAGCCTCATACTGCTCTTCGTCCAAATCAAGAATCTTCTTGGTGACTGAGAGAACAGTAGTACAGTCGCTGAGTCGGAAGGCTGCTTTCGCAAGCACAAGCATAGTATCTGAATCATCACCACCAAGATCTGCATATTTCTTCAGTGCCTTTCGTGCTGCGCGGTATTGCTCCTGCGAGAACTCAAAGATACCTAGACGTTGCCAGAGTTGTGCATCATGCGGATCAAGTTCTACAGCCTTCTCAAAACACGAACGTGCCTCGTCGGGGGATCCGTTGTCTTGGAGAAGCGAACCTAGAAGATGCCAAGCCTCAGCAAAAGTAGGGGCGATCTTAACAGCAGTACGGAGAGAGTCAATTGCGGCATGAGGCTCATTAAACTCAAGATAATGCATCGCCTTGTTGTAATATGATTGTGCATCTAACAATGTTGTTGACTCATTCAATGCGGTGACCTCAGAAGCGGGAGATATATGAAAGCGAAGTTCTCTTTAAAGAAGATGTGGAAGGTTTCCGCTTTTGAATCCTACTTGTGTGAACAGATAAACTGTCAGAGTTATAGGAGGAGGCATGTCGTAATACGAGATTGCCCATCCATCCGAACATGTCTTATTAACAGGTCGTAATATAACCTATTGAACATATGGTTGTAAAACTTGATGAAAAGGGACCGTGCCTTTTTTGGACGTGACATTAAAAATACAAGACAGTGATACATTCGAACAGAAATGCGCGTTATGCAGCTGTGTTGCGGTCTACTTTACCAAGACATGTGCGTTTTGCGATCTGGCATATGACATGGTTGCAGAGATGTTCCGGAAATATGGAGTTCCCGAAGCAGTAATTTCTAAAATCGATGTAGAACAAGGTTGCTCATGTGGCTGTGCGAACCATGTACAAGGTGCACCTACTATTCGAATCTGCAACGAGACTCTTGTTGGAATTCCCGACGAGGATCTGCTACATGATGCAGTACTCCGAATTTTGATGAAAGAGTGTTTTCGAGGCTAACGAGTAGTCTATACATCAAGATGAATGGTTTCCCAGCGAACACGCCCTGCTTCAACAGCATCTTTAATTTTCTTCTCAGTTCGGCTTAGTCGCGCTGCGCCAGTCTTCACATCCGCAAGGACTACTGTAATCGGTTCATCAGTATGGCCTTCTTTGACGCGGGTATAACCATCAAAAATCACGTAGTCAATTGGAGCCCCTAGAAAACGGGCATCAGCAGGATCATACTTGAAAATGTCATGGAGCAATGGTACAATCTGTTCTGCAATCTTTCCCTTGATAACTCTCCTACTACGGTCAGCAACATCACGCCGGAGCTTGCCTTCTTGTTCAGCCCAGAGCTGCCTGAACTCGGCCTCAACAACAGAGATTCTATGCCTGAGATGCGCGTTCATTGCAAAGTAGACAATGAATGCAACAAGAAGACCAATTCCGAGACCAATTAGAAGATCTTCGAATGCCATACCAATCTATTGGTATTAAGGGATTTAAGCACGGGTATCACACAAAAAAGAAGAGGGGAGAGAATCCCCTCATTTGACATAAAATGGTGTACCCAGATTGTCCAGCATTATTGGACAGCTGTCCGGCTGTTCAGCTATGACAAATGGTCTTGCATACCAGAAGGCATCTTGCAGATTGTCGTATGGGCCATTCAAAAGTCCTTGATCACCAAAGTAGTAGAAGAACAGTGTATTCTCTAGAGTGCTGTAGTCCCAACCATACTGATCGGCTTCTGCAGCTGCGATATAGAGAGATCCACTCTGGGTCTCATATGACTGATCAAACATACCTCCACTGTGACAACTACAATAGACAGCTGCAAAGTGTGTGGACTCAAGCTCTGAAAACCTACTGGCCATGTACGAGTCTGTCACTGCAACGAGATCATAGGACACTATACATTCATCATAACCATCCGATTCGATGTCAGTGTCCCAAGTCCCATCTTCAACACGGGAGCCATGTCCTGAGAAGAAGAATACCACATCAGAGTTCGCATCCTCATTGGTGATGAGCCAATCGAGCAATAATACAATATTATCTGCGGTTCCAGCATCATTGAGAGCAATGGCATAATTGTAACCGTAGCCTTCAAGAATCTGGGCCATCTCTAATGCATCTTTATCAGGATCCCAAAGGTCGTTCGTTGATCCTTCATAATCAGAGATTCCAATGATAACCGCCCATCTGTTGGCAGTGCCTGTGTGATATACAATCTCGGTGGGGGTGGTTGTCGGAGGACCACCACCGCCACCACCATAACCTCCCCTCATGATTATCCGATTGTCAACTGCTGTTGCAAGCGATGGCATTAGGAGAGCAAAGGTGATGCCCAACAAGATTACGGCCGATATTGTCCGTTTCATATTCTCTCACTCCAGTCGGAAACGATTTCCGATATATACGAGAATTTTAAACTGACTTAAAAATGTATATGAAAAGTTAGAATCAAGTACACTTATATAGCGCGTGAAAAAAGTAGCATATGGTGAGACCGCTGAATAGAGCCAAGAGTATGGTCATACTGGGGGTCCTGATGGTCATCACACTCCTCCCTCTCGTAAATGCAGCACCAACACGAGTTTTGACCAGTGAATCGCAATCCGTGTATATCTCTAATGCATACTATGACGATCTTGATGGGGACACGTATTTTGACGACATTAAGATCCTTGTTGAATTTGCATTTACCGATAGTGAGCCCACAAGAATCGACATTAGTCTCTGGGTGACATTACCATCTGGTACAACATACTCATTCAGAGTGAGCGTGCATAAACCGCCTTCATCCTCAACACTTCAAATTGATTGTATTGATATGGCATACGAGTGCGGCTGGTATCAGATTCAGATGCTTGCATCAATAGTGAACAGAAGCGGTGGGAAAGTCCTCATTTCGGACATATTCTCGTTCGATCCACCAACAGGTGGAGGTCCGGGCCTGCCAACTATAAGTGCATACTTTTGAATAAGAGGGCTGTGCACAAGTGAATCAAGAGATGCTTGAGCTTCTATTCAAACTTCAAGAGATGCCGATGGCCCCCGCCAAGAAGATAGCCGAGGAGATAGGAAAGTCAACACCCACAGTGATAACATGGCTTGCCAAGCTTGCTGAGGATCGCGTCTATTTAGGAGTCAAGCCATATCTTAGAGCACATAGATTGGGGCTGGAACTATATGATTATCTTCTCGAGATCAAGTCCTACAAGGATCTCATCAAGATCGAGAAGTTCTGTGAGGAACACCCATACACCGCATATCGATCACGGGTATTCGGTGGAGAACATAGAGGGATGCTTGTACAGTTTAGACAACCTCCTGAAACGCTCATTCATCTTGAGAGTGCCTTTGAGAGAATGAGAGAGAAAGGCATTGTGCAATCCGTAAGGGAACTCCCAACTCTACAGGAGATTTATGGCTCAATACACACACGACCTCAACTTGGAGCATGGGATCCTGAACGGATGACTTGGAACTTTGACTGGGAACGCTGGTGGTCTCAAGAACCTCAGAGAGAGCAAGATCGATCTGCTACTCGGCCTAAGAAGAATGAGGTGGCCACAGAGCATTTTGAGATCGATCATCTCGATGCAAAGATCCTTCAAGAACTGACTGATAATGCTCGCCAAAAAAATATCGACATCATCAAGAAGATCGGACTCAACCCGAGAGAGGGCAGTATCCAACAGAAGATATCGAAACGGATTCTTCGGTTACAGGAGGTCATTGACTCATTCCGGGTATTCATCAACTGGACACATTTTGATGTCTATAATACACCAATGCTCATCGTGAAGGCCGAACGCACAAAGACCGAGCGGCTGATAGCCAAACTACAGGAGGGAACATTCCCATTCTCATCAAGCATCCGACAAATCCCGGATGGTTTTGTGTGGTATGCGCGTCTCCCCTCTGCGCACTTTTCTGAATTGCTGTCATTCATCTGGCAACTCGCAAAGGACTATGAGCTGTTGATCATAGACTACAAGCACTCTCAGACGTACGGTCTATGGGCTGAGACATTTGATGCACAAACTGGCGATTGGAAGACTGACGAGAAATTCTGCCTTGAACAACCGCTGAAGAGTATTGGGCTCTGATCACACATCTGATGCGTTCATATCAAGATTAATCTCTACAGGATTGCAACCTTTGGCACTGATAGTCCGGGTAATTTAAATGAATAATAAGGTCCTGCTTTGTGTTGCAATCTTTCTCGTAATATCCACAGTAAGTCCATTGCAGTCTGTACCAGACAGAGGCAACAGGTCATACCAGCTCGCACAGACAGGAGAGGAGATCGTTGCATTCTCACACAACGTCTTGCTCTCAACAGACGATACACGATATGCACACCATGTCGAGGTGACAATGGCACTCGGAAACCCCGATGAGATATACATAGGTTGGAAAAATTCAGAAACACATAATGGAGGAGGCGCCTCAGTAAGCTGGGTCAGAAGCGCGGATAGTGGTAGAACATGGAGCAAACCTGTGGATATGAGGGATTTTGGAAGCGAGAACACACGACAATCAGACCCATGGATGGTATGGCGTGATGGAGTCATATATTATGCATACTTGGAATATGGGACCTACTCGAGTTTTTCACAGATAACGTTGGCAAAGAGCGAAGATAATGGTACAACATGGGATCTTGCCTGCGCATCATATGGAGCATATTTTGCGGATAAGGAAACTATGGCAATCTCAAAGAATGGAACAATCTATATTGCATATGATGACGTTGATATGTCCAACAACGGAAATGTCACAGTCAAGCTCTCCAAATCAACAAATGACGGGGGATGTTCTTTGATGTTGCAAATATCTCCGACTCTGCAGAGGCTGGCCACGTCGGGCCGTACTTGGCAATCGACAACGATGGAGTTGTGTATGTGGCATGGACATATTTCGTGGGTTGCGGACAGTGAGTATGGAAACATTCTGTTCGATCGCAGTCAGGATGGCGGAGCCAGCTTTGGGAATGATACTATTGTAAATACTGATGGTAAATACGCACGGTTTAGAAACGTCGATAACCATCCCAGTAGAGTGACCTTGCCAGTACTACGGTTTGACGAGCATGGCAGACTCTATCTACTCTGGGCCGACACGTATCCCGACACAGAAACATTTGACGTATATCTTCGATATTCTGACGATAAGGGCATGACGTGGAGCGATAGAATCAGAGTCAACGATAGGACCAGTGGAGATCAATGGAACCCCGAGTTAGCAATTGACAAGACCGGAAACTTGCATATTGCATACTATAGTCAAGAGGGGGCATACTATCGCCCAGTCTATAGAAGAGTATCATTTACAGGAACCAATAGAACTACGCCTCAATTCGGAGCGGAGATTCCGATAGCCAGCGAACACACTTCAAATGTATTTTCAAGGCCGGGAGAATATTTGGGCATCCAAGTCGACGATAGTAATCGTGTACATGTCGCCTGGGCAGATGGGCGAAATAACGAGATGGACGTGTTCTATGCGTATGGCATGACCACCGTATCAAACACCACATCAGTGACAACTACAACTACTACCACAAACACTACAACAGTTCCCACAGAGAATCCAGACTCCACATGGTTGGCGGTACTTGTAATCACAACCTCCATTGTCATTGTCATTGCCATAGTCATCTATCTCAGACATAGGAGATAGTTGGATACTGAATCTCTTGTGATCAATGGGGATCTATAGGAGTGACCTGCAACACCATTCCGTCTCGACTGACCACACGCACTCGTGAACCAGCAGGTATCTCAATATCCTTAGAACGTGCGTGCCAGATCTCAGCACCGAGACGGATATGCCCCTCAGAAGGAGTGATCGTAGAGATCGCCTCACCAATCATTTCAGTGACATCATAGTTTCGTGGCTCGTCATTAAGGGCTGTATAGAGAAGGCGATACTTGACTGCAATTAGGATGATGAAACCCACTACCAGAATTAGAGCAAGTGGAACAAAGTAGATTGGAAGAAGCCAATAGATAATAGCTAGAGCAATAACTAAGATTACGAAATCGTCCAAATTGATTACAACGAACTTTAGTCCTGGTGATAGTTTGGCCATTTCGAAATTCACCTAGTAGATGATAAAAGAATAACGTGAACAGTGAAAAGCTTTTGTAAACGAGAACGACCAGTTGCACCAGTCGCGCAGTTAATATCGTTGGTCAAAGTCGAAATCTGGGGCCAAACTGTGAAGACAGAGACTATCCAATTCATGGCGGGTGCAGCGGTTCTATCGGCGTTCACATACATTCCCATCCTTGCGCGGGATCATCTTGGTGTGGATGAATTCTATGTCACACTTCTTGTCGGCACGTATGCAGCAGCGTCGTTCATCTCAAGTTACATCTTTGGCCGTGCGGGGGATATCTATGGTAGACGGATAGTTCTCAGATTAGGTCTCCTTCTCTCTGGAGCCACATTCGGGCTGTTATGGTTTGCAACAAACCCGGTCTTGCTCTTTATCATCAGAATATCAAATGGCTTCTCGGTCGGCATATATCCCGGAGCACTGGCTGCATATGCTCACGACTCTAAGATGAAGATGGGGCACTTTGCCACGTTTGGAAGCATGGGCTGGGGAATTGGAACCATAATCGCAGGTGTTGCAGCAGGTTTCAATATTCACTATGCCTTTGCGATCTCGAGTCTCTTTTTCATGCTGGCGTTTGGCAGTGCGTTGACGCTACCTAAAGTTCACCGAGTCAAAGTTCCCGTGCCATTATTTCCGGTCGAAACATTCAAACGAAATGCGGCAATCTATGCTGCGGTCTTCATAAGACACAGCAGCGCTTTTGCAATATGGACACTGTGGCCGCTCTTTCTTGCAGACTTGGGAGGGGATCTTATAATGATCGGCATTGTACAAGCGGCGAACTCTGTGTCCCAAGTAGTATTCATGGCAACAGTCACAGATCGTATGGCCTGCAAGAAGCTGGTCACTCTTGGTCTCATTGGGAGCGCAGTCACATTCTTCTGGTTCACATTGGCCAGAAATATATTCGAAATAATTCCCTCACAAATCCTGCTTGGAGCATCATGGGCATTCCTCTATGTTGGTGCTCTCAAATACGTGACCGAGCGAAATATTGAGAAGTCAACCGCCTCCGGTCTGCTCTCATCAGTTCTATCAATAGCAGGTGTCTTTGGCCCCATCTATGCAACAGTGTTGTATGCGCTCTGGCCGGATTACCATCCGATCATGTATTTTGCAGTCATAATGTCATTCCTTGCACTTGTGCTATTTCGTGTGGCAAGTCGTGGCAAAGAAACAGTATCGGTCCCCAATAATATAGATGAGACCCCTACTATGTCTTAAGCCGGGCTTGGACAAGCCAGAAGGTCAGTTCATTATCATCGTGCCCTGAAACAGTAGGAGCGACCTCGATTATATCAAACCGTGGAGCAAATAGTTCGAGTATCTCCTGTTTTGTGAACGCATAAGGTTGAGTGACAGGAGGGGGGTCACGCGGGCCACGGATGATCCCAACATATATTCCGCCTTCGTGAAGAAGTAAGGCAACCCGATCTATGTAGCGGGAGCGCATCAGAGGGGGAAGTGTCTGCAGAAATGAGCGCTCAAAGACAATATCGAATTTGCCGGTGAGAGAATTGAGACCGTATATGACCTCAGCCTGAATGACATTTAGCGAGAGGCCCAGATCCCGAGCCCGTCTTCGTAGTGCTTCTACAGCTGAAGGGGAGATGTCAGAGGTTGTGACATCATATCCTTTCGAGGCGAGATAGAGCGCATTATCACCACGACCCGGGCCCGGCTCGAACACGGATCCAAGAGGTAATTTCTTTTGTTCGACAAGATCTACAAGCGCTGGATGTGGCTGGCCAATATCCCAAGGAGCGATCCCACGGAGATAGCTGGTTTCGTTTGCTAATTGACTGACACACAGATAATGTGCGAATCCTTTGGTCCCAATTATATCAAGGGCCCAACCAAGAATAGGAATACCTGGATCATGGTCGGTAAATGGCTTCCCACATATCACGCATGTCGGGTTGTCGTTAACCATAAGCATCCGCAGCATAGGGACTTGTTTATACCTTATCAGTAAATACGGGAATACACTCCTCAATAGACCCCTCAAGTCGAAGTGAGGCAATAGCAGACTCGTATGCCCTAAAGACATCAGTCTTTGTGATGAATCCTAACATCTTGTGTGGATTGCTGGGGTCGAGTACTACTGCATGGCCTTCCAGTTGTTTCATCATCGCATGAAGTACCTCATCCATAGTAGTGTCAAGATTAACAGTGAGAAACTTCTGCATCATAAGGTTACGTACTTTGAGAGGATTGCCTTCCGAATCATATCGTTTCTCCAAGTCCTCTGCAATAACGGTGCCAACAAGATTACCATCTGAATCCACAACTGGGAACTTGGTGTGATGCGTCTTATTCAATACGCGAAGAGCATCATCAGCGGTCATATCCGGGGAGAGAACCACAGGCTCACGAGTCATGATCTGCTTCACAGTAATACTGCGAAGAGCATCGATATAGAGGCCACGTTTGAGGTTGATACCACGCATCCGGAGTTTTTCGGTATAGATACTCTCAGGCATGATTGTAACAGCAAGCATATAGGAGCTAGCGACTGCAATCATCAGGGGGAGAATGAGATTATAATCACCAGTCATCTCCATGGTCATGACGATACAAGTAACTGGAACATGAGCTGCACCTGCAAACATGGCTGCCATCCCAACCAAGGCATAAGCCATGGGATGCAGAGCAATATCGGGAGCGATCATATTAAAGATAATACCAAAAGCACCGCCGATTCCTGCACCCATGAACAGGGTGGGTGCGAAGACACCGCCTGAACCACCTGAACCAATGGAAAAGGCTGTGGCGAACATCTTGAGAAATCCAAAGGTGATTAGTGCCAAGAATGGAACTGATCCTATTAATGCGGCATTAATGAATGCGTAACCACTCCCCATCACTGCTGGAACATACGCAGAGTTAGTGGTAAAGATGCCAGAATACTTGAAATTCCATTCTAAGACAACAACCCATGCACCCAAGAGACCAATCCCCAGACCACCAAGGGCGGGCTTGAAATAATCAGATGTTCTAAGATGGGTAAAGAATTCCTCAAAGACATAGAGGATCTTGACCCAGACCTTGCTGATCACCCCGAACATCAGGCCCATAATGAAATAGAAGATTAATTCTGAGTAGCTAGTCAGTGTTAGAGAGGGAGCACTGAGCGAAGAGGCGTCAGGACCAAAGAACCCATTCACAATGGCAACACCAATGACAGATGCAAGAATGACAGGAATTACGGAAACGCCTGACAACTCACCAACGAGGACTTCGAGACCAAATAGGGCACCACCAAGAGGTGCTGTGAAGATTGAGGCAATACCTGATGCGAGTCCACAGACCACTAACGTTCGAGTATCACGGCGACCAAGTTTGAACAGTTGGGCAAGACTTGATCCAGTACCTGAACCTATCTGAGCAATCGGGCCTTCACGCCCACAGGACCCACCTGAGCCAATAGTAAAAGCAGAGGCAATGGTCTTAATGATGGGAACACGCGGACGTATTTTGCCGCCTTCTAGAACATAGGATTCCATTACTTCAGGAACCCCATGGCCACTGGCCTCGGGGGCGAACCTAGTTGTGAGAAATCCACTAAATAGAGAGCCAATTACCGGAACGATAATCCAGCCTATTATGCCGATATAATCAGGAATAATGGAAAAGGCAACAGAGAGCCAGTACACGGCAAGCCGAAATACTACAGCCACGGCTCCAGAAACTGCACCAGTAAGAGCTGCTAGCGCATTTAGTACAAGATTCTGCTCGGAACGAATGCTTTTGATTTTGAGTCTTAGTGAATCAACTCGGTCGCGTGTCATTTTGGATAACGCCGTTATCACCATCGGAGGCTTCCGCTTCTTAAGTATAGTGCAATGGAAAAATATTATAAATAGTAAGAAACGCTAATAAAAAAAGAATAGACTGGGACCGTAGTCCCAGCTCAAGAGAATCACACTTGGGTTTCAACAATTGCCTCATGATGAGCCTCGCCAGTTCGAACTCCAACCATGAGTAGTAGAGCAATCACAAAGAAGCTAATGGATACCGGAAACAGATACGCGATGGAGGTCAGATCAAAGAGGATTCCGGAGATCAATGGCCCACAAATCGCAGCCGACATACTTGCCAAATAGTAGAGTCCAGTACCAGCACCAAGACGCTCTTGGCCAAGCATCTGCCAGACCATGACGATGGAGTTCACATTAACCATTGCCCAACCGATACCTGCAACAGCAAGCACCAGAATGATAGTGATATAGTCGGTAACAAACCAGAGAGCCGTCAGTGATCCAATCATAATGACAAGACCCGCAACAATAGTGTTCTTTCGCCCCACCCTCACCGCAATAGCACCCGCAGGCACTGCAAAGACGACAAAGGAGATCGCAATCCCATTCAGTAGAAATGAGGCATCAGCAGTCAAAAAGCCAAGGACCTCGTTTCCATATTTGGTGAACCAAGTCTCTATAGCATTGTATCCAAAGAACCACATCAGAATGGCTCCGAGAAGCGCAATGGCGGACTTGTCCTCTGCAAAAGAAACCTGCTTGATTGCCTCCATGATGCCAATCTCACCAGATTTGGAATCAGGAGGGGGGATCTCTGGTTCTTTGACTGCAACGAAGAGTACAATCAGAGAAACAACCATGATAATGCTGGTCGTCAAGAAGGTCAATACTGGACCTGACTGTTGTGCAGTAACACCAAGGAATGCACCAATCACCGGATCGTGTATCTTGTAGATTCGAGAGGCCACCAAGAAGGCAAAGATAGCACCAATGCCGCCCATTAGATTGATCACACCATTCGCTTTGGTCCGATGTTCCGAGGGAACAAGATCAGGCATAAGTGCCACGACTGGTGCGCGATAGAATGCCATGGCAATGTTGAAGATCGTGATCATTGCAAACATAAGCCAGAAGCTTCCCAAGGCCCAACCATAAGATATGAGCGTAAAGAAGGCTGCGGCGACAGGAATCCCCGCCATGATATAGGGCATTCGCCGCCCCCAACGAGTTCTCGTCTTGTCAGAATGGGCTCCAATCCAAGGTTGCATAAACAATGCGAAGATATTATCCAGAACCATAATTGCGCCAATAATGGTATTCTGTAAATCGCCCACAATAAAAGTAGGGAGAAAGTCGGCCGGCAGATAGCTGTTGTAAACACTCCAGCTCACACCAGTGGTGAAAAATCCAAGACCGATCGCAAAGACGTAGAGCCAATTCATCCGTGAGGGGACGTACTGCTCAGTTTCAGTTTTAGGTTCAGATGCATTTGCACCTGTATCATCATCAGAAGCATATTCATCAGATGCCATAAATGGTCAGCTCCATTTGATATATGGAATATGATGTTACAAACCACCTTAAGAGCATGATGAATTTTGAACATTACAAAGGAAAAATTGGCAATACAATACCTAGTTAATAGTCGATTGTGGACTTGTTTGAACGATAAAACACGACAAAGGTGGAACTACAGGAGAAAGAAATGTCACCTGAAGTTCAGGTGACCTCCCATGCCAATACCTCAGCAATAGAAAGGGAGGGGGAGTTCCCACGATCGTTGCCATCATAAGAGGCACGCTCGAAATATCCCCCTCGCTCAGGTAAATCCCACATATAGTATCACCGACGGAAATAGGTGTGTGCTATTGCTTGCGCTGAGATCACCATCTTAGGAGTGTTGTTGTATTTTGGTTTATTATTTCGACTATTCATAATTATCACCTTCTAAATGAATACAGGCAAGAGAATGCCTTTGCCTGGACAATCTCTGGGGATTCATAGTTGCGACGAGGCCGATTATGACGACTGCTATGTCGAATCATCGAGACCACCTCACCATCCGATCAATACTATTAAATTCGTCAAATGGCTCAATTGGTAGTTCTTTTCGATCATGTCTAAGAGTAAGAATCTCGCGCACCATGTTAATCACCAGATGGTTTGTATATCAAACTATAACTTCTACCATAGTTGTTAATCAAATCCATATAAAGGTTTGTTTGACACACTATTTTTGGTCGATGGGGTTGTTTCATATACTATAAACGTATTTTTATATGGGGGGAGGGGTATGAAACAGTGACTATGACCGCCTCAATAACGAACCAACCTGAAGATATTGACAGGTTGACAGACACATTAAGAGAGATAGAACTGACTGCTGAGGGACGCACGCCCCAGAAGGAATTGGTCTTTGTGACCAATGAAGAGATAATTCAGACCTTGGAAGACCCAGTACGTCTTGCAATCCTCAAGACCATGAAAAAAGGCGTACAGGACATCATCACCACTCGTATGAGAGATGATGAAACTGGTGATCTCATTATACGGCAACGTGAGGTCAAACGGCATGCGCTCTCAGTAATAGAAATCGTGAAATTATCTGCAATGGATGATGAACTTGAGGCCGTCACAAAGAATCAGGTATATCATCATCTACCGAGATTGATTGAGGCAGGACTGATCATCAAATATGGAACGGTGACAACGGGAAAACGAACGACGGACTATTATCGAAGAACTGCAAAGGGATTCGTCATAGCAACAACACCAAGACTCACAGGTGCACGTCTCTTAAAGGGGCGAGTCAAGCAAGCAATAGACCGGTTGAACGATGTCTTCGGATATAATTTTTCAGAGGATGAAAAAAAGAGATTATCCGAGCTTGTAGTCAAAGCATGGACAATTGAATCAGCGGGCAGGGAAACAATTGCCAAAATGATCAAGGGAGATGTTGTAGATAGTGATGTCCTTGACCTCTACGAATTCTTGCTCAATGTCCACGCAACAGGCATAGACAAATGGATTGAAACCCAAAAACAGATTCGGGCCATTTTGTTTCCTGAGAAATAGAGTGAATAGTATTCCGACATCTTGTGGTTTGGCCAATTGAAACCGAGTAATCATTATCAGGAACTCGATTATATGGCGCAGACATTTGTGGCGGTCTCTATAACGCCATCAAGCGATTTCAATTTATCCACAACGAAACGACTCATCTCATCGTTATCCTTGAACTCGGCCTTTACGATCATATCATACGCCCCAAAGATGATATGAACTTGTTTTGTCTCTGCAAAAGACTTGACCTTTTCAAGAACACCCCTTGTAGAGTCCGTGCGAACCTTGAGCATGATAAAAGCAACAACGGCCATAGTAGATCCCTCATAATATAATTGGGCTCTCCGACTATCTAAATCTACTGCCATTTTGATTTATTGAGAATCATTGATAAGTTACAGAGAATCATGTTGACCTACAGACGGCCAACATTGAATCATCACATATGAAAAAAAGGCAGTCTATACACTATCACGAAGGTCAAAAGCGGTCTTAGCAAGATCAATCTGCGCAAGTTCTGGATCCGCATCGGGAGTTGCCCATGCCACTAGCCAAGTCCCGGCTGTTACAAGGCTCATGAGGAGATGGCCTTTTTTCTTGTCGGCTGTGGCTACAAAGGAGGTCTCATCCAAGTATACACGATGATACTCGACCTTATTCACTCTGATTTTTTCGGGTGCGGTCTTCAGAACAGATGAGAGAGATTCTGCTTCATCTACAAGATCCCAGTTCGAGGTCTGCCATGCAACTGTGGATCCTTTGATAACAGCAAATGCCTGAATCTTCGGATTAGCAGTATACAAGGCGTTCCAGGCTTGACCGATTGGATCTTCCATTAGCATCCCTCAAAAATAAAATATCGAGGCCGGATAGGGGTAGAAAATCATATGGCCCCTCATCCTGCCCCATATGTATAGATGTGTTTAGATTTTGCCCTTGAGCTTCTTTGCCGCGCGGTCAACGTCCACATAGATTTGATCAGGACGCGCACTTGGGTCCGCCCATGCAACAACGAACTTGTCACCCTCAATCTTAGCCAGAACAAGTGTACCGTTTCCAGCCACACTGCGAGCCACAAGACTTTCAGGTGTCACTCGAATTGTGCTGTACTTCACTTGATTCTGTACCACAGATGTGGCGCCCTTCACGACTGCAGAACCAAGTCCTGGTGCATCAGCAGTTAGATCCCAGTTACTACTTTGCCAGAGAACCTGACCTGACGTGGTAATAACGCCAAAGGCCTGGATCAGTTGTCCAGAGTCATTATATGCTTGTGTATATGCGTCCATTACTGGATCAGACATTGAAATTCACCCCGTTGGAATTACTCGTTAAATCCTTACTATGTATTCAGAACGTTACCCGATTTAAGTAAATCTCAGTGGGCCTCTCGCCAATCTGAATTTACAGATTAAGGCACACTAAAATGGGTAGGGTCACATGAAAAAGGCATGGAAAAAACCGCCATCTGGGAAAAACAGTCCCGCATATTCATACGTGTTCTTGTGAGACCCAACTCCAGGTCAAAACGATTTATTGAAGAGATCACAGATACTCACATCAGTATCAATCTTCGAGGGCCTGCCAGAGAAGGGAAGGCCAATACGGAACTCGTGAAAAGACTTGCAAAGATCATAGGAATATCAACGTCGCACATCATGATTGTCACGGGACACAAGTCAAGAGAAAAGATACTTGCGATCGAGGGACCATCAGTCCAAGAGATCATTGAAACGTTGAGATTGTAATAAGAACGAGGCCAGATTTGTGCCAAACCTATAAAAGATGGGCCGCTCCAGCACTCTTTCGCACGTTCGGATGAACAAGCTATCTCTCGCCGAAGCCACACACCGTTGACATCACCCGGAGACCGCCCCCTTGCTTAAAGACCGTAGATCAACTCGAACAACATTGGCAGGTCTATTTGGTGCGGGGTTGTTCTATGTCTTTGTGGTCATGTGTGAGGGCCGCTGGTACGATCCAAGTGTTATCTCAGCAGGGATAATAGAGGGCACTCTTCTAATCGCATCTCTGAGACACGAACGGGTGACAAAGAGAGATTTGGGAGTGAGTGGCCTATTCATCATACTATTTCTTGGAACAAGTCTTGGTGTGGGCGTCTTTACTGAAATGACCATAATGGGTATCAGCGGAATCATAATCTATCTTGGTGCATTGGTAGAACCCAAGTTCCCATTAACAAAGAGAGCAATAGTCACAGGGATTGGTGTGGGTATTGTGATGACATTTTTGGGCATCTATCTTGCTCTCAAATTGGGAATGGTGTACTTTGTGGGAGCCGAGATGCTCGGAGCATTAGTTCTGGGTGCTAAGGGGGAATACACCAAGGAAGAGAACACAATAGTCGTAGCAATAGCGAATGGGGCATCTATGATATCTATTGGCGTACTCATTACATTTCCGGCAATAGAGATTTTCGCACCAGATGTGGCGGCAAGTCTAATCACGTATCCATTTATCGTCTTTGTGACTGGAACAAGTGCGATCTTTGGACTATTGCTACTTGCACCCTTTAGAGAACAGTTTGAGAGAGAACCGTGGCCACAAGTTAAACCTCAAGCCGAGTGCATAATATCAATGGGGCTTGACAAGGATGCCAAGAAGGATGTAGCAGAAGGAGTGTTGATATCAGCAGCATGGGTCGGTGCGGCAAAAGTAGCCGAGGCGTCAACTGGAGAATCACTCTCAACATTCCCGTACATGATTAAGTCGACTATCCCATCTGCTGCCGCAATCCCAAATTGGATAGGGATGAGCAATTCACCGCTTATCGCCGCAATTGGATACTTTGTGGGATGGAAACGAACGCTCACGCTTATTTTAGGGAGCCTTATGACACTGATGATCTGGATCTTTTTGGAGGGCGCTCAACCAATCTCGTATAGTGCACATCTTCACAGACCCGAGATACTCTATCTTGCGTTAGGAATCTTTGCAACAGTCATCGCAGGAGATTTTGCAACCAGTAGAAAAGATGATTCGCTGACCTACGATCGGTTTGAACAGATGTTCATCGAACGCACTAAAAACCAACAACAGGATTTGTCGCTCATAATAGATTGGCCTCATAAGGTTTCAGAAGAACCACGATTATTGCGTGTCAAGGAGGAACTCTTCTCATTACAGACGTTTAAGGAGGACTTCCGACAACTTATAGAGAATCCGCGAGAGTTCCTGCGAGCCAGAAATGGTCAAGTCCCAGTATGGGTTGCCCTCGTATCAATAATCCTGTTCATGATCATTGGTACAGTAGTCTTTTTCGTACTACGACCATTTGCCGGATTGGAGATTCACTGGCTTCTGTTCATACTGGGATCGCCATTAGCATTGGTTTCGGCATATTTCACAGCACGGGCAATCAGCGAAACGGGAATGCTTGCTGGATACATTTCAGATATTATAGCGATTCCAGCAATATTATTCTTCAGAACCACATTCCAAGCTGTCACTACGTTCATGTCCATGTTGGGAGCACTTCAGGATGCTGCCGTCGCGTTACTTGTACATCTGAAACTCGGAAAACTCACAGGGGTTCGAGGAAGAGATATCTTCAAAGCCGTATTTTTAGGAATGATGCTGGGAACGTTCGTTGGCTCGTTAATGACATATATGGTCTATTCCACATATCATTTTGGTACTGCCGAGTTCCCTGCACCAGCAGCCCAGCTTTTTGGATTTCTTGTGCTAAGTCTTCAGGGGCTTGGGCATCTCATGTTACCAGGCATGGACAGCCCCATCTTTCAGGGAGTGCATCCGATTATTCAGTTCGTGTACCTGCTATCGTTTGGAGTGATCGGGTATCTAGTTGGTCGGGAAGTTCACAAACGTGGGTCAAGTCCCATCAGTCTGGTCGTGGGCCTGCTGATACCCCCTGCAACATCAGTAACCATGCTCATCGGCGCATTTATTGACTACCAACAAAAGAAGAAATCCGGGGAAACAATAGATATGTATCCCGATCGAATCGAGAGCGCAGAGATGCAACAGGATAGGACAAGTCGAATTCTTAGCGGGATTGTTGCAGGTGAGGCAATAGTGACGGTTGTCTGGGTAATCTGGAACGTAATCATGCTACTGCTATGATAAAGACGCTACCTCTTCACCTAACAGTTGTAGAAAACGAGGAAAGTCTTCTCGTTTCATACTACCTCCACAAGCAGCTGGATGACCACCACCTTGAGCATCATTGAGGAGGGGGAGAATTTTGTTCAGAGCACGATTCAGATTGATTGTCGAATTTCGACGCCTGATAGACATATCGATCTCGTCATCAGATGAGCGAGCACTGATCCCTATTGGTGAGCCTGTTGCATAGGCTGCGAATTTTGCGCTTTTCCCACGATAACCGTGGACAGGCATATCAAGGACATAACCGACAGGCCCCATCTTGCGTGCATGCGTCTGTACATATCTAAATACCTCATGCTCTACACGCGTTGCCTTCATAGCAAGCGTCACGATGTTGTTCATAGCACTTGGTTCAATTCCCAACGTGAGCTCCCAAGTGAGATCTTTTGACTCCCTGCGATAATCAATTTCTTGAAGAGCTTGAACAAGTAGTGCCGCCTCAAGATAGAGCGTTCGTTTATCAAAGTCTTCGAAATGTTCCCTTGTAAAAGGAGTGTCATCACAGTAGTCGGCAACTGCGCCATATAGAGCTAGCCTGAGAGCATGCTCTGGTAGTCTGTCCTTAAACTTTCGATACATCAGTTCAGCAGCACAGGGACCAATCTGATGGAACAGATCTACTCGTTTCGCCAGCTTTCGCTTGTATTTTGCTTCCATAGGATGATGGTCGGTCCAATGAATCACAGTGTCATCAGGAAACCGTGACAATGCTCTAAGAATGTCATCAAAATGAGCGGTGTTCAGAGCAATATCACTGATAGAAACTACATCGGGCCGATCTTTAGCGACCCGATAGAGATCTGTATGAATCTGAGAGGGCTTTGTGAAATAGAGATAGGACCCCGGGAAAGCCAACAGACCAATGGCACCGGAGGTGATTCCATCAACATCACCATGTGTGAGAACAAAAGACTTCATTCATCTCACTTCCGAGTTCATGACTTGTAGATTTCATCTAATGCGCGATCCCATTCATCTTCTTCGGCATCCGGCTTTCGTTTGCGTTTTCTCCAACGTTTGAATCGCTCGCGTCGAGCACGTTCAAGTTCTCGCATCTTACGCTCCAATTCCTTTCTGCGTTTCCGGAGACTTCGTTTTTCCTCACGGCTCAATTTGGGCTCGTCTTCCAACCTTTCTTGTGACAACCAAGTTATCATGGCCGCTGCAAAGGCAAAGGTGAGCAATACTGGCACTAGAAAGAGCACAACAATCTCAGGTTGCTGTAGCTCTACACTGTTACGAATTCCGGGAGGGAGATTAAGGAGATTCATGAGAAATGCAGGATTTAGAAGGAAAAAGGACACTGCCACCACACTGAGAAACCGGATGACAGACCCAATGATTGTAGAACTGATCACATAAGCTGAAGAGGGAGTAGCAGCTTTGGCGGTGAGCTCGTCACGAGCAGAGGAATCTGTTGCAAGTAATTCATCTACATAGATATTCAGACGCCGTACATCACTAATCGCATCTAGATTTTCAAGCGCCTTGTGACTACCGATGATTTTTCGTTCGATGACCTCACGTAAGAATGAAAATGCAGTTGCGCCAGTTGTTCGACTCATTGTTGAAGAGGACGTTCGCTCCCCACGCTCTATAGCGTCTTGGCGGCGGGTGGCTGACCGCAAAGCTAACAGTTGCTTCTTCAATGTTTCTTCCCGGTCTTCAACGGGTTTCCCTACGGAGTAGCTGTAAATCATTTGGTAACTGAATTCGAGATATGCAAATGACACGATTGCCAAGATCTGCATACCGGACGCGAGAAAGGTGAGAAAATCACCAGAGGGAGGGGAGCCACCATAAATGGGCAAATCTCGAAAGGCGGCCACAATAAGAATTGCTTGAATGGAGAGAAAGGCACCTCCAACGAACTTGTGTTCCATTCGAAATAGAGATTGCAAAAACATCGCAATACCAATTCCTGCAAAGAGAAAATACAGAAATGTAAAGGTGTCATCCCATAACTGAAAAGCTAAATCAAAGATCTGTGTCGAAAACACTTGAAATACTTGATAGACATCAGTAAGAGGACCATGGGAACCGTATGGTTGGAGATACCAGAAGTGGAGTGCCATTGAGTTATAGAGACCTACAACCAAGCTATTGGCCATATGCCCTCCCAGTACTATACTGGCTATACCATTCACCACGATAATGGTCACAAAGAACAATATGAGGGAGAGAACACGAAAGACGGTCACAATGAAAGTGTAGGGAGAGGCCCAGTCCCAATAACCCGATAACTGGTTATAGACAATCCAGCACATATAGACAAAAGTTGTGGTGGATAGAATACGCAGAATCCATGTGACTATCTTCAATGTAGTGCAACCCCCCTTTGCTTTGCCAAATTGTACTGCTTAATGATCACAGGCAGGAAGTCTTCTGGGCCGACATTTACAACATCAATACCAAAACGTGATAGGGCTCGTGCGATCTTACTACGACGCTCCCAGAGCTCCTCCTGAACAGCCTCAGCAAGAACACGTTCTACTGGACCAAACTGCCCTACAGGCGCCTCGAACCAAGGACCAAACGGGCTGATAATTTGGGCCTTATGCCCGTTTGCAATAACCCGTTTCATTGCAGTCAGCAGTGGCCCCGGGCTCTCCTCCAAATCGGTGAGAAAAATGAATAGAGTACGCTTTGTGAGCTGTCGGGTGACATACTCCACTGCCTCTGGAAAATTACTCCAGCCTATTGGTTCAGCAAGGGCCAATGATTCCAATACTTCAAACATATGGTTAGGCTTTAGACTTGGCGGGACAAATGTATGCACTTTATCGGAGAATACACAGGTTCCAACAAGATCTTTTCGTTCAATTCCCATATAGGAGAGAAGAACAGCAGCACGAATTGCATATTCTAATTTGGTGTTTTCAGGATAGCCATTACCCATACTACCTGACGTATCAATCATACACACGATCTGAATATTCTTCTCCATCTCGAACTGTTTAACAATCATCTTACCACGACGAGCACTTGCCTTCCAATCAATGAGCCGAAAAGCATCTCCAGGAACATAATCACGGAACCCTGCAAAGTCCGTGCCCATACCAACTGTCTTTGTTCTGTGAGCTCCAAACATGAGACCAAGCTGCCTCTGCTTGCCAAGTGACTCCATTCTGCGTACATCTTTCCAAGTAGGATATACGAGAATCTCAGTACGTGCCTTTAGAGTTCGTTTGTAGTAGTGTAGACCCAGACGATCGCGCATAATGACCTCTGTAGGGCCAATATAGTATCGACCACGCATTCGCGCTTGCAAGATATAGGAGAAGGTAATACTACTTCCAGGTTCGATTCGCGATGCTATAAAGTTCTCACCAATGGCCAATATCCAAGTCTCGGGATATTGATCCCAGATTTCAATGAAGTCGAAATGCCTGTGAGATACATTCTTGATTGTGACACGGACCCGTAGAAAATCACCAGAAAAGACCTTTCCCTTGTCTATCTGGCGCTCCACTTCAATCCCCGAGAGGTTTGCAGTAAGTGCAAAAAGAGGTAATGTAACAACGAGACCGACCAATAGATATACCCCTATCATAGTGAGATAGAAGTTCATGTAGGCGAATCCACTTGTCAGTAAAAGAACGCCACCGAACAGAACCACAAAGCCTCTCTTAGTAATCACAGCATATCGTCTCCAGTGAACAGTATGTGACCGATAGAGTCTATCGGGGACAGTCGATTTCACCTAGTATCTTGGACACGACACGTTCTACAGTCATTCCCTCGAGCTCAGCCTCGGGTTTAAGTAATAACCGATGGTTGAGAGTCTGAATTGCGAGCTTTCGTACATCCTCGGGAATGACGTAATCACGCCCTTGCATGGCTGCACGTGCCTTTGATGCACTCATAAGTACGAGGGAGGCCCGAGGGGAACCACCAAGAAGAATTTGAGGGTCATTTCGGGTGCGAACAATGAGGTCTCGAATGTAAGTGATGATGTCATCATCGATGTATACCTTTTTACAGGTGTTTTGCATCCGAACAATGGTTTCCGGATCCGCTAGAACCCGCAGGTCAGTTGCCTCACCAATATGTTTACGTCTGATGACTTCTGCCTCCTCACTCTTAGTAGGATAATCAAGAATCAGACGGAACATGAACCGATCAAGCTGTGCCTCAGGCAGGGGGTAGGTGCCTTCTTGCTCCACAGGGTTTTGAGTGGCAATGATCAGAAACGGTTCAGGTAACTTTCGTGTCACACCCTCAATTGAGACCTGACGTTCTTCCATCACCTCGAGCAGTGCACTCTGAGATTTAGGGGGACATCTGTTGATCTCATCTGCAAGCACCAGATTGGCAAATACTGGACCTTTCCTGAACCAGAATTCGCCACTGCGCTGATTGAAAACATTACTACCAAGAATGTCCGCAGGGAGTGTGTCCACGGTGAGTTGTATACGTTTGAACTGGCATCCCAAAATGGACGCAAAAGTCCGAGCCATGTACGTCTTTGCAAGACCCGGAACACCTTCAAGCACAACATGACCATTGGACAACATTGCAATCAGACAGTCCCGTAGGATGTCCGTCTTGCCAACGATCACTCGTTGGACCTCACGGATGATCTCGGTTGTCAAACTGTGGACCTCATCAATGCTTAATGCATCGACAGAACCACCGCCCATTGTGTCAGTCTCGTCTAAAGTCATATCTATTACCTCACTTTTTTGTAGCGATAAGTTTGTTCTGTATATTGCGCATGAAGAAGAACAAATCCATCATCTCATTCTCATGAATTTTCATGGCGGGATTTGCTGCTATCTTCTCGATACGCGTTATCGTCTTAAAGAAATCATTTCGTTTCAATTTCGGATCTTTTGCTTTGAGAAGATCCCATACTTTTTGTGAATCATACTCGGCCCATAGATACTTTCGTTTCATATCGCGCCGCAATTTACGATATAACATCTTAATTACACGGGCATAATTGCCCTCAGTCCTGTAATAGGCCATACGCTCACTGAAATATGTCTGCCCCCGACGCAAGAACACCTCTGAAACCGCTTTTACCTCGGGTTTCTTCATATCTGGCAGGTATTTCTTTATTCCCACAACCGTAACAAAAGGATAAAGGAATGATACAAATGGGAGCGTCGACAGCCAGATAACTCGACTAAGATATAATCCAAAGAAGAATTCGGGTGCGTACCATGGCACTGCAAGTAGATTTTCGCAGAAAACAATTGTCTGATTCTGCTCTCCATGAGTAGCCCAATTAATCACATTATGAGCAAATTGACGATTATCACCACGATTAATCATATCATTTGTAAAGATACTTGGGTCACTTATCGCAACAATGCGACCCCCACGCGAACCATCACCAACCAGCCCTCCAAGATCTAGAGCCCCAACCACTGGCAGGGAACCATTCCATTCACCATCATCAGGATACGGATTGGGGTCGGTAATATTTCGATCGCACCATGATCGTTCGGAGGTCCATGCTATACCTGCCAGACCCAATGCCGAACGCGGATTGATTGCAGTGGCCCAATTTAGATGCAGACTGGAAACACCAACGGTCAAGGCACCACCATCAAGTCCGGGACGAAAATCGGTGATGATAGGAAGCTTCGGGCTCTTGTCGTACGAGTTCAGATCGAGAAGAACACCACCGGTATAAGAGAGAATACCATGAACTGGAACGGGAGCATGCTCGGTGACCTGACCGGAAATCAAAGTATTAAGCAATGCAAAGGAGGCATTCGCAGTCCCAAAATCATCGGCTATCACAACGCTGCCGCCATTCATTAAATGATCAAAGATGACAAATATTGCATCAATAGAGAAGTCACGAACGGGACCCGTGATGACAAGAACAGCATTGCCCTCATATCGTGTGACAACACTCATCGACGATTGAATGGCAACAGGTGTATAGCCCATAGATTCTATGTCTTCTCTGAACGTACTCAATCCATTCCAGCCCTGATTATAGATGCTGAAGTCCTGAGGATAGACATCGGGAACATTCGACACATTTGAAACGAACAGCATCCCGACTGGAATCCAAGAAAGGGCGAATAAAACAATCCAGAGAGCCTTCTTCGGATTCATCATAGTTCCTTACACTCCAATCGGATCAGTCGGTTGTTCCAACATCTAAACGCGGATAGAGATCGGTAAAGATACGGACTGCTTCTTCATACTGACCTCGTGTGATCTCATGCTGTGAGAACCGTGCCTCTTCATAGATATTCACAAACTGATCAATAGCAGTAGCATCAAGAGGCAATGACTTGAGTACCCGGTCAAGATATTCACGAGCCGTTTCAGAATTGAGACGCTCTGTGCCCGTTTTCAATCCACACATCTGCTCAAAGGTACGATATGCAAGAGTCACTGCAGCATCATACTTTCCGGCATCTGCAAGCTTCTTGATGTTGCGAAGCTTACTTGGAATGTCCACACCACCCACTCGTTTAGAGGGATGGAAGAAACCTCTGACGAAGTAAAGATACAGCAGAACCGCGATAACTGCACCTGCCAGAGCAGTAATTGGAATTAACAAATCACCTAGTTGCATATTACCACCTGTATTAGCTTGAACTTGGATCGTAAATCTTGAAACTGAAATAGGATTCGTTTCAGTTGGAACTTCAATAGAAACCTCATAGATACCCACAACCGTTCGAGGAGCTATCACTACTGAGAAAGAACCATCATCACCTGTTGTTGCTGTGTAAGTGGTCCCATTTACAGCTATCGTGAGCCTACGTCCAACAATAGGAATTGCATTTGGCGAGTCGTCAGTGAGTTGTCCACTAATGACGAGTTGTGATCCCGCCACCTGAACTGTTTCAACAGAGGATGTGAAGACCACTTGAGTGAAGATATGAATAGGTACCTCCCCTTCAGCAGTTGAGCCATCAATATATGAAGACTCGATACCATCGAATTCCGCACTCACAACATAATAGCCACTTGCTGAAATGGATGACGGAACTTGAAACTCAATAACCACCCATGCGCCAGAATCAATATTCTCAGTTGAGAGAAGGGAATTATTGAGATAGACGCGCACTACCCCAGCAATTAAATTGCCATCGGAATCTGTGAGCCGAATACTGACGCTGAAATTCTCACCAGTTGTGACCGTATATGTATGATCTACGTAGACAGACAATATACTCTGTAATTTCACCGTCACATCCCATGTGCCCACAGCCCCACTCAACTCGTAGTAGAAATTGGTCACGTTCACGCTGAATGTATGCGGGCCAAGAGGAAGATCACTCGGAACCGAATAGGTGAGTACAAAGGCCCCTTGACTAAGTGTAGTTGTAGTCACACTAGTGGGAGCACCATCGACTAATAGGACAAGCGGTACATCTTGGACTGGCCCATGTGTATTAGTCACAGTCCCGTTCACAATTAGTTGATCACCACGATAGACGACGGTCACTCTTTGCGGATTAAGCGTGATCGTGACAAGATTGTAAATCTCGATAGAATCACTGGCTTCTGCGGACTCAAAAGAGGCATCAGGACGCACAAATTGAATTGTAAAGGTTATGACCCCAACTGAGTTATCCCAAGGAACTGTAAATGTGAAATCATAATCACCATCGGTATCTGTGGCCACAGAGTCAACTTGGCTCCCGGACCAGAGGAGGGCTATTGTATATCCCACCATGGCCGAACCAGTACCGTTCCCCCAGTGCAGCGAGCCACCCAGATTGATTGTGTCACCCACATACGCTGAGTCATCAAAATACGTGAGAGTCAAATTAACAGGGATTGGCAGAATCTCAATAGTCACTGTTTCCGAATCACTGCCGACAATATACGAGCTTGAGGGAGTACAAGATGCCCAAACGGTCGTAAAGCCAGTAGTTGTTGAAGCATCAATAGTGAAAATATACTCGAAGGACCCATCAGGTTGTGTAAGGACCTGACTAATAAAGAGCGGACTCAAGCCATCACTCAGATGATCCCAATAGAGGCTCACAGCTGCACCACTGTACGGTGAACCATTGCTCAGATAGAGCGTTCCAGAGATATTGAGATGATCACTCAGGTAGGCGGGATTATTCGGATTCACAAACAACGTCCATACGAGTGTGATTGCACTAATATTAAGGGTAATCGAGTCTGTTGAGTCAGCGATCCAGTTATCAGGAGAATAAAACGCCACCGAGAGTGTGTGTAGACCGGGGGATGTACTTTCTGGAATCATCCACGAGATCGAGAAAGAGCCATCAGTAAGTGTGACTGTTGAATCAACAGGAGTTCCATCAAAGAGAAGGGTGATAGTGGCGGATGGTAGGGGGACATCTGGTGCTGGCTCGGTATAATAGAGCCCGCCACTGAGATCTACCCAGTCTGTGACATAGTAATCTGTTCTCCCACCAGTAGTATTGTATCCAATAATGGCTGTGACCCATTGTTCCAAAGTTATAGCAATGTGAGCTGATGAATTGGCGTTGTACAGACGGGAACCTGAAAATTCACCATAACTAGTGATACCAGTCCATACTGTATGCTCCTGGAAACCAGTAAAAACAAAATTCATCCAACCAGTACTGTTTGTGGTCTCTGAATGTAATGTATAAAGAGAACCATTGTTCCATCGAATGAGGATTGTTTCTCCTTGTATATCAGTACCATTGTCGAAGTAGAGATGGACTGAGAAAAAGATTGATTCGTTCAGTTTTGCGGTAGTAGGACTTGCAGTGAAATCAATATTGACATCATATCGCATTGCAGTCACAGTGAATGGGCTACTCTCTGCATCGGCAGTCAGTGGATCAGTGCTAGAGTAGTTTGCCTTGAAAGTGTAATCACCTGCGCCCTGACTGAGTGTAAATGTGTACACATATTGATAATCGCCATTAGAGTCGGTCTGTGACTGGCCCAAGTAGGTCCAAGTACTTCCTTCAAGAAGATAGATGCGCACCCATTTCCCAGTCAACTCAGGCGATCCGCCCTGATGCGCTAGATTCCCTGTCAACACGACCGAATTATCAAGATATACTGCCGCAGGACCAGTAAGTGATAGTTGAAGTGGATAGAGAATCAGATCCACATCAACCCCAGGAGAAGAGGATGCATCATCCCAGAGCTGTTGAGTGCTTGTATACGTTGCCCAGATCGTGATTGTGGTCGTACTGTCTTTAGTTGGAGAACAGTTGTAATAGAAATTATAATAACCCGTAGAGTTTGTCACATAACCAGAATATGTCAGGAGAGTTCCGTTACTCAATTGCATATGTATCGTAATTGACTCACCTACTATTGCAGTACCATTGTGCTGAAATGTCAATCGACCCGAGACCCATATGGTCTCATTGAGATGGTATGATGTTGAATTAGTCTGGGTTGTGAGTGAGAGCCTATACAGAATTATTGTTGCAGTCCTATTTGCAGAGATAGCATCAGTCCATAATGGATCAGTACTGGTATACTGAGCCCAGATGTAGATCGCTCCAAGAGCATCATCAAGCGTCAAATTATATTGGAATGAATAAGCGCCAGTCGCATCGGTGTATTTTGTGAAGTTCATAAGTTTGGTTGCATTCCTATAATATATCGTGACCATTGCCCCACCAAGCGGATTGCCATTATGCTGAAAGGTCAATGTCCCCGAAACAGTAATGGATTCGTCTTGATGATATTCCGCGGCATCAAGAGTAGCAGTCAAATCGACTTGGAACAATTGCACAGTAAGCGTGCCAAGAGTAGCTGAAGCATCAGAGTGCAATCGAGTCCATGATGTGAAGGATACGCTCACATCAACAGTACCAACATCATCTTTGGATGGAGAGAAGTTGTAATAGAAATCGTAGCGTCCTTGACTATCTGTCAGTAGTGTGTAATAATACGTATCGGTGGCATTTGTCCATGATAAGACCACTTGCCGACCGACGATAGGACTGCCATTCTCAAAAGTAAGAGATCCCCAGATATGAGCGGTCTCATTAAGGTGGTATACGGTAGAATTAGAGGTGATATTCAGATGGGTGGTATAGTTTGTAATAGTCAGTAATCGAATATCGGAAACATCATCCGCAAAGGCAGCCCAAGGTGATACAAACTCGGCCCAGCAACTGATGGTTCCAAACTCGTGATTAAGAGGAATTGTATATGAGTACGTGTAGATACCAGTGGCCGCACTTGTTAAGACCACTGATAGATTATAGGTACTTGTACTATTTTGCCACCAAATAGTGACGGGAGCATTTCCGAGAAGTGATCCTTGATCCGGCACAGACACGGTTCCCGAGAATGTTACTAATTCAGCAGGATGCGCGGGAGACGGGGAAACGGAAATCGTCACATCGGTAGCCCACTTCTCCACGGTGATTGAGAGAGTGGGAGAGGTGGCACCCTCATAGGAGGGAGAACTGGATACATACTCTGACCAATAATCAACTGATCCAAAATAAGCATCTGTGACCGTATAATTAAACTCGTAATAGCCGTTGGCATCAGTAGTCGCTGTGCCGATTTTAACAGCACCACTTCCGGTGTCCCAATAGATATCAACATCCTGCCCAACCAGACCAGACCCATTAAGCTGATCAGTGAGATACCCGAATATTGTAATCTTTTCATAAGGATGGACTACATCAGGATCTTTTGGAGTAGAATCGATAGTCAGTGAAGCTGCCTTAAGTTGGACTTCCACATCGACCGTATTGCTCCAGTTTCCTGCAATACCTGTATAGGAGGAAGTCCAGTTTGCCTGAGCTGGAAAAGTTCCCAGAGGCTGTGCAACAGGAATGATATAATCATAGCTAAAGCCACCAGTGCTGTTTGTGGTCACATCTGTTATCCATGTACTGTCGAAGAAGATCCCAATGGTCTCGCCTACCAGAATGGTCCCATTTCGTAGCTCGCAAATACCGTCATAATGCAGGGTACCCCCACGAGCCACTGGAGAAGGCGTCGCTGTGAGCGTAAGCGCAATGTTACCTTGTAAGTCGACAGTCGAATTATCAGCGGATCGGGCGGGTAATAAGATAGGAATGCCCTGAGAATTGTACTCACCAAGATATTCCGACCATACCTCATGTGTTCCAACAGTCATTCGAACATGATCTGAGGGGTCTAGAGGAATGTCCAGTTCATACGAACCATCCGATTGAATGGTCGCATTACCCATGAAGTAGTCGTCCCACATGATACGAATCTGGTCATTATTTAGGGTCGTGCCATCTACAGGATCACCACCCACGGTCATGACCCCATGAACGTGCAAGATGTCATCCCAATAGGCAACATAGTCGTCTAGACCTAGGCTAAGATCCACATCATATGTTTCACTGAGAGTAAATTGTGGGGAGGAGGGGCCATTCGGAGAATAAGGATTAGGTTGTGCCACAACGTACACGTATGTAAAGTTCTCAACCTGTTCTGTGGGGCCCTGAAAGATAGCAGAGATATTATGGAGACCAGGTGTCGCATCGTCAGGATAGGCATATGTCAGATTTGCCAAGGGTAGGAAAGTACCCTGCTCAATGATGGCGGTCCCCATCAAGTGATTGTCGGTGTTATCGCGGAAAGTGATCTGCTGCCCTGAAACTGGGACACCACCAGATAATAACAGGGCACTGATCACAAAATCATCACCAGTGACCACCCAGCCCTGAGGAGTGTTTGCCCAAGTATATAGCTTGAGTTCACCCGGCGTGTTCATGGGAATCTCGGTCCCGGAGCCAGAGGGCAGTGGTAGTGGCAATATCTGTACCCATTCACCAGTTGTGCTGGATGTTGGAATATAGACCTCCGCCCAGAAGGTCATATGCAGGACCTTTAGGGCCCTATAGCCACCAAGATCATCACCAACTGCAAATCCTGCAACATACCTAGCAGGAATACCAAGATGTCTCATGAACACACAATACGAGCTGGCAAAATCCATCGGCAGTCCACCACCACGTTCGAGGAACCAATCGGTCGTTTCTCGACCTTCCTCGGGGCGGATATTATATTCAGAGGCATTCATTATCAGTTTGAACTTGGTCTGGAAATAGGTTGCCACTGTTGTTGCTGTCTGAAATGCGGTCGCTGAAGAGTCTTCAAATTGTGAGATGTTATCGATTACGCGCTGTGTAAAGTCAATACCATCCAGAGTGGAGGGCCCATACATGGCCCAGATGTCTGGGGGTGAGCTATCACCACGTAGAGAGTTATCTGCTATTGACGAGAGATCCTGACTTCTGAACGTGAGATCATATGCGACTAAAACATGCTCCCCAGTGGGGGCTGAGAGAAGTGGACGGAACTGTACAACGCCAAGCGCGTCAAGAGATAGATCGTAATTCAACAGACGGGAGGGAGTATCAACTTGAAAATGGCCATCCTCGATCTGGCCAGTCACAAAAGAGTCTTGGATAATGAGCGCATCTGGAAATAATGTGGGCAGTCGAACCGCTCCAACATTTGGGCCCGCTGTAACATTCAGGTAGACGGTGTAAATCGTATTGCCTAGTGCCTCAGCCTCTGAGCGGGTTATCAGGTTTAGAGTCACATTACTCATTGCCGCATCAGTCTTCTGCCAAGATGAACCTGTATATTCGTCGTAAGCATCATAACGCCACAACTGAACCGGCTCTGTGGGTGACTCGATAAACATAACGTCATTAAGATGCTCTAGAAGATCATCGGGTAATGTCTGATTGAGAGGGAGTTGATTATAGTCCATGTTATCAAACCAATTAGTAGACGAACCGCCCCAGTTGATGTTGTAGGGCCATGGAACTACATCGCTGTACCGCTCATGGGGGATCTCAGTCCTAACGTTCCCCGTCTGAATCTGAAAGAAGACGACCGTACCCCACATAAGCATCGCAATAACAGCAACTGTACCAAGAATTGTAGTCAAACCCATCTTACGCCTTGGAGTTATTGTGGCGGCTGTCATATTAGGTTCACACTCGTCTACGTAAATAGCAGGCTATTAGGTGCGGCCGAGTAAGTACCTTCTTCACTTGTGTTAAAAGGATTAAAGCGTTTCCCGTAGGGAATCTATCGAAAAAGCGAAAATCGAATAATTATGGTCAAAATTACATGAGTGGATAGGTGATCTCATTGACACAGATGACTGAGAGCGAAAAGTTACTTGATGCATATGTCAGAGGCATTTTTGCGGGATACAAAAAGGGGGCACATACCTACGATCATACGTTACGAGTCTACATGATGTCACTACAGATCGGAAATGAACTTGATGCCAATCTACGTGTATTAGGAGCGGCTGCACTTCTACATGACATCGGCCGCGTGAGAGAAACTGAGACTGGAATATCGCACTCGATCCTCTCAGGTCAGATGGCACGTCCTGCACTCCGACAGGCAGGATATTCAGAAGAGGAGATCACCCAGATAATTGAAGCAATCCGGACTCACAGGTTCAGTGAGGGACTCACCCCAACCACTCTTGAGGGTCACATCCTCAGCGATGCCGACAAACTTGATGCAATGGGAGCAGTAGGAGTCTACAGAGCGATTGCTCAATCAGTGAGAGATGGAAGGGATATGGAAGGATTTCTTCACCATGCCGATGAAAAACTATTGAAATTAGCAAATCTGATTCACACCCAACCTGCTAAACGAATGGCACACCAGCGACATCAGATTCTACAGTCGTTCGTCGAACAGCTGAGAGAAGAGATCTCTCTGGAGGAAGGTCTTACTTCTCAATGATAAGCTCCAAGTACGACTTGCGAATCATCGTAACAGGATCGAGATGCAACATACGTGCAATCTCGAAGAGATGATCACGAACAGCGGGGATAGCATCTTTGGAAGCCGTAATTGACTCTAATTCGACAAAGGTTCCTAGGCCCTCGACTACATCAACACAGACCTCGACATCGTTCATGTGATAGATAGTCCGTGTCTTTCGAACAACAGCCACATCACGAAAACCAAGGTGCTCGATGATAGCAATGAGTCCGTTCTTATCAGAGATTATAGAATTGATCTCAACTCGTGTCTTAGAGAGAGGGTCTAGCTTTGGCCCCTTATAGGTCAGTTCAATGCGAGCGATCCCTTCACCTTGCAGAGCAGAAGGAGGCTCGGTTCGTACATGACGAAGGCGAAGTGCCTCATCGGTCTCGGCAAAATCACGACAGGGATGGTTAAAATAGTGATCCTCGTGATGTTCGATCCGTTCTGGCTGAAGCCCCAAGTTGGTCAGCATTGTGGTAATATTGTGGGTATGCACGGGAATCTTAATTTCAACCTCAAAGGAGTCGTTCATGGCCATCAGTAAGGCAATAGTACCCCTCTTTGAATATTAGTAATTGTGTGTGATTCCAAAAGCCACATATCCTATCTTGCGGTGATAATGTTTCCCCGAGGTATAAACTTGCCAGTATACAGTAAGATACAGTGTTCCCGATGCGGTAAGACATACGATTCCCACAGGGTTCCAGCCAATGATGCATGTGGAGGAAGAATAGAATTTTACCTTGATATCGAAGCGCTAAAGGAAAGGGTGACACGCAAGAGTCTCGACAGTCAAAAGGTGGGGCTCAGGAGATACATTGAGTTCTTACCACTCGAGGATGCTACCACGATCACAACCCTTGGAGAGGGAGGAACACCGTTACTACAAAGCAATAGATTGGCCGAAACCCTGGGTTTGCAGAGTCTATATCTCAAAAATGAGACCGTCAATCCAACAGGATCGTTTAAGGACAGACCGATCAGTGTAGGAGTAAACAGAGCGTTTGCGGACGGATCCCATACTGTTGTCTCTGCCTCCTCGGGAAACGCGGCTTCCGCAATGGCCGCCTATGCTGCAAGGATGGGATTGAGAGCAGTAGTACTGGTACCCGAAGACATACCACGCGGAAAACTAACACATATACAAGCTCTTGGGGCACTTGTGTTTAGAGTTAGAGCAATTGAAACCGGAATAGATCCAACGACTCAGTTGCTATGGAAACTAAACGAATTGGAGGGGTGGACGCCAGTTCCATCATTTGGACCATTCAATGGATTTCAATTTGAAGGGACAAAGACCTTGGGATATGAGATAGTAGAACAACTTGAGTGGGACGTGCCGGACTGGATCCTGTTCCCAACGGGTAGCGGTGGACTGATGGCCGGAACCATGAAGGGATTGCTGGAACTCTACGAGATAGGCCTCATTGATAGACTACCACGACCAGTAATTGTCCAGCCTAAAGGATGCGCTCCAATTGTGCGAGCGTACACTCAGTCATCTGACAAGATCAAACCATGGGGAGAACCTCATACAAGTTGTGGAGGTCTCGCAGACCCGATACCGTGGGACGGAGATGCAGCTTTGAAATATCTCTATCAGGCCAACGGTACAGCGATCGCGGTCTCAGATGAGGACACTACGAAATGGCTGCTCAGACTGGCAAAGACAGAGGGGATTTTTGCGGAACCTAGTGGGGCCGCAGGATTAGCGGGACTTGAGATCCTCGTAAAACAGGGAGTTATTGACAGACAGGATACTGTGGTCGTTCCTATCACAGGAAGCGGATTTAAGGATCTTGAGTTTGCAAGAAGTCAACTTCCGGAAACACCCGTTATCAACCCAACTATAGACGATCTCAAATTGGATCTGACAACTGGAGGCAACTCAACTGATTGAAGAACAATTACGAAAATTCATGAATGAGGCAATTGCAGAGGCGAAACGTGGACTTGAGGAGGGAGGAATCCCAATTGGTGCAGTATTGGTCATTGATAACAAAATAGTAGGGAGAGGCCACAACCAACGGGTTCAAAGGGGCAGTGCAATTCTACACGCTGAGATGGATTGCCTTGAGAATGCCGGACGCCTTACTGCTGAACAATACAAGAAGGCAACCCTGTTTTCAACACTGTCACCATGTGACATGTGTAGTGGAGCTGTCCTGCTATACGGAATCCCGCATGTGGTCGTTGGAGAAGATACGAACTTTCAAGGTCAAACAGAGTATCTTCGAAAAAGAGGTGTGAAAGTGACGATCCTTCAAGATCCCACATGCATCGAGATGATGAGCAAATTCATCAAAGAAAATCCTTCGTTGTGGAACGAGGACATTGGTGAGTGAACAGGAATGGGCAAGAAACAGGTACGCGAGCATGCAAAAATTCTCGCAAAGAAATACGGGTATCTTCCATACATGATCGAGAGATACATTACACTTTGGGGAGAAGAGGAGACACTTCAGTTCTTGGATGCATGTGAACGTCCAGTACGTACAGCCATTCGTATCAACACATTGAAAGCAGATATCAAAGATGTAGTTGAACGCCTTGAGGAAAAAGGTGTCAGATTAGAACAGATCCCATGGATTCCGGAGGGGTTCTGGGCGGATTTTGGGGAGATGTCCCCAGGTGCACTGACTGAACACATGTTGGGCGAATACTACATCCAGGGGACACCATCTATGACTGCCACGCGGGTCTTGGATCCGCAACCGGACGAGATCATCATGGATCTTGCAGCGGCACCCGGAGGAAAAACAACACACATTGCCCAGCTCCAACAGAACAGGGGAATCATTATAGCTATCGAACAGGACAGATTAAGAATAGGAAGTCTAGAGAGCAATATTTACAGATGCGGTGTGACCAACGCAATTGTTCTTCGTGGTGATGCTCGGAAAATAAAACCGATTGGAATCACACCAGATAGAATCTTACTTGATGCACCATGCTCAGGAGAGGGTCTCATTCCATTAGATCATTCAAGAAAGACCAGCAAGACAATGCCGGATATCCGATTCTGTGCAACTGTTGAGGACGAACTTCTGCATACAGCTGTTGATGCCTTAGCACCAGGGGGAACAATGGTCTATGCGACTTGCTCTATTGCCCCTGAAGAGAATGAATACATCGTTGACGGGATCCTTCACCGCCACCCAGAAATGAAGATAGTGCCAATCGATCTCGAATTCGGCAGTCCGGGAATCACCAGTCCCTACGGAATCCAAATGAACAAATCACTGGCATTAGCTCGTAGATTTCTGCCACACTTGCATGGCACAGAGGGCTTTTTCATCTGCAAGATGACCAAGGAGGCATAGCGATGATTCCGGAGTTAGTCGAGCCAATCATTTGGACAGAGATAAAGACCCAGATTGATGATGACTTTGGAAAGGGAGTCACTCAGAAGATTCTGGGGGACATGGTTCCAGTCATGCTGAAACGTGGAGAGACTCGGTCATTCTATCTCATACCGGGAGAGTGGCTACGCTCAATAAATATGGAATTTGAAGGTTTTACAGTATCATCACTAGGCATATGGATGGGAGATATGTCAGATGGTCGATTTAGACTGAGTATAGCAATCCTTGAGGACATTGCAAGATACACTAACAGAGTCCTAGTGGTCTCAAAACGCGGTGCCGAATCTTTCACCTATGGTCGTAGCATCCTACGAGAGTCAGTTGTGTCAATATCGCCAGGATTGAAACGGCGTCAGCGGGTCATCGTAAGAGACACACAGGGAAACTGTATTGGTCTAGGCGCACTCTCCGTTGACGCTGCACGAATCGATCGATTGGGACCTGAGAAACTCGTTGCCAAGAATCTTGTAGATATTGGGTGGTATATTCGCAGACTTGGCTAGACGAACATATCTGTTGAACGATCATCAGACTCAATTGACTTGCGCATCTTCTCCAGACGCTCAATCTCCTTGCTCTCTTCAAGCAACTGATCAACGCTGGCATCTAGACCATATACACTGTTTATCTTTTGCAACATGGTTGCAGCAGAACGTGGATCAGGACGGCCGCGTGTGGCATAAGTCAAAAGTCCAAGACCGGGATAATCACGCATCTCCAGCTCTGCAAGCAGAAGAGCTAATGGCCCTGCAACGAATAGACCTTCCTCAAGAAGAGGGATAGACCACTTGTCCAAACGATCTTTGTATGCTGTTGTCGGAACACAGCGCATGTCCTCATCATCCTCCTTAAAGCTGGCATCCAGACCACCAAGCAGGAGAATCTCTTCAAACTTGTTTTCAACAATCCATCGGGCAATACGATCAATAAATTGCCACTGTTCGGACTGATGTGGTTGAAACCGTGGCACGAGAAAGATGAAGTTCTCGTATGAATACAGTTCAAAGGGGAGAACCAGTTTTTCATTCTCCATTGATACAAACAGAGGAAGCATATCTGTCTTGATGAAACCGACTCTACGGGCGTCTAATGCACGTGTGAGATGTGCAGTGCTCAGAAACCCGACCTCACCAAGTCCATGAAAACCACAGATAAAGGTCGAACCCGGAGGAATCTTAAAACCGTCTTTCAGAATAATCTCAAATCCTGAGTCTTTAGTTGCTACGAAAGCCATTTCGCTCAGACCTCTATATCGACGAGCTTGACCAGTATTCTAAGAACTCGCCAATATTATCGGAAACTAAATCCCTTTTGTACTTGTATATGCGTCTACGTAATAATCACTTGATTGGAAAAACACAAACAACTCACACCAGGGCATTGTATAATTGGTACAAAAGACTATTAGGCGTTAAGCTAACCATAGTTAGCTTGGAGATAGGAATGAGCACGCTAGCGGAACTCGAATACGAACAGGTATCCCCACGCCTTCTAGAGATTCTTCGCAGACAGGGATATACAGCTCTGACAGAGTTTCAAAAGAGTGCATTGGAGGGTGGCTTGTTCCGCGGGAAGAGCCAATTGCTTGTGACTTATGATTATGACGAGGCCTATGATATCGCCGAGTTTGCAGTACTCAACACACTGGCCATGGATATCAGAGCTCGGGGGATTATCCTCTGTCCCAACCCACATCTTGTTGAAAAACGGTTACGTGCCGTGAAACCTATATGTCATAAATTAGGAATTGAAACAACATTAATCGCACGACGGAAGACAGCAACTCGTGCAGAGTGGGAGAGAGGACGACTCATCATTGCATCGTTCAAATCATTCACTATAGCATTACGCAGCCATCCCGAAATTCTAGAGGGAGTCCAGAGCGTTCTTGTAGAACGACTTGATCTAATAGGAGACCCTTGGATTGGGGCACGTCTTGAGAATGCTCTTGTGACCATGAAGATTCATTCTCCAAATCCTCAATTCATTGCAATTCTCCCACAAGTGGCTGATCTGGATGATTTGAGCAGGTGGCTCGATGCAGAGATAGTAGAGGATAGAATATCTAGAGTCAGACGCATATTTAGTGTGAAAGCCTTTGAGAGTATTAACGAGTCCATTATAGATCTTACAGAGTTTGCTCAGTATAAACAGGGCCAGATAATGATTCTTTGCTCAAACATCAACACATGTGAGAGAATAGCACTCCAACTCGCAGGCCTGAGCGAAGAACCAGGACCAAGCTTAGATCTGAGAATCATGCCAGAAAAACAAGATGATCTTCGAAGTATTGCACACATCATCAGTCAAACATTCCCAGAAAGCAACCTCACAGAAAAATTAACGAGTACCTTACAAAGAGGGATAGGCTTTCTCCATGAAGGGGTTCCAAGGTCTCAGAGAAGAGAGATCTCGCTTGCTTGGGAGGAGGAGAGAATTCCTGTTCTGATCATGCCCATAAGATTTGCAATTGCGAGCGGCCTCAGAGCATCATTGGTCTTCGTGATAGGAGTCTTCATGCAGAACCTAGGCAGCGATCTATCTGATGATGAAGAACTGACTATGCTCACAGAATGGCAACTCTCAGAGGTCTTGTACTCGGCAGGACGGAGCGGTGCAGATACAGAAGGTTTTGGAATTGTGGTCGTAGATAACGAGTCCGAACGCCAAAGAGTGTTAGGGAAATTCTTTGTGAGAGGTGAGGAGGGGATCTTGCCTCAACTGGGAGAAGTCGATAGCTCGATGGACGACCCTGAGAATGCACAGGATCTCATTCTGAGCCAGATGTGCCAAGGTGAGGAACCTGCTGACTCCCCCTTTGCCATACTTGGCCATACCTATTGGGCTGAGAGCAACCGAGTCACAAATATTCAACAACAGACGGAGGCAGGAGGAGAAGTGCGTGCTGAAACCCTTATTACTCTCAGAGCTACCAACTCCACTATCAAGCGTGCAAAAGCGATTCCTGATTCTTCGGTCAAGCTCGTTTCGGTCACACCCACAAAGATCGAGGGGTTAGTCCATAGTGGTACGCGTGAGCTATGGCATTATGTTGCACTAAAGGCAGATGAAGGAGTTTCCTGTTCTTGCGAGTCATGGAAGTATCAGGGAATAAGTAAGCATAGACTTTGTAAACATCTGGTGAAGTTTGCAACATTTGCACTCCGCGAAGAGGAGACCAAGCCCTATGCAGCATCGGTAATTCAACAGGCTCTACGAGGGCTGGGACTTCTTGACGAACTTGAACGGGCAGGCCTCATAAGAAGAGAACGTGGAACGACCCGTTGTACTAGACTTGGAAGAGATGTGGTGATGTTAGGAGTCCCTGTTGCTGATGCAAAACGAGTACTGAACGCAATTAGGAAGCAGAGAAGCGGTCTCAAGAAGATACTCAGCGACATTGCAGCAGCACGTACAGGGATACCTCAGGAGATCATCGAGCACGTGATAGAGCATCTCCCAGCCGAGGATTTTGCAGACCTCATCACTAGGGACGACCTGCCCGGCCTAGTTGAGAATGTGATTGAGGAGGTCCAATACATCAATACAATTCTACTTCGTTTAATGAGCAAGGAGGCAAGGCAAGGTCTCAGTCGAGAGGCTCTATCACTCCACAACAATTTGATGAAATTATTAGAGTCACACAATATGTGAGTGGCTTCTCAATCTTTTTTAGGGAGTGTCAAGTGCGGGGCGCATGAAGACCCCACAGGCCATAGGTGGATCACAATGAAACTATTTGAACATGAAGCGAAGGATGTGTTTCGCGCCTTCAAGATGCCGACCCCACCTGGCGGGGTTGCCAAGACTCCTGAAGAAGCAAAAGAACGCGCTAAGGAGATTGGCAAACCAGTCGTTGTCAAGGCACAGGTGCTCTCGGGAAAGAGAGGAAAGGCAGGAGGAGTCAAGTTTGCAGTTACTCCTGATGAGGCTGCAGAAGTCGCTAAACAGATCCTTGCAATGAGGATCAATGACCTGCCAGTTGAGGCAGTTCTTGTAGAAGAGAAACTCGATATCGCACAGGAGATCTATGCAGGAATCACTATTGATCGCAATGAACGCAAGTATGTTGTGATTGGTAGTGCAGCAGGTGGCATGTCCATTGAAGAGCTAGCTGAGACCCAACCGGAGAAGATCATCAAGAGACATGTAGAGCCACATCTCGGATTTCAGAGCTATGAGGCCCGTGAAATGGCGATTGCGATGGGCTTCAA
The DNA here is from genome assembly GCA_021498125.1 of Candidatus Thorarchaeota archaeon. Classification (NCBI taxonomy): domain Archaea; kingdom Promethearchaeati; phylum Candidatus Thorarchaeota; species Candidatus Thorarchaeota archaeon. The sequence continues at coordinate 214,001 of JAIZWL010000001.1, read as the reverse complement.
GGGAAAACAGATCTCCAAGCTTGCAGGATTCTTTGTCAAGCTCTGGAATATTGTAGAGGCGTATGACGTGGAGCTGACCGAAATCAACCCACTTATCCTGACAAAAGATGGGCGATTCTTAGCGGCTGACGCACGACTCAATATCGATGATAATGCCTTATACAGACACAAGGACTTGATTGAGAAATTAAAGAGGGCGCCCGTGGAACAGAATGAACGCGAGCGTCGTGCCACAGAAGAGGGAATGGCGTATGTTGAACTTGATGGCGACATCGCGTGCATCTGTAACGGTGCAGGACTGACTATGGCAACTCTTGATGCAGTATCACTACATGGTGGTAAGGCAAGCACATTTCTGGACCTTGGCGGTGGTGCCGACGCCGAACGTGTATCTCAGGGAATTGAGATCGCTCTGATGTATCCCAAGGTCAAGGCCATCCTGATCAACATCATGGGTGGAATCACTCGGTGCGATGAGGTCGCAAAAGGGATTGTGACTGCCCGTAAGGAAAAGGGAATCAATGTACCGATGGTCATCAGAATGGTCGGAACGAATGAGGAAGAGGGCCAGAAGATTCTCAATGACGCAGGAATTCCATTCCTCAGTACAATGGAGGAGGCTGCCTCAAAGGTGGTCGAACTCGTGAAGGAGGTCTCATAGATGGCGGTACTTGTAGACAAAGACACTCGTATAATAGTCCAAGGAATTACTGGATCACAGGGAACATTTCACTCCGCGGCCATGCTTGAGTATGGCACCAAGATTGTTGCGGGAGTCACTCCGGGAAAGGGTGGTGCTGAGGTCAATGGACTTCCCGTCTATGATAGCGTTAGAGAGGCGAAGGAAGCTCATGATGCGACCGCCTCAGTTATCTTTGTACCAGCCCCATTTGCTGGAGATGCAGCACTAGAGGCCATCGCGGCTGATCTCAACCCTGTTGTGATCATCACAGAACATGTACCCGTAAAAGATGAAATCCAGGTCATCCATGCAGCAGCAAGGAAAGGCATCACCATAATCGGCCCCAATACACCAGGAATCATCACCCCAAGCGCAAAACAGAAACTGGGCATCATGCCAGGTCATGTCTTTGCGGATGGCCCTGCCGCACTCATGTCACGAAGCGGTACTCTCACCTATGAGATCGCCGCCGGAATGACGAATGCAGGCATCGGCATAACAACAGCCATCGGCCTCGGTGGAGACCCTTGTGTAGGACTCACCACGGTTGAAGCGGTTCAGATCTTCGAGAAAGACCCACACACCAAGGCAATGGTCTTGGTAGGTGAGATTGGTGGCGATGCTGAAGAACGTGCAGCAGCCTACATCAAGGAACATGTGGACATTCCTGTCGTCGGTTTCATTGCGGGCAGGACCGCACCACCAGGTAAGAGAATGGGACATGCGGGAGCCATCATCAGTGGAAGCTCAGGTACCGCTGCTGCCAAGATAAAGGCGCTCAATGATGCAGGCGTCCGTGTTGCTGACAGACCTAGCGACATCCCACGACTGCTCAAGGAGATGTTATAGTATCTAATAGGTCTCGGCCGGGCGTGTCGCAACGATAGTTTTTTAACACGACCCGGCTGGGATTCCAGAGCGGATTCAATGAACACGCATTCCCGCTGTATCTTAAAGAGGTCAATAATATGCCAGTTGCGGATATCGAGAAAAGAAGACTCGCACAGCACTATTTGCTCTACAAGTCAGTATGCCGATACTGCGGTGCCACAAATCCGCTTAAAGCAAAGAAATGCAGAAAATGCAAGACAAAAGACCTCAGGCCAAAGAGACGTTCAAAGAAGTGATCGATATATTCACGTTTTAAAGCGTCTATATCTAGTCGTACGAGCGTGTGTGTGTTTCGTTTCATAATTTGTTAATTAATAGTCATATATTATATTTTACAACTGATGGACGGGACTTTTTGATTTTTTGCAAAAACTTATGAATACAACCGCCCATGAATAAGACAGGTGCATTATGAGGCGTAAAATCATTTTGCCGTAATGACAGAGAAACAGTAAATCGCTGTTTAATGACGTGTAGATCATCTAACAACAATGCACTCTAAACGGACAACAAGATTACGCCTCAAGCAACCTATACACAATACAACAAGAGGACGGTGCTAATTAATTAAATGCCATTTGAAGATGCTGAATCAAGCAGTGCCAAAACCACAATTGGAGTTGGATTGATTGGTAGCATTATTACAATTTCTATGAACATTGTCAATCCGCTCGTTATGATTGCATTAATGGCCAATGGCCCACCACAGGATTTCATGACGAGCTTGGCAATAATAACAATATTATTTGCGATAGTAGCGACTATTACCAATATTTTACTGGGTATTGGTTTCTATGGACTCTCACAAAGGTATCAACAAATACTATTCGCAATTGGGGGGATCATACTCGCATTTAGCGTACTAGTAGTTCTTTTCACTTCAATGATGATCCCACTCGTGGGATATGGCATATTGATAATTAATGATGTAGTGGGGATCATAGTAGCGCTGATCTTGTTTGTTCCGCTCATGTACATCAGAGAGAGAAGCGCATCGTCAAATGCCACTCTGCTCGCTGCCATAGGATTTCTACTTTCTATCGTCGGGTATATATCCCACTGGTTTGTTGGCGGGCCAGAAGGGATGATAAGCCCAATGTTCGTTATTACAGCGCCAATCGCCTTATTTTCTCAAGTCACCATATTGCTGTTCTTTTATACAGAGTGGAGAAAACTACCAAGCGGAGCATCGGATTTGCCTGACACATGGTAGACCATACCAGAAACGGAAAAGTACAATAGAGCCGAGTGGGGAGTGTCAGCAGACAATCTCCACTTGTGCTCTCGCACCAGTGGAATGGCCAAGATAAAAATGTACATTCAACGATATCTTTATCTTTGTGGCCATTTCCAACGCCTTTGAATGGGCCGGTGATCTAGTTGGCTATGATGCCGCCTTCACACGGCGGAAATCGAGAGTTCAAACAGTTCAGGACTGAACCTTGCTGGAGCAAGTCTCTCCCGGCCCACCATCATCCCCATAAATAATCAAAATAGGGGCCAAATCAATGCCGAAACAGATCTACGATACCGAAAAGTTCCTCGAGATGTCTGAGGATGCAGTGGAATGCCGCGTGAAGAGAGGCAGTGATAAGGTCAAACTAAAGCTTCGAACGAAGCGCTATCTCTACACGCTGATAGTTGACCCACAAGAGGCAGAAACGATCCTTCAACGCATCAAGTGCCAAGTTGTTGAGGCCCGACCTACAAAGGAAGAGGCTTAGACCTCAAAGGACTCATCAACTTCAGGCACCACTGCTTTTCGCCCATGTTCTTGGAGTTTCTCAGCAAGAACATCACACGATTCTGATTCCCCGTGTACAATATAGAAGAGGGGATCACCAGGAATTTTGAGAAGATGACTCAACAACCCCTCTGAGTCAGAATGACTACTGAGATGGTGATAGAACACATCAGCCTCGACCTTGAAGGTTCTCTTTCCAACCGTCACCTTATGATGCGCAAGAAGCTCGGCACCAGGGGTCCCAGGTATCTGAAAGCTTACCAAGACAATTGAGTTTCGAGGATTGTCATGGACCATCTTGAAGTAGAGGTGAGATGCACCACCCTTCAACATTCCCGCAGGTGAGATAATGATACCACCATTACGTACAGCGCGAACCCTATCGCGGTGTTCTTGAATAACTTGAACTCGCTGAACAGCCCGCTCAAAAGTATGAGGGGACATTATGTATTCGGGGTGACGGGTCAAAATGTCATTGACCTTTCGTGCCATGCCGTCCACATAGACTGGATATTTCTTTGTCAAGCCGTATCGCTCAAGAATGCACATGATCTCTTGGCTTCGGCCGACTGCAAATGCGGGAATCAACACTGTCCCATCGCGTTCCATGGTCAGCTCAATCGTATGGACAAGATCTTGCTCAATCTTCTCACGAGGCGGATTAATTCTGCGAGCGTAGGTGCTCTCCGTGATAACAACATCATGTTTTGGAAGATTATTTCGAGCACCAGGATTCAGCTGTGACTCGATTGCATTAAAGTCACCAGTAAATAATATACGCTTGCCATCGACCCGTAACGACACCATTGCACTGCCAGGGATATGGCCTGCATTGAATAGAGTCATCTCGAAAGAGCGACCTAAGGGAACCGTTTCCTCGTATCTCGTTGCCTCGCACTGTTTTCGAACCAGACTAATGTCGGTCCGCGCAAAGGGCATTCGGCCATGTGATATATTGTACATATCACGAATCAAAAGGACAGAGAGATCTCGAGTTGCGGGCGTACAAAAGAGCGAGAGATCAGGGTCCTCAGTCAAAATTCGGGGGATACCACCAGAGTGATCCAAATGGGCATGAGTAAGAGCAATGCCCTGAAGACCTTCAGTAGATATCATTCGTGGGAAAGAGGGAGGATCTTGAAACTTGGTCCCATAATCAACTAAGAAACTCTCATTTTCGTGTTCAACTAAGAAGCCGGACCGGCCAATCTCGCGGCAAGATCCTAAGAAGGTCAATTGTGTCATTCGGTCAACATCCAATGTTCGCAGGTCGAGGGAATAAGAAAAGCTTTGTGAAAGGAACACATAATGAGGTAATAGTGATACATTCATTCCAAAAATCAAGCATAGAGGTATTCAAAAGCGAAATCAATATATGATGCGCAAACCAATGAAATATCCACATCACTAGGGAGAGAGAACTGGTGACGGAGGAGAAACTTGGGAGCCATGCCGAAGGCTCTAACGCTGAGTCGACCATCCTAGTCGGTTCTAAAAATGTCATGTCGTATGTCTTGGCATGCAAGACATTGTTCGATAAAGGTGCTCAAGAGGTCGTTATTCGAGCACGTGGACGCCTCATCAGTCGTGCGGTCGACGTCGCTGAGATTACAAGGAACAGATTCATGCCAGATCTCATCGTAAAAGACATTACAATTGGAACAACAACTGTGCAGACCGACAAGGGGAGCGAACTCAACGTTTCAACTATCGACATAGTGCTCGCCAGACAGTAAAATCAGTGATAACAGAACTTTCATATGTCCCTCGCTACAGGGAGCCTGTCAGTGGACACTCATTGAAACGAGGGTTACTGTATGAAGTTACCCGTGTGTATTATTGATTTGGAGTCAGATTTCCTTTGCCCGAGCTGTCAAGATAAGCTTGATCGCGGGCGAATTGATCAGTTTGATATAGAGTTCTCTAAATGGATTCTGGAACGGGCAAAAGAATATCTCGACCTTGATAAGTTGAACCTGCTACGTGCCATTCGTATTGAAAATCGTCTTATACTTGTGGTAAAGAAGAGCCGTGATATTCTTCTTGCAAATACCGAGTTAATGGAGGAAATGAAGGAAAAATTCGGAGAGGTCTTGATTCTTGAGGGACCTGCCAAATTACGAACTATTGTACGGAAACTCATCGCACCTGCTATTGAAGTCGGTATAAACAGCCTCTATCTTCCAGATGGATTTAGAGAGAGCATTGTAATGCTGAGAAGCGAGGATAGGGGGCGCATTCCATATTCGAAAGAAGAACTTCGAGAAATTGTTTCGGCCGTAACCGGAGAGAGTGTTATTTTCGAATACCAAGACGAACGCGAGGAAAAGAAACGTGAAGATGTTCCAGACGTTCTTGAAGATCGACTAAGGGGACTATCAAAACGTCGATAAAATGAGAACTCTCAACCGCACCTATATGCGATTGATAGGATGGTTCTTCATTATTTCTCTCATGACGACTGTGGCATAAGATCCTTTACGCAGAGAGAAGCTTGCAACAAGATCGTTCTCCACACAGTCCAAAGACAAGTCAAGAGGACGAATAGAGATGAGATGCAGTCCACCAGCAGAGTCCAACGCCCGACTCCGAGGATTCCGGAAATCCATGAGTGAGATATTTTCTTCTTTGAGAAGGTCAAGTAATAGATCAGTCTGCCATGAGGGAGGTATTTTCGTCGAGTAGCCCGGAACTGGTGCAGCAAGACCGTAATGGCCAGCACTTACTTCCTTACGGTATTCATCGATAGTTCGCTCGGTGACAAAAATCCAAGAGTCCCGACCAGTGTGAGGCGAATCAAGCTGGATTAGAAAGTCACCCACTTCAGGTACTGTTATCGGTTCACCTTTAGCTGCACGTCTGCTTATCAAACGGTTAAACAAGTAGGATTGATAGGCATGAACGAATAGAGTCTGCACACGTACAGGAATTTGCGCAAAGGCCTTTTTGTAATCATGGGGGGTCTTGATCAACTGACGCAGAACAACACGCTCGTAACGCAAATCTTCTGGGAATTGAGAGATGATCTCATCGGTCGGAATCAATTCTTCGGCCAATCGAACACGAGCCTCGGTAAGAGGCGCAGGATCATATTCACTACGTGTCGTCAAGATTATTCGAACTGCATTCTCAAAATCATCTTTGAGCAACGCTTTACCCACGAGATGTGTGTAGGGGCGAATTACACCAAATCGCTGGACACCAAAATAATTCAACAGAGGAGTGGCACCAATTTTCTGCATCAGATCATGTGCAAGTTCACAATCAACATCAGCATCTCGCAAACGAATAGTGAAGCGATTGCCCCAGAGATCGCCGATTTGAACTGAACGCCGCGTGTATTGAGGGTCACGAATATTGATTCTTGCAAGCCTTAGATCAAGCAGCCTCTCAATTGATTGAGAAGGCACAGACATCGCCTGAACTGTGATAGCACGTTTATCTTTGAGACCTGCATAGGACACATATTTGTGAGGGATTCGTAGCTCAGCAGCGAGAATTGTTGCAACATCCATTGTAGAGAGGCCAATCTTCTGAACGACAAAGGTCGCAAATCTCAATCGCTTCCCACTTGGCGGAGAGAGCGATTCTTCGGAAGACTGACGCTGCCAAGGTTGTACGTGAAGCACTTCTCTCTCAGGCGTGATCTCTTCAACAATAAAGTCTTCATAACGCTGCTTAATCCGCCCACCAATACCATCAAAATCGGTGGAATAGTACTCTATTCCAAACTGCTGTTCAAGCGGATGTGCTTCTCGCATAATCAGACCTCATAAGAGTTTGAGACTGCCTGTCACCTTGTCGATCAACTCTCCCTGTGCAGGACCTATGCCGATGACAGTCATGGTCCCAGGAGATAGTTCTGTCAATCCGGCATCCCGAATGAGAGCATGGGGTATTCGATGAACGACTGCAAGCCTCCTGAGCTCCAGCAGTTCCTCCTCAGATCCCACCTTGACTGCGACCTTTTTCTGGCCCTCCCGTAGCCAAGCACGCCACACATCCTGATGCGTGACACGTGTGCGTTCAGCAGCACTGACTGCACCATGGGCCACCTGCACAGCGATCTTGCCTTTACTCATCCCAAGATCGGTACGAACTGCTATGACTTGCTTGTATCGGAACTGAGGGCCGCTCATCAATTGTTCACATCCGTAGTATCTGTCAGACCAGCTAATGCCAGAGATAATAAGGTATACCATTTGTCATCAAGATGGGAACCACCTTGAGTCCGGACATTGCGATAATCGGTGCAGGCCCAGCAGGGCTTCTTGCAGCACGAGAAGCTGCACTTCAGGGGGTTGATGTTCTGGTATTAGAGGAACATGAAGAGGTGGGAGTTCCTGATCATTGCGCAGGGCTATTGAGTGTCACAGGTCTTGCATCATTGGGATTGAAACCGCCAAGCCATGTGATACAGAATCATGTCAGGGGAGCTGTGATTTACGCCCCTTCAGGTCACTCGATTCATATCGAGAGAGGAAAACGAGAGGCACTTGTTATCGATAGACGGGCGTTTGATCGATGGTTGGCAGAGAGAGCGATCAATTCGGGTGTTGAGGTTCGAACAGGAGTCAGGGTCACAGAGGTAATCCATAAGCAATATGTTGAGGGAGTCCGGATAGGCAAGGATCGAACCGATCTAAAAGCATCAGTAGTAATAGACGGTGAAGGTAGCCGATGTGTCATATCAAAGAGTGTTGGATTACCGGGAGTCCCACGGAAAAGCATGAGACCTGCTTACCAGTTTGAGGTAAGAGGAACAAATATTCATGAAGACCTCGTAGAGATGTTTTATGGCAATCAGATTGCACCAGGATTTTTTGCATGGATCATCCCCTTAGGGGAGGGGCGGGCGAGAGTCGGGCTTGCAGCACGGGATAGATCAAAAATACGGCTTCAGGCGGCGATGAAACATCATCCAATTATTAGAGAACGGCTTCAAGATGCCACAATTGAACGGGGATTTGGAGGAATCGTACTTGTCGGATTGCCTGTCAAACGAACATACACAACAGGTCTCATGGTTGTTGGTGACGCCGCAGGAATGGTGAAAGCAACAACGGGAGGAGGTGTGATAATAGGAGGGGCAATCGCACAGATCGCAGGGGTGGTTGGAGCAGAGGCTCTCAAGAGAGAAGATGTGTCGCAACAGATGCTCGAAAAGTATGAGCGCGCATGGCAGGCACGTTATTCACGGGACCTCAAGGCAATGTATCTGACTCAACAAGTCATAGGGGCTCTCAGCGATAAGGGGCTTGATCTATTAATCAGTAATGCTGCTGAATTAGGACTGCTTGATACGGTCAAGAGAGCGGGAGACATGGATATGCAGGGAGAAGTCATCCTAAAACTGCTAAGAAGGCCTGCAACGGCCCTTGCGGGTCTCAATGTCATCCGTCATCTCAATCTTATTCACCTGTGAACATGTTTTTAGGCGGTGGGCAAATCGAATCTTTGAGGCCCGCTTATGTCTTCAGACCAATCACACAATGTTGTTGAGACCGCCAGAAAGATAATTGAAGATGGGCCAGTATGCGATCGCTGCCTTGGCCGCCAATTCGGATGGCTTAGTACCAGTAGCTCAAACTTGGAACGAGGAAGATCAATCAAACTTCTGCTCTCAATGCAGGCGGATTATGACATCAAATCTGGAAACGTGGACCAAGGAAAGAGTCTGATAGCCCTCCTAGCAAGTAATGGGATGTTTGAACCTGCGGAAAAGCTTGCTGAAAAGAATGCAATTACGTTCGACCATAAAACGGAGTGTCGGCTTTGCTCAATAGACGGTACAAGTGTCTTTGAGAGAATTCCAAATATAGTTGAGCGCGCAATAGAAAAGATTCGGGATATTGAGTACAATAACATTCTGATAGGATGCAAGGTGGATCCAAGGCTTGTAGATGTGGAAGATGAATTACGAGCCAAGTTCAATATTCTATATGGAGAGTCACTCAAATCCGACTTTAATCGAGAACTTGGAAAACAAATACTTGCACGCATAGGAAAAGATGTCGAGTTTAAGCGCCCAGATCTGGTGATCGGGTACAATATGGCCAAAGATAGTATTTGGCTTCAGATCAGCCCAATTTTCATCTACGGGAGATATCGCAAACTAAAGAGAGGAATACCACAGAGCAGATGGGACTGCAAGGCATGCCACGGCAAAGGTTGTGAACTCTGTGGATGGACAGGACGAAAATATCCGGACTCTATTTCTGAGTACATAGGCATCCCCATGAAAGAAGCAGCAAAGGGCACCAAGTTCAAACTCCATGCAGCGGGGCGAGAAGACATCGATGTGCTTATGCTGGGAGAAGGCAGGCCGTTTGTTGTAGAGGTCTCAGAACCGAAGATCCGCACGTTGGATCTTGATGCCTTAGCACGCGAGGTAAACGAACGCGCAGAGGGAAAGGTAGAGATCCATTTACTCAAGATGACAAGAAGAGAAGTGAGTCAGCTTCTCCAAGAACGTGCATCTCAGAATGTAAAAGAGTATGAGGCATTGATCAGAACAGATGAACCAGTTGACGAGAACACACTCCGACAGCTAGAAGAAAAGTTCAGAGATATCACAATTGAACAACGCACCCCTACAAGAGTAGCTCATCGACGTGCCGATAAAATCCGTATCAAACGCATATACGAGGTACGATTAGAAAAAATCGATGAGACGACGATCAAGGGGAACTTTCGAGTACAAGGAGGAACGTATGTCAAGGAACTGGTATCGGGTGATGAGGGCCGGACACGCCCATCTATTACAGAACTATTAGGCTCAAAAGCCGTATGTATAGAACTTAATGTCACGGCCATCTACGAGGTAGAACCAGACCATAATCCTTAAGTGGCCACCCAAGTGGTCATGCTGGAACTCGTCTATGTCATAGTATAGACAATTGACGGCTCACAGACAACATAGAGATGAACTGCCATGGTCAAAAAGAGTCATGGATACCGCGCAAGAACACGAAGTTTGATGTCCAAAAAGGTTCGGAAACGTGGCATCAGCCCATTGAGCACGGTCCTACGAGACTATGAAGTTGGCCAGCGTGTCGATATTGTTATTGATCCAGCATTCCACAAGGGCATGCCACACAAGAGATACCATGGCCGAACTGGGGTTGTCGTGGGCAAGAGAGGTAGAGGCATTGTTATCAATGTCACTCTGGGTAAAGCAGTCAAAGAACTGATTATCAGACCAGAACACCTTCGTCCAAGTAGGGGCTGAGGGATTCAAATGCCAAAAGAGATCGTTAGTCAAGAGGAGATACCCCTCCCTCAAGTGAAGAAGATACTCAGTAAGCGATCAAAAGAGGGAGACCTGTCATTTCAACAGTCAATAACATTGGAACACGCAGCTGCTTTTTCGAAGATGGCGCCAGCAGTAGCAGCAAAGCTCGTCACTCGACTGATGACCAAGTTTGAGTTGAACCGGGGCATTGCTGTGCAGATCGTAAATATCGCGCCAACTACCGAAGAAGAGCTTAAGGTCATTCTTGGATCACAGGCGAGCAAATTCTCAGATGAAAAGATCATCGAGATCATTGATATGGTCATGAAGGCCCGCTCTTGATGTAGTGACTGCCTGATTCAATGCGAGTGGTGATGCGCCACCCGATTAGTTTTTATCACGAGTATGTGATGTTCTACTTAATGTGGTCTAGAAGAAAGTGGAGAATGACAGGATGGATGGAACTCAACGACGCATGCACGAGAGTCACGCATATATCCTCGCAGTCATTCCGCCGAAGGTATATTTGAGAGATACAAGGCCACGTGGGATTACAGTCGCTCAAGCTGTAGGTGAGTCGTATTTTACACTCCTAGAGGTCGTACCAAATCGAGGAGCCAATCTGAGACCTCACGAACGAGTATCACTTGACAGATCAGCACGGAACAGGATTGAACGTGTGAGCCGTAGACTAAGATATGAAGATCTTACTCCAGAAAGCACTGCTGAATTGCCGTTAGTAGTTGAGATGATAGTCACCAAACATGAGAGCAAGTTCGTTCAATTCTTTAACGAGGCCCCACCGATAACAACCCGTAAACACTCACTTCAATTATTGCCAGGCATTGGCCAAACGCTGATGTGGGCTTTACTCGAGGAGAGGAAAAAGGAACCATTCAGGAATTTTGAGGACATCTCTGATCGCACCAAACTTCAAAATCCCAAGAAGGTAGTCACTGCAAGAATCATTCAGGAACTGCAGGGCGATGTTAAACGATGGCTGTTTGTGAGACCACCCCCTCAAGAAGAGGAACGAATTGAAAGAACCAGATATAGGTGATGACTCTGTCGTGGCATGATACCACACGCATGCTAGAGTCCTATGGTTTCATACCCAAGAAAAGGAGAGGACAGACCTTCCTTGTGGATTCACGTGTTGCAAAAAGCATTGTCGAGGCTGCAAAGGTCACAAACAAAGATCACGTTCTTGAGATTGGAGGTGGCGTGGGAGCCCTCACAGAATGGTTGGCGCCCAGAGCGGGTCGGCTAACAGTCATTGAGATAGAGCCAGTACTTGTACAAATTCTCCGAAAGCGTTTTGGTGACCATGAGAATGTTGAGATCATCAAAGGGGATGCACTTACAGTACCACTCCCCAGCGTGAACAAGGTTGTTGCAAATCTCCCGTACAGCATATCTTCGGAGATCACGTTTAGGTTGATTCGCGAAGTGGAGTTTGAGTATGCCATTCTGATGTTTCAGAAAGAGTTCGCAGACCGATTATTTGCAGTCCTAGGAACGCAGACCTACTCGCGCCTCTCAATCGATGTCCAATACAAGATGGTCGTAGAAAAGCTCTTGGAGGTTCCTGCCAGCAGATTCTATCCAAGGCCAGCGGTGGACTCGATTGTAGTAAGAATGAAACGAAGAACCGAGGGGCCTTTTGCAAAGGATGAACAAGTATTCTACTGGATGGTTCATGGAATCTATGCGTATCCAAATAAAATCCTTAGAAAGGCATTACGTATCTGGTTCAAAAACATGGGAGCGGAGAAACCTCTTGTAGAAACGCTCATCAAAACATGTGGAGATGTAGTTGATGGCTCCGAACGTCTTCGGGCGCTATCAATGGAGGTGCTTGTGCATCTTGCCGATTGCATTCTAGAACTTGTGGAGAAGAAACAATTACCAGATCCACGAGATGATGACAAATGAAACAGGTTGTGACAAAGATCACGGCGCCTGAGGGGGTCTATCCACCATCAGAAGACACCTTTCTATTAGCGGATGCCATAGATTTAACTTCAGATGATTCTTTTTTGGAAGTCGGATGCGGAAGTGGATATATTGCAATTAATGCGTCAATGATCACACACAATGCGATTGCAATTGATGTGCTTCTAGATGCTGCACGCACCACCAAGAAAAATGCACAGGCGAACGGAATTGATCATCTCACGATTCTTCAGAGCCACCTCTTGTCTGGACTTGGTACGAGTGCCAAATTTTCAGTCATAGCATTTAATCCACCATACCTTCCACAAGATGAAGAACGATCCGATTTGGACGGGGCCTTGATTGGTGGCGATACTGGTGTCGAGATAACTGAGGAGTTTATTTGCCAAGCTGTTCCGCATCTTGCAGAGGACGGGTCGCTGTATATAGTGGTTTCAACCTTATCTCACGTCGATCGTATTGAGATGCTTATGCGTGCAATGGGCTTAGAGGTGTCAGTCATTAAGACACAGAGGTTGTTTTACGAAGAGGTTCGAGTCATAAAGGGGACCAAGGGGCACAAGGAAACGGTTTTATGATAGCTCGAATGAGGAGCGAGAGACTGGAGCCGATAAGGTGTATCGCTAATGTCTGAAAAAGAGGAAAAAAGAGAGACCACGCCCAAAAAGAAGACCACAAAGAAGACTGAAACAAAAGTCAAGAAAGGAAGTCTAGTCTATGTGGATTATGTGGGCAGAGTAAAAGAAGACAATGAGATATTTGACCTGACGATTGAAGAGGTCGCAAAGAAAGAGGGGGTCTACAATGAACGAGGCAGATACGAACCCATGCTCGTGGCGGTAGGTCATAATTGGCTCCTTGAGGCGATTGAAGAAGAACTCGAGGGTATGAAGGTGGGAGAGAGCAAGCATATTGAAGTCCCACCAGAGAGAGCGGCTGGTCCGCGAGATCCCAGTAAGATCAAACTATTTCCAAAGACCAAGATATTGAAGATGGGAATCCGACCAATAAAAGGCGAACGCGTCAAGATAGGAAATGATGAGGGAGTCATCACGCTAGTCACAGGAAGGAAGGTCAGAGTTGACTTTAACAGTCGTCTTGCTGGAAAGACTCTCGTCTTTGACATCACGGTCAAAGGAATAGTGAGCGATACAAAAGAGAAGATCATGGCCATAGTCAAGCGGCGCATTCCAGGAATCCCCGATGAGATGTTCAATGTTTCTAAATCAAAGGGCATTGTCACGGTTGAGATGCCCGAATTGACTCGATATATAGAAGGGGTACAGTATGCTGAGATTGGCATTGCGTCGGACATCATTAAGATAATGGACGATGTAAACGAGGTCAAACTTGTGGTGGTCTACAAACGGAAAGAAGAAACACCACCAGCACCAACCGAGTAGACAATGAAAAATCGATAATTCATTCCCTATGAAAAACCTTTTAATATCGAGGCCGTGAGATGTCATTGTCACTAGTTCTCCTAGACACTGCTAAATTCCTAGGGAGTTACTCAACATGGAACGTAACATGCAGCCCCCTGCTGAATTGAAGACTGGAACGACCACAGTAGGTATGATTGCCAAAGACTGTGTAGTTCTCGCCAGCGATCAGAGAGCAACCATGGGATACCTAATCGCAAACAAATCGGCTCAGAAGATCTACAAAATCACCAACAGTATTGGGGCCACGATTGCCGGCTCAGTTGCTGATGCACAGGCAATCATGGAACTTCTACGGGCTGAGTCAAAGTTGTACGAGATCCAGCGTGGACGACCCATGAGGGTAAAGGCTCTAACTCGGCTCTTGGCGAACATCATGTTCCAAGCAAGGGGAGGATATATGTTGCAGTGTCTTGTAGGAGGATTTGATGATGCAGGTCCGCAGGTGTTCTATACCGACTTTATTGGGTCGGTCTTGCCGGACAAATTTACAGCCACTGGATCGGGATCGCCTGTTGCACTTGGTGTTCTTGAAGCTGGATACAAAGATAACTTGACTAAAAACAAAGCAATCGAGCTTGCAGTGAGAGCAATAGCTTCGGCCATTGAACGTGATGCTGCTACTGGTAACTCAATCCTTGTCAGTGTGATTGACAAGGACGGCTATCAAGCAATCGACAAGGACACAATAATGAAGATCTGGAAGAGTCAATAGAGATCCAGATACCTTCGTCCCCCAGCAATGGCGAGAGATTCCGAGACCACGGGATATGAAACCATTGATAGAATAAGAGGGGCTTGCTCCCTTCGAATGAGAGAAGTGACTCCAGATGAATTCGAATTCTGAAAATGAATATGAGGATATTAGAGAAGTGGTGATGAAAGCACTTCCAAGGTCGGCTGCAATTAGCTCCGTGGAGTACGAGGGACCGGAAATCGCAATTTATTCCAAGGCCCCCAAGATTCTTCTCGATGATGGTGATGCAATTAAGGCCCTAGCAAGAAAGATGAGAAAGCGGCTTGTTGTCAGATCTGCTCCAGAGGTAAGACTTCCATTTGAGGAAACTGAAAAGACCGTTCGCGAACTGGTCCCACCCGATGCGGAAATCACATCAATTGATTTTGATACGTCACGTGGCGAGGTAATTATAGAAGCACAAAAACCGGGGTTAGTCATTGGAAGGAGTGGCGCCACTCTAAGAGAGATCACCCGACAGACGTTCTGGAGACCTAATGTACAACGGACCCCACCTATTGAGAGCAAGCTTATCAAACAGATCAGATACATCATTCAGAGCGAGGCTGAAACCCGAAACAAAGTGTTCAGAGAGATTGGAAAACGCATTCACAGACAGCCCATCCTCAATAATGGATGGATTCGCCTGACGGCATTAGGAGGCTTTCGAGAGGTCGGCCGCGAGGCGATGTTCCTTCAGACCTCCGACAGCAATATTCTCATCGACTGTGGAGTCAATGTAGGAGCCCCAAGCAGAGCATTTCCACGATTGGATATGCCTGAGTTCAATATTGATGAACTCGATGCGGTCATTGTAAGTCACGCACATCTTGATCATTCAGGGATGGTCCCATTCCTCTTCAAGTATGGATACCGTGGCCCAGTATACATGACACATCCAACACTCCACCTCTCAACACTTCTTCAATTGGACTACCTAGATGTTGCTGAGCGAGAGGGCAAGCTTCGACCGTACAGAGATCGAGATGTCAAAGAGGCAATCTTACACACCATTCCCCTTGGATACGGTGAGGTCACAGATATTGCACCTGATGTACGATTGACCCTACATAATGCAGGTCATATTCTTGGGTCTGCAATAATTCATCTGCATATTGGTGATGGACAGTATAATCTCGCATATACAGGCGACTTCAAATTTGGCAGAACTCGACTCCTTGAGCCAGCCACCTTCACATTCCCCCGGCTGGAAACTCTCATTATCGAGAGCACCTATGGGCATCCTACTGACAAGATGCCACCAAGACAAGAGGTCGAGAAAAAGTTTGCAACAATAATCAAGAAAGTCATCGAGCGTGGAGGAAAAGTCCTCATTCCTGTACTGGCTGTCGGACGTGCTCAAGAGATCATGCTGGTCATAGAAGATCTCGTTTCCAAGAAACGCATTCCAAAAGTCCCTGTATTCATTGAGGGAATGATCGCACAGGCCACGGCCATCCATACCACCCACCCCGAAGCATTAAGCAAGAAAATCAGAGAGATGATCTTCCATCAAGGAATCAACCCATTCTTGAATGAGATATTCGTGCAGGTTGACAACCCCGAACAACGCGAAGAGATAGTCAATGGTGAACCCTGTATAATCATGGCCACCTCAGGCATGCTTGCAGGAGGACCAAGTGTCGAGTACTTCAAACTATTAGCAACGAATGAGAAAAACGCACTCATCTTTGTCAGCTATCAGGGTGAAGGGACTTTAGGCCGACGGATTCAGAAGGGATGGAAAGAGGTCCAAATGTACAATCGGGAAGGAAAAATGACGGTCATTCCTGTGCATATGCAGATAGAGACCGTTGAGGGATTCTCAGGCCACTCCGATAGAAAACAGATCCTCAACTACGTCAAACGAGTCAGCCCTGTACCTGAACGCATTCTGACATGCCATGGTGAGGCATCCAAGTGTCTGAATCTTGCCTCTACGATCCATAAAGCGCTCAATGTTGATACAAAGGCGCTGATGGTCACAGAAACTATCAAGTTGAGATAACATCAGAAGCGCACGAATGAGGGTGTGACGATTAGACACTTCTCATTGACCATGGCAATGTCAGCGTTGTATCCTCGTGTTTCACCACGGATTCGCTCAATTATCCGTTTCAGTTCGAGATACGATTGCTCTTGCCCATTATTCAGCTGCGTGATGTCAAGCAAGACAATGTTCCCATTACGAATCTCATTGACCACAAAGGGAACATCCTCAAGGGATTGTAACGATTTTGAGCGGATAAAGATCTGATCAAGTTCGGCAAGACGCCGGGTCTCACGCACAGGATCAGACTGTGGTAATTGCAAGGCGGGAGAGAAGACACCTAATGATGCATGTGGGGATATAGGTGGTGTCTGTATTTCGCGTGGACTCTCATCATCCGTCTTTCGCTTGAATAACCGCACTTTCATCTACCTCGTAGTACGAATAAATCGGTCTCATGAAAAGAAAAGAGCGAGTAATACAGACTCCCAGTGGAATCACCTATAAGTGACAAAAGCTCGGTATTTACGAGTGGCCTTCAAGATGACCAAGCCGGGAAGTGTAGATAATCTAAGGGCACGTCTGAAAGCCCTAAGCAACCGTTATGCAGTAGATATTCTAAAAGCACTCAGTCCACAAGAGGGCGATATAGTTCCAACGCTTGGATGGGAGGGAATAGTTGATAGAGTCTTGGAAAACCAGGGATTTCCAAAACCAACGACCATCATCGAGGGGGAACGTACTCAGGAACAGCAACAGTATGAAACCCGAAAAAAGCAAATCTCTACTGGAGGAACACTTTACGAGAGCATGGAAAAACTCGTCAACACGGGTTTTGTAAAAGCAATGGGCGAGAAGGGAAAGAAACGAAGAAAGTACATGATCACACATGATGGCAGACTTGCTCTTGCGGCCGCCGAGCTGATTCTCGGTCCTACTCCAAAAGATACAGAGATGGGGCGAGCGGCAAAAATCCTTCTTAGATACAAAAACTTTGTACGACTGCTTCCCGCACAAGCCAAATTCCTCAACGAAGTGAAAGATGTTGAAGGTAATTTGATATTACAAATGCCTCCGGGATCTGGCAAGACCTTCATTGGAATGATGATAATTCTCACTCGTCTCCAGAAGGGCACCAAGTGTTTGTACCTGACACCATTAATTTCGATTAGTAGGCAATTTATCACAGAGTACAAGGATCTGCTTCAACAACTTGGATACTCAGTAGTAAGATACGACGCACATTCTGATGCGTCGGATGAGATGCTAGAAGAAGCTGATCTCATCGTTGGAATCTATGAATCAGTCCTGACTGCATCCATCAGAAGAGAGAACTGGTTAAAGAAAATCGGATTGACTGTTGTTGATGAACTTACAGAACTTGGAGGCGCTACTAGCAAACCGACCTCACGTAAGTTAGGAGACGATAGGAGCTGCAGGTTGGATCTACTCATTACATGGTTGAAGAATCGCTCACAGATAATAACCCTCTCCTCAAGGTTTGGGGACACGGACACTGTTGCAAAGTGGTTGAAAGCAGAGGTCTTTCGCCCTAGTGTACGACTCGTCCCTGATGAGTATGTTGTTGTCCCAGATGGGGAAAACGTCCGAATCACAAGTGCTGATGGAACCCATCACTTTCTGAGCTCAAAAAAGAGCAGGCTTGACGCAATTCATGAATATATGGGGGACTACTCCAGAAAGGCATTACTAGTCGTAGTTGGAAGTAGAGAGAATGCAGAACATTATGCAAGACGGATTGCAGAGTCATATCCACGACCCATTGACGAAAAAGTCATTGATCGAATAATTGGGTCTGGCGAACAGTTGCCTGCTGCCTCACGACTAAGACAACTACTCAAACAGGGTGTAGCATTTCATCATGCAGGACTAAAGACCGATTTGAGGGGGCGACTGGAACACGAACTCAAATTGGGTAACGTCCACTGTGTTGTTTCAACTACTGGGATTGCATCTGGCACCAGTTTTCCATTTGATGCGGTAGCAATAATGTTTGGACGCGGATTACAGGCTTTTGTGAATAGGGCACGGTATCTTCAGATCGCCGGGCGCATCGGTGAATATTATCTTGCAGAACATGGAGGACAGGTGTTTATTGCACTTCCAAAAGAGTCCTCTGATGACGGAGATGTAAGTGAGATCGCCCAAGAACTATTGCACAATCCCCTAGAACCATTGTGTCCCGGCCCTGTCGACCCATATCTGATGTGCTCGGTCCTTACTAAAGAGATTATCACCCATCGAAGAATAGATCAAGAAAAAGTCACTAGCCAACTTCACCAGCTTATTCAGAAGACACTTAGAGGAACTGTTAATCAAGACTATAAAGACAGTGCTCGCGAGCAGGTTGCACGTATTTACAAGTGGATGTGTTCTTCAGGAATCCTAACCTCTGATAATGCGGGGGTCTATGTCAGTAAGGACGCCAAAAATGCAATCCTCGGTGGAATGAACCCATTAGACTACATCTCAATACGAGACCTACTACTAGACGACTCACTACCTGATGAAGACGATCTTGTGGAGATTCTATTGAAGTTTAGACTAGTTCAGTCGAGCCGTCCCCGGACCGTCATACCTACAAAAATCGAGATGGACGTGGCCAATTTAGAGGATCTTAATGACTGGTATCGTGAACAGGTACCCAAGAGGCTCACTGTCAAGAGAGAGGTCATTCGAGGATGGATTAACGAGAAACCTATCAAAGATTTGATCGAGCAGGCTATAGAAAGGGGGATTGAAGGCAACGATAGAGCAAGGCGGTGGATCGGTCTAGATGAAGGGGACATGACCACAATGGTAGACTGGGCGGCGGATATTTCAACAAATATTGCAGACTATCTCAAAAGGGGAGGCAGGAAAAAACGCGCCAAATTATTTCAGATATTTAGTAAACGACTTCGTTATGGTCTCAAAGAGGATGCGGCGACGACGAATCTCATGACTCTAGAAATCCCAACTAGTAAGGGAAGATCCCGACACTTTTCCCGCACAGAGATTAGAACATTAATTGATAATGGATACACATCCATAGAGGCCATAGTCAAAAAGGACATTGATTCATCCAAACGCAAACCTGCGAGAAAACGGTTTGCTGAGAACTCTGGCCTTGATCAAGAGTATGCAATAGAAGTATACAAGGCGGCTTTGCAATATATTCGGTCTCAAGCTATTAAGGAATCATAACGAAGAAGATCACTTTGTAAATTCCCAGATGTTATCTCCGATATGATGCTTGGAATAGATGACCTTCCCACCTGATACTGCACGCATCTCATCTGAGCTCATCACAGCAATACCAAGTGCCAGGGGCTTTCCATGGCGTTCATCTACAACTGCAACAACAGAACCCTGCTGTATACCATCAGATACAGCTGTGACACCGGGGCGCATCACATCCGCGCCATTGACAACGTATTTCACTGCACCCATATCCACTGTGACCTCAGGAAGTGTGATGTAACCTTCTAGGACAGCCCTTAGAGACGGAAACATCGTACCCTCGATCTCAAAAAAGAGAATTTCGCCATTAAGCAAAAAAATCGTGGAGCCATCTTCAAGTGTACCAGCCTCTATACGTGCGTCATCAGGCAAATGCACTGGGGCACCTATCAACTGCTCTATTTTTTTGATCTCTGCTTTCTGCTGCTTTCTCTTCAGAAGATGTCGGTTCTTGATACGTTCAATCTTTGGCATTGCAAAATTGCTTAAGAGATGTTCCTTTTGAAACCTCCGAACTAGCATATCGACATCTTCAAAGAAGGAAACAATAAGATTCCTCATCGTCATCTTTTTAAGCCCTCCAAAGAGGGTAGCGCGCGCATCGTGTGAGCGTATCTCACGATCACTTCTAATGATGGTGACCCTTGTGAATACTAGTAGACCTATGGAAATATTGCAGAAATCTGTCGGCTCACAAATACTTGTTGAAATCAAGGGTCGAAGAAAACTCAGAGGCCGATTACGTGGATACGACCAACATCTGAACCTCATCATCGAGGACGCAGATGAGATCACTCGTGATTCGGAGAACGGAACCGAGTCTGTCGCCCAAGTCAACACGGTCATAGTGAGAGGCGATAATGTAGTACTCGTATCGCCACCGCCAAAGAGCACCGCACAGGAGTAGAACTATAATGGGAAAAGGCACCCCCTCAAAAGGAAAGAAGAATAATCCACACCATATCAGATGCAGGAGATGCGGTAGAAGAGCATACCATGTACGCCAGAAAAAATGTGCGGCCTGTGGCTATGGTGCCTCCAGTCGACTTAGATCTTACAAGTGGGCTCATAAGAAGGTCAATGGCGTTAGAGTACGGTAATTTTTTACCAAAAATCAAAGTGGTTTCGGCGTGGAAAAGCCCAGACGCATTATTACTACAGGAATAAGTGGGGAACATATCGAGAAATTAGGCGTGGAACTAGCAAAAGGAGCCTTATTGCAAGCCTGTTGAAAAATATGATAGCCACATACTGTTTACAGTTTATAGTGTAAAAATTCGCAGTTTTGACCAATAGATATAAAAAGCAGTTGGTCATTCCTGCAATAACAGTCTGATCGCTTCAGACTGGTTCGCGTGGTGTATTCTAGATGAGAAAAACGAAATTCTTGTCGGTACTCTTTCTATTTGCATTAGTTGCAGTGGCACTGCCCATTGTTGGGACAGTAAATGCATTTGCAACTAGCAGCAACGTGGGAGAGTTAGCACAAGTCACTGGACCCACAGGTGGGGAACAGGCATTTGATCTCCAGCCGTTCACTACCGAGTCCTATGTTCTTGAGTCGGCACATAACTATGCCAATAACTACGATAACACATGGACTATAACAAAGACTGGTGCGACTCAAATTCGAGTTCACTTCACTAGAATAGATGTGGAATACGGATATGACTACGTCTATGTCTATGATGCTAACAATGCACAGCTACACAAACTCACAGGCTCGTACTCTTCAGGTGGTTGGACCCAATGGAGCACTGGAAGCAGCATCAAGGTGCGCCTTGTTACAGACTACTCTGTCACACGATGGGGCTTTGCCATCGATCAGATTGAGTATGAGGGCGGTGGCGGAGGTGGCGGTGGCGGCGACCATGTACTTCAGAGTGGTGTCGCAGCTACAAGCTCTTTGTCTGCAACTGGAGCTACTGAAACTTGGACCATCCAAGTTGACGCTAATGCTAACAACATGCACACCGTTCTGACCTGTGGAAACGCAGACTTCGATGTCTATGGCAAGCTTGGTGCAGCACCTACAACTAGCACATACGATTGGCGTGGCTATACTTATGGCGGCGAGGACGTAAACTTTGCCAACCCTGGTGCAGGAACATGGTATATCATGGTCCGGTCATACAGCGGTTCTGGATCATACTCATTGACTGTCACCATCTCCTATAACGGCGGTGGCGGAGGTGGCGGAGATGCTGAGAAGATCGCAGTGTTCTTCTGGGCTTCCGATGCCGGAACACAGCAAGTAATCAATGAGTACAAGAGTGTTCTACAAAACGAGGGGTACACCAAGTTCTTCGAATTCAAGGACACTACTAATTTCAGAAACGACTTCAACCAAGTTGCAAACTACGAGGACGCTAATGACATAGTGTTCTTCTATCTCTTCGGCCATGGTAGTAATGACGGCTATCACTCAAGCACCGCATTTGCGCCTCAGAGCAGCGTCGTTAGATCCGACGAGTTTCGATCAATGCTGGATACTCTGGACAGCACCAAGGTAGGTCTTCTCATTTCATCCTGTCACTCTGGTGATTGGGCGGATGACATGAGAGGCAGCCATTATCTGGCAATCTCGTCTTCTGATGAAACCCACAACTCTTGGGCGGTCACGACCATTCCAGGTGAGGAGAGGTTTGCTAACTACTTCTGGAACTATGTCAGCCAAGGCTATGATGCAGCAACAGCATACCAAAAAGCAGCGGCTGATCTACCACAGTCTGGAAGCTATGTCCAGAATCCGAAGATCTGCAATGAATGTTCCTACAACTTTTTCGCATAAGTGACTCGAGCTCTAGACACGGCCCATAATCTTAGTTTCATGGTCTGTGTCGCTTCTCTTTTTTTACTGCAAGAATACTTATGAAAACCGAATCCATGCCGTAATTCTTTTAACCATGCCACCAGTATACCGAATCGCAAACAAATGGGCCGGTAGATCAGCCCGGTACATGGTGATAATCTCATCTCATCTGTGAGATTGATGAGAAACGCTTTTGCATACCATGCGGGAAAGATCGCCTCCTTGGCATGGAGGAGGTCGCGAGTTCAAATCTCGCCCGGTCCACCATTAATTACTTCCCAGAGTCAGAGTTAGGATCTGACACCTGCGTTCTACCAGAAATTTAACAGTCAGAACTAGTGTAATTCCAATCAATATGCAGATACCAACTTTTGAACCACCTCAACAGACAGTGAGCCTAGAGGAACTACGGGGCGACCGTCTAATCCTTGATGTAGGAGCTGGGGGCGAAGGGATTGTCGCCCGACTTGGGAGGAGCCGAGTCTGTGCTGTAGATATTCGGATGGATGAGATTCGGGAGGCGCGAATCCATGATCCACCATCTCAATGGCTTGTTGCTGATGGGAGAGATCTTTGTTTTGCCGATAATACCTTTGACATGGTGACATTCTGGTTCTCGTTAGGATATTTTAGGACTGCTGAGAATAAGACACGAGCAATTAGAGAGGCATATAGAGTGCTTCAGAATGGGGGTATTCTGTCCATCAAGGCGGCTCAGATCACTTGTGAAGAAGAGAGGTTCATTTTCCGTGTATTGTATACCTTTCCTGATGGAACACTCTCAAGCGTAGGATATGGTGTAAGAGGGAATCAAGAACAGACCATGAAAAGCATGAGAGAATTGATTGAGGACACAGGATTCGAATGCAAAAGTTGTAAGGATCATGGCCACTGGTTTGAGATCATCGCAGTAAAATAGTATGTTGTCTAATGATTCCAAAACCTTAAAGAGCAGACCGAGTTTTGAGCAGCCAACCAAAGGCCAGGATGATTGACATGAGCCTAGCAGTATGGTGGCGACGCGGTAGTAAACCCGGACTTGTAATCATATTCATCGGTATCGCAGGATTGGTACAGATCCCAATCCTATGGCATGCACAGACATACGTCAAGGTCCTTAGTGCAGAGCTTCAACTCGTTGTCGCATTGGGAGCCATGGCAGTGCTCGCAGGAGCGTATGTCCTAATGGCTGAAGCCATGTATCGTTGGGCAAATATCATGTCTAAGAGAAAGGTACGCAGACGCCAAAGGGCGCAATCCAACTGGCAGACCAAGCTCTCGACCTTTGCACGGAAAACACAAGATATGCCTGCATTTGTTGGGGTGGCACTACTCACAGCAGTGTTTCTCATGTTCTACTTTATCCCGTTTGGAATTGCAGACATCACACAACAACCATCATGGTTGGCTACTCTCGCATTCCTCGACTCACTCTATATCTATCCTATTGCAGTGAACATAGCCGCAGCACTCACAGCAATTATTGCAAGCTATGTCAACTACAAGATCAGATAACATAACACAGATGAGAGTAAAGTTCCACTATATTTATATCTCAATCCAAATCGGTGATGGCTACTGACACATTAACTCAGCCGCGGTAGATCAGCCCGGGATACCGGAGCATTTGCTCTGCGACGGGAGAGATCGCTCGACTGAAGATCGAGTTGTCGTGCGTTCAAATCGCACCCGCGGCACCACACTCTGATGGATATTTTGTTTTTGAAACGCCAAGTCCATAAGACCATTTGATACCATGATTAAATCTACTACAAATTCACAACACTGCTTCGTCAGAAAGACCATCGGACGAGTCTGTTTCCCACAGCCGTGAAGCATTCTTCATTATAAATATAAAATCGGTAACTGAAAAAGCGAATCCAAAGAAGAGCGCCACTAGAGTAAATGGAGAACCAATAATTCCAAGCAAAGACGCAAATAACGCAGGATTCAGACTAAAAATATACAATAATATAACAAAACCGAATGGATTTCCAATCCGTTTACGATGTAGGAAATAATTGTACAAGACAAAGACAAGTCCAAAGTCAACAGGGATCAACAAGAGCAAAATCCATGAGAGATTTGTGCTTATGGGAATATCAGAAAATAGACGCGACATGAGATATAAAAGAATAAATAGATAAAATAGAAGGATAATTCCAAAAATCCGGATTTTCTTTAGAGGCACAGCATGACTCATTATGTGGAACTCCCAATTCTGGGAGAAAATAAGACAATAAATACATATCTCTTGAAATCTGCGATTATTTTAAAGAATAATAAAGGGAGGAAAATACTCCTCCGATCAATCTACAATGAGTCATGCCACCATAATCCACGCCCCTCACGAAAATACCATGACACCTTCAAGATATCAACAATAGTTTGCCAGATGTGCACCATGACAACGATCACAATGGCGCTGGTCCACACACCAAATGCCAGTTGTTGTGACCATGGATTCTCAGTAAAGACCGCAGCCAAGTCGATTACAATCCAATGCCCATTTTCAAAGCCGTAGACACATGCCACAGGGAAGACGTTGACAAGAAGAATTGCAACAATCACACAGGAAATGTTTGCAAGCATCTCAAGAATCAGTATCACATTATTCTCACCAAAGCGATAATAGAAAATGTCCACAAAAGCTGAAAACAATGAAACACCAGCAATTATCAGGAAAAAGGGAAGGAAATCCTCAGAAAAAAGGACAGAAACGAACGGAAGCAATAGAATTATCGGAACGCTAAATCCCATGATAGCATCAATGATAACTTCCTTGCGTGGCTTTTTCCGCAATGCATCTGCACCAATACCAATAAACCGTTCAAAAAACGTGCGTTCTGCTACTGAACGGCGCAAATCAATAACATCTAGACGCTCAACTATAATGAGAGACAATCCAAAACCGATGATGATGATAAGCGAGACCAAGAGAGATCCACTAAAGAACATAGTTACTTCAGGGAATGCGTATGAGGCAATTGTCCATCCTGCTGCAATGGCGAAACCGATACCTGCAAACATGACCGATAGAACTACAAACGGACGGACATACTCCACAGGAATAGGACCGATCTTCTCACCAGATCCTGCGTACTCGCTCGCTACTGCTTTGGGATCCCCCATATGCTCTACGGATAATAGCGCCGATCCTTCAGTCACAGAACCATCCCCCAGCCGTTCTGCCTCTTGGATCAAATGCGTTCTGAGTTCTACAATATATGATTCATCAACCATTGGTAGATACGACCTGACTCGATCAAGATAATCATCGATTGCCTTCATTGCTCTGTTGTTATTCATGTTGACACCTCCTCAATGACGGCTGCCATCCCCTCGGACATCTCAGACCAAATTCGACACATTTCACTTAAAGCAGCACGGCCATCATCCGTTAGTGTATAGTATTTCTTAGGTTTGGCCGGATCATCGTAGTCCCATTCTGCATTCAAAAGATCTCTTTTCTCCATGCGTCGCAATAATGGATACACCGTCCCCTGCTCAAGCGCAAGAAAAGGTGCCTTTTCGCCAAGACTCTTCACAAGCTCATAGCCATACGCTCTGCTACGAGCCAATAGTGCCATTATTGCCAAGGTGACAGCTCCTCGCTTAATCTCCTTAGTCCATCGCACAATCTCATCCTGTACGTGTTTCGACATTGTTAACAGACCTTGCTATGCGTTATTCTGTAGTATATAATGCATTATACTGTATATCATACAGTAGTATGTGATATATAAGGTTTGCGGCCACCAGAGATATTTATGGCATTGGAACGATTCTCAATGAGGCAATCTGCATGAAGAAAGACCAGATCACAGTCAAGGTCAAATTGATACACCCCGATGCAAAGGTGCCGACAAGAGCGAGAGCAGGGGATGTTGCCTTTGATCTCTATTCGTCAGTTGAATATACACTGCAGCCAGGAGAGCGATTTGCAGTTCCAACAGGAATCAGTATTGAGATTCCTGAGGGGTATGAGGGAGAAGTCCGACCCAGAAGTGGCCTTGCAATCAAGCATGGCATAACTGTTCTCAACTCACCAGGAACTATTGACAGTGGCTATCGTGGAGAGGTCAAGTCGATCTTGATCAATCTTGGGACTGATCCGTTCGTCATCGAGAAAGGCATGAGGATCAGTCAGCTTGCCATTAGACCCGTTCCGAATGTTCAGATGGTAGAGACAGATACCCTCTCTGAAACTGAGAGAGGCGAAAGAGGATTTGGAAGTACAGGAATGTAAAGTCACCAAGGATCACTGACAAGGTGCAAAGCAAATGGATCCATCATCTCAGCAAAAGGTGGACGAACAAAAATGTGAATCTTCTCACCACTCTTAAGAACAGGTGGAAAGTTCATGTATCGTATGATCGATAACAGTGTCCTCACTGCCTCAAAGGACCAACCAGTAATATCAATCTCGGAGATACCGGTGTCTAAAGCAGCACGGATAGTCTTTCCAAAGAGAAATTCATCATAGTCTTGCACTATTGGAGCAAGTCGATACATCTCATCTACGGGAGATTCGTCCACATTTACATCCCCAAATACGTTTACTAGTTCCCTTTAGATGCCCCTATTAAAGGTCATCGGAAAAATTGCATACTCACGTTGTAATCGCGACCAATAATGTTTACAAGTAGTAAACTTTTTAATCCTGCAACAGGTTTCAGACCTTGGCGAGCCGCTACTGGCTGCCAATCCATTGGGCCGGTGGTCTAGCCCGGCTATGATCCCGCATTGACAGTGCGGGGATCGCTGGTTCAAAAGCATCGAACTCTGGTTCATGCTGAACAAATCCGGCCCGGCCCACCATTTTTGAAACATTCTATAATGCCAGAGAATTGATTTTTTCACTCAATAGAACATACCACTACGCAGAGGATACTTCTTTTGAAAGAGATCCCGAGCTGATTCTGACAGTTGGTGTGTGATGGATGCGATAGTAGAATCAAGAGTTACAAGATCAGGACGAGTAAAGACAGGACCACTTAGAATGTGATCAATATTCTTACTCTCGACTTCGGAGGGATGGAGCGGCTCCCGCTTTAGAATATCACGTGCCTGTTCCATTGCCAGTGAGTCACCATGAAGTGCCTTGACCAGATTACCAAGATCTGTATTAGATAGGCCACGCAGCCCAAAATCCGGTGCGGATCTGAGATGGGAGATACTCTCAGGGGGAGTACGTAGCTCCATGCCGACTCCCGTGAATTCAGTGGGATTTAGATCAATAAGGCGTAATTGAAATGTAGAATGTGGTCCGAGGACAAGCAGATCTCCAGTCGGTGTATTGAGAACATGCCAGCCTCTTGGCTCCTGAGAATATTGTTTCATAATGCGCTCAATGATTTCTTCGGCCGGTTCTATTTCATTCGCCTTGGTCATGTGATAGTGAAGAACGTAAATCCAGATTAGCCTATTGGTGAGTCACGTGGGCATGAACGTGCTTGTACTACTGCATACGTGTGCTTAGCGCCAAATTCATGGTCGAACCGACAATACTTCACCAAGCGGAGCATCAGTCTCGACTGTGCCTCGAACAATGGGGGTCTCTGACTCAAGACCACTAATCAACTGGGATAGTAAAAGATCAATCTCAGTAGTCTGCTCCTCCCAACCACGAGATGGATCGTAGAGGTCATTGTAGTCGAGCGTATACTTGAATGTAAGAGGTATCCCGCGGATAGGAACACCCACAGCCACCAGCGTCACCCGCCGTAGACGCTTATGATCGTCAATAAACGGCCCACGGAAATACTCCGGTGCATAGGTAACGAGCGCTGCTGCTCTGGCATATCTTCTGAAGTCTTCAATACTCTCAAGACTTACAGGAGGAATGTAAACACTTGTTTCCGGTTTCACGTTTCTCACCAATTCACTGTCTTTCTTTGCTACCCTCCCACCCCTTCGTTTCCAATGGAACACGGAGAGGATTTGGGGCGCCGCAAGGCATTCCTGCCCGCGCACATACAGTATATACTAAACTACATATAAACATATTGGTTCTTTTATTCATTTCGAGTTATATTTGATAAAAGTAAGCTAATTGGAACACGTGTTCTAAATACAAATGGCGCGAAATGAAAAGAGAGATAGGAAGATATTGATCAAAAAAAAGAGTGACACAAGGAGAGTTCTAGAAGGTCTCACATACGTTACGAATACGCACGATTTGCTCAGCCTTTACATGAGCAAAATAGTGAAACAATCTACTGATGACTTCGGAACGGGCACGGGCTGCAATAGACAGGAAGAATGTATAGGCCTTGAGCTCCTGATCCAGAGCTTTGTTACAGACGAACAGACGAGGGTCGGTCTCAGCACGAGCAAGATCGAAAGGAGTAGGATCTGGTGTTTCTTCACCAGAGAGATGGCCTGCGAGTTCAACGGCCTCGACAATACCGCGAGCCATCATATCCTCAATCTTGCTGGCTAATTCCTCCTCTGACTCGGCAAGCAGGGTCAGAAGGGCTTTCACGGTGGTTGTCTGAGCGACCTTTGACGCATCAGTATAGAACTTGTAGTGATTAAGTGTAGTTGCAAGGGCCAATCTAAGCATATGTTGGACTGGACTAACATCCTCTCTCATAGTTGAGAGTAGTACATCCATCAGTCAAATGACTTTCGCTGATGTATTCGTATCAGCAATTAAGATATTTACAAATAATGTCGTACTCGCGGTCATTCATCAGGTCCTTTAGAAGTGGCAGCCCCTCATCAACGAATTTTATGACCGAATGAAGATGCAGACCAGCCTCACGCGCTTTGGCGTCTGCACCCTGCTGACGATCGATGAGTACCGCAATATCGTCGCATTGTACATTACTCAGCCCTCGTGCCTTTACCTCAGCCAGTACCTGTGCACGTGCAACCAGTTTACTCTCAAGACCTGTCACAAGATCGTCAACAAGACAGAGGACATCACCATCCTCGAGAATACCCTCAACAAGGGAGTGCTGACCATATTCTTTTAGAGCCTGAGTAAGGTCGTCCTCAGTCCGTACTCCTGTTAATTTACGAGTGTGAACGGCTGGAAGGCCGGACTCCAGAGAAATGGCGGTAGCAATTGGTATCCCAGCAAAAGCAATGCCGACTAATTTGTTGACATTTGGGATCTCCTCACGAATCAGTGTAGTCATAGCTTGAGCAACCTTTCGCAGCGTTTCGGGAAACGAACTGATGAGGCGTAGTTGAATATAGAACGGACTCCATTTGCCGGAGTGTAGTGTCCAACCATCAGGTCGATCTCGTACGGAGGTAAGAAGCATACGACCATAATAGATGTCACGAATGATATCTTGCTTGAGGGAGGTCCTGATAGACATGAGTAATAGCCTCATTGAGAGGCAATAATTTGAAACACAAGAAGATTGCTATGAACAGCCGCAGTCATAAGGAATCGAACTAATAGAGAACAACATGGTCGAAGAGTCAATCTACTGGCTTCTTGAATCAGCAGGACCGATCATCAGATTCAGGACTATCGTAGACCTGCTTCAATCGCAGGACGTAGGACAGGTTGCCTATGCACTTGATCAGTTACACAGCTCACCTATTGTAAAGACCTGGCTAAATCGTCTAGAACAAGGATTCAAAACAAGTGTGATCTGGTCACAGCAACCAACATCTTTCGGCAATGTCATGGGGAAGTTGGTTCAGATAGGTATGAGAGCCGGACTGCAGCCATTCGATTCGCTGTGTCTTCCAGCACGTGCATGGCTGACTGATGCAATTGAGCGTGACGAGAGAATTCGTGTGACCAAGTCAATGATGGTGGTTGTCAATCATCTCTCACTGGCGGGATATGCCCAGACACGCTACGTGGACAAGATTCTGAGGTATAGACTGAACCTGCTCTATGATCGGAGACCAGGTAAGGTAGATGACAGTTCATTAGCGCTCTCCGCGACATGGTTGGATATTGTGGGAATATTTCATTCCCAACCGATATTGAGTGAACCAGAATGGAGATCCAAGGCAGAGGCCATACTGGAGGACGTTATCAGCGGGCAGACCAGACTCCTGTTGCCAGTACCAGAGATACAGCCACAGACACTCGTCTTGATAGAAACACTTGCAAGATCGCATGTGATCAGAGAGAGTAAATGGTTCAAGACCTTGCTGGATAATGTAGAGAAGTACAGGACTGAGTACGGTCGCTATAGATTCCCCGAGCCCGCCTTGCCAGAAAAGCAAGAGGGCATGTGGATTGACGGAGCATACATGGCATTTGATGATCGTTCACATGAACCGAATGCACTTGAATACGAGTCGACTTTCCGAGCTCTACAAATAAAACAGATCATTAGGAACGCTCCTTAGTAGTGCCTCTAAAGAGAAGTCGCAGAGGTGCATGGCGCTCTATTACGAAGAGAACGAGCGGCAGTGTGAGAGTAGTTGCAAGGAGCAGACGAATCGGCCAGACCGCAATGGCACTAACATCACCATCACCAAGAGCGAGCCCCACAAGAAACACTACTAGAGGGGAGAGATAGAAGACCAATGGATGAAGTTCGTAGACAACTTGGGAATGCTTTCCAAAGAGCGTCATCAACCGATCCAAACAACCACTGTAATATGTGATAATCTGTGAGAGAGAAATGCACATGATTGATCCAAGAAGACCAGCTATCATGTATAGCCAAATGCTGATACCAGTATTATCTACCGCCAAATCAGTGAAACCGTTAATTGTTGAGATGACTAAGAATGTAGGAACACTCAACAAGATGACGATCACGTTCCTTCTGGGGGAAAAGATAACATCCAAACGATCCTTACGGACAAGGCGTATCTCATTGCCTAGGAACATATAGGCGGCAGCGATAAGAATGGCATTTAGATGCCATGGAACAAGAGCCGATCCAAATAGGGACTTGA
Organism: Candidatus Thorarchaeota archaeon; assembly: GCA_021498125.1. NCBI lineage: Archaea > Promethearchaeati > Candidatus Thorarchaeota > Candidatus Thorarchaeota archaeon. Next base: position 182,382 of record JAIZWL010000001.1, on the reverse strand, counting down.
TCCACCAGGCAAGAAGAGAAAGAAGAATAAGCCATAGAAGTCGAACGGGCCGGGCAATTCTCGCAGAGAGCTTATCGAGTACCGCAAAGACCACCAATCCAAAGAAGAGGACGGGGAGAAACCATAGATGTGAAGAGGACATTGGCGGACCGCTCCCATAGAGAAACCAGAAGACAAGTTGTGAGGGAGTGAGGTAGGTCTCAATATATGGTGCCATGGGAATAAACAGAATAATGACTAATGCGTAGAGCAACACGTAGGGGATGAGCAGCTGCCGTCCTCGTACTACAAATAAACGACGCAATTGCTCCCGATATTTTTCATTATGGTACGTGAAACCAGTCACGACAAAGAAGAGTTGTATGGCAAATGCACTAAGATGCGTAGTAATCACGTTCACCATAGGAATCATGGAATGGACAATCATTACTGCGATTATCCCGAGACCTTTCGTGCCATCAATCCAACGAAAACGTGATACAGATTCTACGTTCATTATCCTGTTAGCCTCTTTGCGTATCGCGTCACTTCGGCAAACTTTTTAACGATACTCGTAGCGCTCATTCCGTAGAACTGCGTTCATTATGGTCTTGGACCATATCAACAATGTTCACAATTGCAAGCGCCCGTTGTCTAGGGGCTATGATGGATCCCTGCCAATACCTTAGGAACTTCTTAAGGTCAGCAGAACGGATCCGGCCCGGGTTCGAGACCCTGCATGAATACCATGCAGAGCGATACTCCCGGCGGGCGCACCACTTATTCTCACAAACAATGACTGATTCATCAGACCTGAACTTGAATGACATAATAAAGATTGCAAAAGAGCGGAACCACTATGTCTTGAAAACGGAGAGGGCTGGTGATCAAGACGAGGCGGACTCGACCCACGCAAATTTACGCTGTAGGATTCGGGAATACACTTTACGCCAATCATAATCGACACGTTGGCACCACGAGTAAACGACTTTTGGATGAATATATGACTTGAGAGAAGTTCCAAGATTCCAAGTGCGACTTGATTTAGCAAGCGCCAAATCGGTCTCTATTTTTTGCTTGGCCAGTTTTGCTTTTTGTAGACGGGTCTTAGCACGTTCAACAGCCTGCTGTGCACGAGCGATACGTTCAGCAGAGGCTGCATGAAAATCCTTCAGTGCTTTGCGCTTTGATTCCAGTGAGGCCTTACTATTTTCATACCGTTGGCGTGCCTTGGCCAGTGACTTCACAGCCGCATCATACCGTTCTTTGGCACGAACCACACGTTCTTGGGCATCTGAAAGACGTTCCTTCTTAGATCGAGAAGCCTTACGAGAACTCTCACGTATCTGACGGCGCTGCTCACGTGCTCGGTCCCATGCGAGCTTGGCATTGTCACGTTTTTGGCGCCATGTTTCGACAGAGGACTTGTATTTTTCTACAAGACCCTTCTGCTTCTCGATTGCGGCTTTACGTGAATCTAGAGAAAATCGCTCTTTCTTTCTGCGGGCGGTGAGCTTCTTCTTAGCCTCAGCAACCCCTTGTTCGGCCTTCTTGATCTTAGCAGCCGCTTTACTGATTCGTTCCTTATACCGGGCCTCAGTCTTGGGCCAGCCTTTCGGTGCCTGTTTGGTGTGGTTCATGACCCTTGCGACTTCTAGGTTTGCCCTCTTCACCGCAGCCTTCTTGAGAAAGTCAGGATCGGGTTTTTTAACTCGACTCTGGGCAAGATGTTCCTTCATAGTTGATGTTGCATGAAAAGTTCGGAAGACCTTGGCAGTAAGTCCAGGTACAACCTGACTGAGAAATTTGTTTACATGAGAACTACCGATTTTGGAGAAGATCTGGGCAACCTTTTTCGGGTCAGCCTTGCTTGAACCACCACCTCGGCCCCGAAAGGAGTTTAGCCGCTCCTGAGCATTAGTATACAACTCCTGAAAGACCTGTAGTACTTCAGGAGGCATCTCTAACTCTTTGTGCCACGGAACACTATCCTTCCCTAAGAAATCAAACACAACAGAGTTTCTCTTTATAGTGAGATGCTCCACACGAAGAGTGGTTGCTCCAACAGTGTCGGCCTCGTCGGAGTCCTTTTCGTCACCGACACGCATGCACAGTCTATCTATGAGATAGCAGGCTGCGGCAATCTCCCGAGTACGGGGATTATCAGATTGAAGGCCATCCATAATGTGCTGCCGGATGATGTCAATCTGTTTACCGAGCTTGAGGGCCTTATTGAACTTCTGAGATTCTCGTGCCTGCTTGATAGGAGTACTGTCATGCAGCCAGATGTATTTGGTCTTCCCGGTTAACTTGTCAGTCCATTTGGCAATCCACATGCAGTCAGATGCCCAGATGATCTCCTTCCAATTTCCAGGGGGAACATCTGCATCAGGTGACAAATTCAGCGTGATGCCCTCAGCACGTGCACCTTGCTTCCAGCGGCCTCGGAGTGGATGCGTACCACGTCCCATGAAGATACCCGAGGGTTCAGTCATGTAGGTGGCCAATTCCATTCGTTCACCATCAACAATCGCATAGCCATATTGTTCTTTGAGCCGTTCACGCTCGGCTTTTCGACTCTCTCGTGCTGCCTTCTTCTCTTCTTTAGTCATGGCCTCTTTTGCTGCACGCTCAGCCTCAACGACTTCAATGACCGAAGAGAAATCAACTTCATCAACACTAAGAGGTGGATCAATGTTTAGTGCGGCGCTAAAGTCAATCATGAAGTTCTTAGCAAAGACCGGATCTTCTACATATGGCGTGCCTAATTTTTTGACCCAAGCAACTGCCATTTCTTCTTGTAGCTGGTCCAAAACAATCTTTTGACCACGGGCGACAATCTCCAGACCACGCGGAGAAGGTGGTTGAACAACAAGAATGCCATTATGCTTGAGTGACTTCATGGTTTTCCCGCCGGGATGTGAATCATATGGTACTACTGGATGCCATTGCACATCTTAAAACACGCAAAAAGTGCAAGAACAAAAGCATTGTGTTCATGCCATTATAAGTGGTGATGCCAAAGCTTTCGGATGACTGATAAGAAACAAGAAGTGGTGCGGCCGTCGGGAAACTCGCTCCGCACAGAATTTATGCGGAGAATCGAACCCGAGCCACAGGCTTGGAAGGCCTGCATCCTAACCCCTAGACAACGGCCGCTATAGGACGCATCCAATTTTAGAATCGGATCTCCTATGGAAGAGGTAGGCAAGAGATGCTCTCGATGCTGTAGATTTAAGCATATTGATAGTTGTGCGATTTCCCATACCGCGCCTCAATGTCACACTATGTGAAACGAGAGGATCCCAGTTTCAATCGATAAGAATAGAGCCATAATATCTCTGAACAGACATGCCAGGTCATCATGGTTTCAGAATCAAGGGACACAGCCTTATCGAACAAAGTGGCGATTGAAGGATCGACATCACCATGAGGAAAGGCACCTACTCCGAAGATAACAGGTAGTGACGGGTCTATTGGAAAGTGATCAACAAGATCGTGTAAGGTTGTGGGAGTACCATTCTCGGATGCAAGAAAGACCTGAGCATCAGTATGTTCCGCCTTGAGGGAGGTAAGTAATTCAGGAAGCGTAAGATCGATTATACGAAGCAATGGCTCGCCAGTAGGCGGAACTCTGCCAACAGTGAGGAGCTGTTCGAGAAGGCCAATAAAACGATCATAATGACGGGGAAGACGCACATCAGGCCGAATCTCAATGATACGACCGTCCTGAAGATGTAAATGGATGGTGAGAAGTCCGGCCTTACAGAGGGGGGTCTCAAGAAGGCCCATAAGAGTCAGGAAAGCAATATCGGGTCGGCCCCTTCGCTCCTGATCCGGCAGGTGGACCATTGCCTGCCCATGGCGACTCTGATCAAGAAGAACCGTATTGGGCCGTTTCTTTCGACGAGAACAATATTGTTGAATTGGTTTTAGTGACCGGATTTCAGCGGGGATCACTTCAATAGCAGAGTCTAGAAGAATCATATGGAGCATGGTAAGTCCCTTCTATAATTATGTAAACAGTATTAAGACTTTGACCACTGAGCACATTGAACAGAAACTGAGGAACGAATGGATGCCAGCAAGGAGAAAACCAAAAATCAATACTAAGAAGCTTGCTCGCGAAAGAGTAGATATTCTTTGGAAGCTGGCACAGGCAAAAGCAAAAGAGAATCCGGAATTGGCACGCCAACAAGTGGCAACAGCACGACGCATCTCTAGAAAAGTGAGAAAGAGCCTTCCAAGAGAGATCGGAAGGCGTGTATGTAGAAGATGTGGAACTGTCTTGATTCCGGGGCACAATTGCCGAGTACGTGTGAGACATAATCGAGCAACACATGTTACTGTCACCTGCCTCACATGTGGTGCAATTCGGAGATTTCCGGTCAGAAGACAACGTTAATCAAGCAATTGTTCAAGATTGCATGACAGCCATGACAGACAAGCGGAAGCCCGACACAGAAAAAATTGGCAGTACTTGGCAAGAGAGCGCAATGATGCAGATCGGTAAGGCGGGTCTCACTGACGGAATCGTCAAAGAGGCAAAGCGTCTTCTCAAGAAGCACAGATACATCAAGGTTCGCGCCCTCCGTACTTCAACGGACGAGCACTATAAACGAACTCTGTTTGAAGAACTCTGCCAACGTACTGGAGCTGAACTCGCGGGAGTACGAGGCAACACAGCAGTGATCTACAGGTTACGATAAGATAAAAACAGGTCTCAACGATAATCTTTTATGCGGACTCTAGGTTGCGAGTCCAGCCTTCTGAGGTGGGCTGCCTGCCCAGTTAATGTGCGGTGCCCTCGCTCAATAAAAATGGTGACTGACAAATGCCCACGATCTATGATATACCGGCCAACATTCTCATTCGCCGACTCGCTCAGGAGCTGAAGACCCGTAAGGAGATTCAACCGCCTGAATGGGCCTCTTATGTGAAGACAGGTGCTCATAAAGAGAGAGCGCCAGATGATACCGAGTGGTGGTACACCAGAAGTGCCAGCATTCTTAGAAAGATCTACTTGAGAGGACCGATTGGTACACAGAGGTTACGCGTTGAATACGGTGGCCGAAAGAGACGAGGTACTAAACCAAACAGGTTTCAAAAAGGCAGTGGCGCAATTGTCAGGAATATTCTGCAACAACTAGAACGAGCAGGATTCGTAAAGCGTAGAGGCAATAAGGGTCGAGAACTTACAGATATCGGCAGGTCGTTTATGGACAAGCTGGCATCAATGATCAAACAAGAACTCGAGAAGGCTATTCCGGAATTAAGTAGGTACTGATCCACAAAGTGGTGAACAAAGTGAGTGAAGATGAGCTTGAGGCCATTCGTCAGCGAAAGATTGCGGCTCTTAAAGAGCAAGCACTTCACCAGCAGGCGGCTGAGCAGAGAGCTGCTGAGATAGATGCACAAAAAGAGGCAATACTCAGACAAATTCTCACTCCAGAGGCACGAGCTCGTCTGACAAACGTCAGAATGGTGAAACCACAATTTGCCGAACAGATCGAACTCCAGCTTATCCAGCTGGCTAGTGCAGGCAGACTCAGAGAAAAAGTCACAGACGAACAATTAAAGAAACTCTTGCAACAGATTGCAGGAAAAGAACGTGAACCAAAAATCACATTCAGATGAACGTGTTAGCTGCACGAGGTGAAGATATGGCAAGAAATAAGCCGTTGGCGAAAAAATTGAGGCTGGCCAAGGCCCTAAAGAGTAACAACAGCGTTCCCACATGGGTTGTCATGAAATCAGGTGGGAAACTGAGAAGAACACCCGCGCAGCGGAACTGGCGCGAGACAAAACTGAAGCGGTAGCCTGGTGAAAAGAAATGACTCCCGAAGAATCAACAGAAACGGAAGAGCTGGAAGAACTCCCTGAGACAGAGGAGATAGAGGCTGAAGAGTCGCCCACAGAAGAGAAGAAGACTGAGGCCACTAAAGCTCCCGCAGAAGCGCCAGAGGAAGAGGAAGAAGAGGAAGAGATCGTCGAAGAACGGATCTATACTGTTCCACTGCGCAAGGCATACTGGACCGGAAGCAGACTCCGTAGAGCAAAACGAGCTGTACGGATTCTCAAAGAGTTTGTCGAGCGACACATGAAGCCGGAGGAACTCAACATCCATCCAGATGTCAATGAGAGAATTTGGTCTCGCGGGATTCAGAAACCGCCTCGCCGTATTCGCATCAGGGTGACCAAGAATACAGATAACCTCGTGCGAGTATATCTAGCGGAGGGATAGCCTACGCCAATCGCCCGTACGGACTTCGAGGGCGATTCGAATGTTGGCGCTTTTGCGATCGCCACTGACCGATTCGTGTTCGTCTCCCCAAACATGTCTGAGAAGTCATTAGGGATAATCAGAGACACGTTTCTAGACCTCCCACTGATACAATCTACTGTGGCAACATTAGATGCCGTCGGAATAATGGCATGCGCCAACTCTCACGGAATTATTCTCCCGTATACAGTATCTGATGAGGAACTGGCCACACTCAAGAGGGAGGCTGAGAATATTATAGTCGACTGGATTGACAGCAAGATGACTGCGCTTGGCAATATTGTTTTGGCAAATGACAATGGCGCAATTTGCCATCCAGATTTCGACAAGGCTGCACAACGCAAAATAGCGGATGTGCTAGATGTAGAAGTTGTGCCAGGAACCGTGGCCAGACTGCCTATTGTGGGATCGAACACGATAGCAACGGCCAATGGGGCGGTGGCACATCCATTGACAACTACAGAAGAACTGGAACTTGTAACAGAGCTGTTAAAAGTGGATGTAGAGATGGGGACTGTGAACAGAGGCAGTCCGTACATCCATCTGGGAATTGTGGCCAATAGTGAAGGGATGATTGCGGGCTCTGAGACCACAGGTGTTGAGCTAGCAAACATCTCACAGGCCTTAGGATTCGTCTAAAGAGGTGAATAGTATGAGTGCAAAAGTGTGGCGCGTATCTGGCGAGTATTTCAAACTAAAGAGAAAATTCGCGTTCAGTAAAGAACTGGTATCTATGAACAAAGAACGAGCAAGAGAGAGAGTTCTCTCAGAGCTTGGTAGCCAACACAGAGTCAAGCGAAGAGATATCAGGATCAAAGATATCAAAGAGATCAAACCTGAAGAAGCGCACAGTTTAGAATTGCGAAGATTACTTGGAGTGGAGAGCACCCAATAATGACAGAAGAGCAGCAGAGGGCTTTTCAACAACTCTCGGCGGAGCAACAATTTGTCACTTCGAATATCGACCTTATCCGTCAACAGATGGATATCACACGAGCATACTTGCATGATATGCAGATGGGACTAAGAACGTTAGATGAACTCAAGAGCCATCAGGCCGACGAGGAAGTCCTCATGAGCATAGGTGGAGGAATGCTTGTTACAGCAAAGCTTGTTAAACCGGGGAAGGTCATAAGGGATGCAGGAAGCGGTGTCAAGATCGAGGCGACCATAGACCAAGCAATAGAACGATCAAAAGAACTGATTGCGACCCTTGAGAGCCAGTATCAGAATCTTGAGAGAGAACTGGAGAAGCTCACTGCACACGCAACTAATCTGGACACTCAACTTAGAGACTTGCTCGCGAAAGTTCAGCCCAGGAAGTGATTTCGTGTTCGACAAGATGCGAACTGCACTTGATTCTGCAATCACAAAGGCCACGACTAAAGAGCTTAATGAGAAGAATCTCGCCGATGCCGTCTGGGAGCTGCAGATGGTATTGATACAAAATGATGTGGCTGTGGAAGTGGCTGAACGCATCTGCAATCTCACAAAACAGAGGATACTGGGAACCAGAACGGGGCGTTTCGAGAATCTAGTCAAACTCTTCAAGAACGCAATTTATGAGGCAATTCTTGAGGTACTCACTCCTGAGAGACCGGTCGATATTCTTGAGTTTGTCCAGCAGAAGAAAGCACAGGGCGAACCGGCCATTCTTATGTTTGTGGGGGTCAATGGTACAGGAAAGACAACAACCCTTGCAAAGATGACGTATCTGCTCAAAAATAATGGATTCTCGGTCGTGATAGCAGCAGCTGATACATACCGTGCAGGAAGCATCGAACAGATCGAGACCCATGCCCAGAGGTTAGGGGTCAGAGTGATAAAACAAGACTATGGAGCAGATGCGGCTGCTGTGGCATATGATGCAGTGGCTCATGCCAGAGCAAAAAGAATCAATGTAGTACTCATTGATACTGCTGGAAGAATGCAGAACAACAAGAACCTCTTGGCCGAGATGGCAAAGATAGCAAGAGTGACAGAACCGGATTTGAAGATCTTTGTAGGCGATGCGCTGGCCGGAAATGATGTTCTGTCTCAAGTCCAAGAATTTCATAAAGCCATTCAGATCGACGGGGCAATTTTGACAAAGGTTGATGCTGACCCATCAGGAGGCGCTGCCCTATCAATCGCCTTTGTGACCGGCAGCCCAATTGTGTATGTAGGAATTGGCCAAGAATATCCGGATCTTAGACCATTCGATTCTGAGTGGTTTGCCCAGCGATTGGTTGGTGGAATGTGATTCACTGGTCCCATGGTCAATTTTATTACAAGGCTCACAGGTGCAAAGCAACAAGCCTTCACATGGAGAGGTAATGAAATTGAGCCTTAAAGGAAGAAACTTCATAGATTTATCCCATTTTGAGAGATACGAGCTGCGTAGAATTCTGAATACAGGTCATGATCTCAAACGCAAACAGATGCGTGGTGAGCCTCATGAAATACTTCGAGGAAAGAGCCTCGCTATGATCTTCATGAAGTCATCCACCCGGACAAGAGTATCGTTTGAGGTGGGAATGACACAACTTGGTGGTCATGCATTGTATTTACAACCAAGTGGAACACAGCTCGGACGTGGTGAGACCGTTGGCGATACTGCACAGGTCTTGAGCAGATATTGTGATGCAATCATGGCTCGCGTCTATGGTCATGACGATATTGTCGAACTTGCCAAACACGCCACCGTTCCTGTTATCAATGGCCTATCAGACTTTTTGCACCCCTGTCAGATCATGGCCGACATGATGACAATCGAGGAACATAAAGGTCATCTTGAAGGCTTAAAGATTGCATATGTTGGCGACTCTAACAACGTCAGCAATTCAATCATGCAGGGCTGCACCATCATGGGAATGGATGTGACAATCGGATCACCCAAGGGATATACACCATCAGAAGATATAATGAAACGCGCAACTGAATTAAGTGAGAAATACGATACAACCCTAGAGGTCGTCACTGATCCCTTTGAGGCTGTAAAGAATGCAGATGTGATCTACACTGACACGTTCTTCAGCATGGGACAAGAACGCTCAGAGGCAAAGGAAGCAGCACTGATGCCATTCCAAGTCAATCAAGCACTTGTCGATGCAGCAAAACGGGATGTTATCGTCATGCACTGTCTTCCGGCCCATAGAAACGAAGAAATAACCGATGAGGTCATGGATGGGCCCCATAGTGTTGTATTCGATGAGGCGGAAAACCGACTTCATGCACAAAAGGCCATTTTGGCATTATTAATGTGAGAGGAAAAATATGTCTGTGGAGGTCTACTCAATCGGCAAAATCAATATCGACGTATGCTTAAGAGTAGACCAACTTCCCAGACAAGAGGGCCATTGGACGACCAATGAGGGATGTATTTCCGCAGGGGGGTCTGCTGCGAATTTCGCTTCACAGATGGCGCGGTTGGGAGTAAAGACAGGTCTCATTAGTTGTGTGGGAAATGATATCCACGGACAAAATATGCTCCGGGATTTCTCCAAGGTGGGAGTTGATACAAGCAACATTCTTGTTCTTGAGAACCAGCCAACGGGAGTTTTTGTCACGATCTCGGATAGAACGGGAAAACAGATGGTGATAGCACAACCGGGGGCGAATCGATTCGTTGAGAAACATATCCTCGATGAAACAATTTTGGGCAAGGCTACAGTGATACATATGACAAGTGGGTTCCCAATGATGGCCAAACAGGCTGCTGAAATCACGACTAGGAATGGAATCATCTTTTCATATGATCCAGGTCACAATGCAGAAAATATGAGATTCGGAGAGATCTTACCCCATACGGATCTTCTGTTTGTAAACGAGAGGGAGCTCAAGACCTATCTAGGTCTCGAACCAAAAGAAGCGCAACTTAGAGCGTTTGCAAAGACGTTTCCAGGCATTCTCATTGTCAAATTGGGAGAGAAAGGTGCAATTGCGACCGATGGCTTTGAATACTGTAAATCACAGGCGTTTCCAGTAAACGTGGTTGACACAATTGGAGCGGGAGACTCTTTTGCCGCAGGTTTCATAACAGCATGGTCGCGGTCAGAAAGAATAGAACAGGCACTTCATATGGCCAATAGTGTTGCAGCACTCACGATTCAGAAACGTGGAGCACAAAATGGCCAACCGACCCTTGATGAAGCCGCATCACTTCTGGCCAAGCATAATGTGTCAATTAACTTGATACTCAGAACGTTTAGACCAAAGAAACATAGGCGCAAGTGAGTAGGACCACATAATACGTGGGTAGTATTCCATTTTTTGTTAATACAATACAGTAGTGAGAATGATACTAGAAGGTGTAAATAATGCATCCACTCCTAGAAGAGGTTCTAAGCAGTCCGTCAGGTGGAAGAAAAGACATTCATACCAGTAGACTATCCCGTCGCGGAAGCAAAAGGGAAACTACTGATGAAGAGTTGGCAGATCTACTTCATTCAGTTACTGCAAGAATCCTTGTAGTTGGCGTAGGAGGCGCTGGAAATAATGCCATCACAAGACTGATGGAAGTGGGCGTTGAAGGCGCAGAAACCCTTGCTGCAAATACCGATGCACAGGATCTCTATTATTGCAATGCTCATCACAAGTTACTTCTAGGACGAGAGAGATGTGGCGGTTTAGGAGCTGGGAATAACCCCGATGTGGGGCAGGCTGCCGCCTTGGAGACCTATGATATGATAAAGGAGTCCGTTCAGGCGGATCTTGTATTCATAACTGCGGGAATGGGAGGAGGTACTGGAACTGGTGCCGCCCCATTAATAGCAAAGGCCGCAAAAGAGAATGGAGCTCTCACAGTAGCGATTGTCTGTCTTCCCTTTGAAGTTGAAGGGAGCACACGAAAGAAAAACGCAACTCGTGGACTTAGTGATCTCATGGAACATGTTGACACACTCATTGCGATCCCTAATGAAAAACTTCTAGAGATTGCACCGGATCTTGCCCTTTCTGAGGCATTCATGGTCGCTGATGAGGTATTGGTACGTGCGGTCAAAGGAATTGCCGAATTGATCTCGCGACCAGGGCTGGTGAATCTTGATTTTGCAGATGTCAGAACTACAATGCGAAATGGTGGAGTTTCGATAATTGCACTGGGTGAGGGACAGGGCGAGGACAGAGCTGAAGAGGCTGTATACAATGCACTTCAGAACCCGCTCATCGACGTATCTATTGAGAATGCACGTAATATTCTCATAAACGTCAGTGGCAGTGCAGACCTTCAGCTTGCTGAGGCCAAGAGGGTTGTAGAGCTTGTCACAGAACAGGTCAATCCTAATGCAGAAGTGATCTACGGTGCATTGATAGTCCCAGATCTCGAGGACAGATTACGAGTGACCATCATTGCGTCAGGAGTGAACTCACCATATATCTTCGATTCCGGATCGGAGCCAGTACGACCTCTGGCCGATGACTTTGAGGACGACCTGGGTCTTGCGAAAATCTGATCTGATAGCCATTTGACCACGCAGGAAGCATTAAAAGCCAACCACGGAAGAATTCATACAGGCCTGTAGTTAGTTGACCAAGCCGCAGGCAGGAATGAGCAGCTATGGGAATCAGCCAGTTCGTGAATGATAGTAGAAGAATCCTCAAGTTGGCAACAAAGCCCTCCAAAAAAGAGATGTGGATGAACACAAAGGTCAGCATTCTGGCAATGTTTCTTGTAGGAATGCTTAGTTACCTCATCCAAGTTCTCATGACCATTATCACAGGCAATTGGGTTGGCACATAATTCTCAATGGCATCATTGAGTTTAATTAAACGAGGCACTCAAAATGGCTCCTAAAACAAGTATATTTGCAGTTCGAACTACAATTGGACAAGAGAGAAGCGTGACTGATTTGATCACCACAGCAGTGGTCGGAGAGCCTGATATTTGGGAGTGCCCATGGTGCAAGGAACAATTCACTTCAGAAGTGCTCACGAAAGAACATATGAAAAAATGTCCGAAAAAGAAAAAGTCTGGTGAGCCAAAGCTTGTTTCTCGCAACCTCTTAATCGGACGTGTAAAAGCGATTCTCGTACCTGAAACCCTCCGAGGGTATGTATTCATCGAGACCGAAGAGTATCGTGATGTGGAGATTGCCATCTCAGGAGTACCCCATGTACGCGGTAGAGTTGGTGGCAAAGTCTCCCTAGATGAGATTGACAAATATCTCATACCTAAACCAGCAGCAGAAGGAATAGCTGTCACCGATATCGTGGAGATCATCTCAGGTCCATTCAAAGGTGAACGCGCCAAGGTCACACGAGTGGATTCCGCAAAAGAAGAACTCATTGTGGAACTTATTGATAGCCCTCATACAATCCCAATGCGAATCCATGCGGATTTCGTCAAATTGGTTGAAAAAACAGTACATGAAAGGAAAGAGGAGCCTTCTGGCGAGGGTGCAACAGAGGAAGAGGAAATAGAAGACGAAGACTCATTCTGGGCACGCAAGGATTAGACAAGAATTATTCAAATCTACTAATCATTTCCGTCACTCCGCAATCCTTAAAACAAGACTCCCAGTGGGCTGCTCAAGTCCCTTAATTTGACATAGACGCAGAGACGTTGTGTCAGGGGTGCAGAAAGATGATAGAGTATGCAGTAGATATTGCTGGACTTGATACTACTTCTGTCCTGCGAGTCGACAACATTGGTAGCGTTGCGTACGTACCAAGGGAACTGCATCAGGAGTCGTGATTGTTTTGGGTGACAAAATAACCGTAGAAGCTCTAGTTGAAGGTGGCAAGGCCTCTGGAGGCCCACCGATTGGCCCTGCACTGGGCCCAACAGGAGTGAACATATTTCAGGTCGTCACTAAGATCAATGAGGTGACCCAGCCCTATACCGGACTGAAAGTACCAGTCAAAATAATTGTAGACCAAGAAACAAAGTCATTCGAGGTCGAAGTCGGTGTTCCACCGACAAGCGCACTCATCCTAAAAGAGGTGGGAGCTGCAAAGGGGTCAGGGACACCAAATACGGATTACGTTGGTAATTTGACGATCGACCAGCTAAAGAATGTAGCAAAAGCCAAGGAGTCAGAGCTGTCAGCGCTCGATATGAAGAGCGCAGTAATGATCATCTCAGGAACTTGCGTTTCGATGGGAGTCACTATTGAGGGGAAACCCGCAAAGGAGTTCCAAACAGAGGTTCGTCAGGGCACATGGGATGAACAGCTCGCAGAGCCACTGAGGGAGGAATGAAGCAATGTCGTTCAATATTGACAAGATTGAAGCCGCAGTGGCAGAGGCTAGGGCAAAAGGAAAGGAACGAGGTATTAAGTTTGAACAGAGCTTTGACCTTGCAGTCAACTTCAGAAAGAGAGAAGTAGACGTATCCAAACCCGAGAACCGGCTCAACCAAGAAGTGATTCTCCCTCATGCACTCTATCCACCAGCAAAGGTCTGTGCATTTGGAGATGGAGAATTCGCAGAAAAGGCAAAGGCTGCTGGAGCCGAAAAGGTGGTCTCGAAAGAAGAAATTCCCAAATTGGCCGAGGAAAAGAAAACGCGCAAGGCATTAGCAAAGGCATATGATTTCTTCATTGCCTCTATCGATTCAATGCCACTCGTTGGTAGATACCTTGGGCAGGTACTTGGTTCAAGGGGCAAGATGCCAAAGCCATTCCCACCTCAAGCCAATCTGGAGCCCATCGTGAATCAATATCATCGCACTGTCCGAGTTCGAATGCGGAACACCCCGACCTTCCATGTGAAGGTGGGTCATGAGCGTATGTCAGATCGTGAAATCGCAGAGAATGTGACTGCAATCCTCGGATTTGTTGATGGAAAGGGACAGCTGGACAAGATTGGGAATCTTGTAATCAAGACGACCATGGGGCCATCGGTCAAGGTGACCTCGTGGAGGTGATTCTAATGGCAATCCAAGAACGCCATGTACCACAATGGAAGATAGCGGAGGTCCAGAATCTCGTTGATTCTATCAAGAAGAGTAAGATGATAGGTCTCGTCAACGTAGAGGGAGTTGGTGCCAAACAGCTTGACAATATCAGAAAGAGCTTGCGAGGCAGCGCGACCATACGAATGGCAAGAAACACTCTGATGATCAGAGCACTCAAAGCGGCCAAAGTCAAGGGTCTCGATGAACTTGTGAATCATGTAAGAGGACCTGTCGCCTTTATCTTCAGTGACCAAGATCCTTTCATTTTAGGCAAATTCCTTAGTGAGAACAAGACTTCGGCCCCAGCAAAGGGAGGCCAAGTGTCGCCAAAGGACATTATCATTCCTGCGATGAACACGGGTGTCGCACCTGGTCCGTTCATCAGCGAATTGGCGGCATTGAAGATCCCATCACGGGTCAAGGGTGGAGTGATCCATGTTACTGAGGAAACTGTTGCCGTCAAGGCGGGAGATGTCATCTCCAATGCGATGGCACAGATGCTTGCAAGACTTGGAATAGAACCAATGGAACTCCAACTGAAACTGGTAGCGGCTTACACGGACGGTTCTGTACTTACAGGTGAGAGCCTTGATGTTGACTTGGAGAAATTATTCCAACAGGTCATCATGGGACACCAGTATGCGATCAATTTGTCCATTAACAGTGGATACCCGACTACTGAGACCATCCCACTGATCATCGCCAAGGCAGACATGGAGGCAAGAACCCTTGCTCTCAATATTGACTTCTTTGAACCGGACCTATTGGCCCAGTTCCTAAGCAAGGCAAATGCAGAGGCACTTGCTCTCTCATCCGTGCTGGCTGAAAAGAATCCAGACGCAATACCCTCTGAAGTCCTGAGTCAGGTTCAGGCACAAGCGGCCAGTGCTGTTGCAGCATCCACAAGTGAGTCCGCAACAGAAGAAAAAGAACCTGAAAAGGAAGAAGAGGATGAAGACGATGCTGTAGCAGGCCTCGGTGGCCTGTTCGGATAATCAAAAAGAGGTAACAAAAATGGAATATGTATATTCGGCCCTTCTGCTCCACAAGGCAGGTAAGGAGATTGACGAAAAGAACATGGAGGCCGTTCTCACCGCAGCAGGCGTTAAGGCGGACAAGGGTAGGATCAAAGCCCTACTCGCTGCCCTCGAGGGCGTTGATATTGATGAAGCCCTAAAGAGCGCAGTGGCTATGCCTATGGCAGCCGCTCCTGCTGCTGGTGCAGGCGCCACCGAGGCAGCTCCTGGAGCCTCTGAGGAAAAGAAGGAAGAAGAAGAAGAAGAAAAGGAAGAAGAGTTCACAGCTGGGCTTGGTAGTCTGTTTGGATAAACGAGCTGGGCGAACTTCTTCAAAAGCTCCTATGTGTTCAGAGCGAGTGGGCTGAACCCTGCTCGCTCCTCAACATTATTTTTTCTCATTTCGACTGCTACACACTCGTTAATGCAAATATAATTCGGAGATATATGCCACGCGGAAAACTTTATGTCTGCACAGCTTGGCACTAGAGTCAAGGGCCCGTTGCCTAGTCTGGACCCGGGAAAGAAACACTTGCCTGGGAGAAGAATAGGGCGCTAGCCTTCTATGGATTCATGCTATGTATGAGTTCGTTGACAGTTAGAGGTCGCCGGTTCAAATCCGGCCGGGCCCGCCACTTAATTTTCGAAGATCATCGTACGAGAGAGCCAATCAGGCAATGGATAATCGAGCCGTGACTCTACATCTGCAACATCACGCAATTGCCCACCGGCCTTTATTCGAGCAGCGCGCTTGGCGCCGATACCAGGGATACATCGCCATTGCGAGAGACTTGCCGTATTAGTTTTGAAGGGAAACGGAAGCACTGTGACAGACCGGGGGCCATGATCTACAACGAATACATCGGTCATAGTATAACTGGTTCCATCGGAGGGCATATGACAGAGTAGTGGATAGGAAGCAAGTGGCCTAAGCAATAATGCATTACCATCTTGTTGTTCCACAAATGCGGAGTGAATAATGGTTCCATGTGGCGCAACTCGGCGAAGCATTTCGAGATCGATTTTTTCTCGTATCTCAGACTTGTGTCGAAAGAATTGGTGGCGTTTCAGGCGGGTTCGATGGTGTGTTCCAAGGCGAGTGCCACCAAATCCAATCACCTGACGGATGTTGATCCGTCGCACCAGTAAATCCTCTTCAAGTAGAGTCTCAAGAAAAGTCATATTGTATTCCAGGGTCCGTGCGCTCTCACCGGGGAGACCGTAAAGAAGGTTAATGCCGGGGAGAAGATGAGGCAACTCCCAAGGAGGGGCGCTTCGTCCCACCTCATTAATGACTTTAACAGCAGTAATAGCCTCCTCCATATTGACTTTCAAGTTATTCCGTCGAATGACCTCTGGATCCAGTGATTCGATACCAAAGGCTGCAACATCACCGGTTGTATGATATTTGATTATGCTTTTTGCAACCTGACGACTCTCATCAGGATGGTGAGCGATGGTACCAGGATTTACGTTGTCAATATGCAAGACACGTAAATCAGGTGCAACCTTGCGAATCTTTGAGAACAACTCTTCAATCTGTGCAGGTACAGGGGTGGGAAACTCTTCCTCACCGATCTCCGAGGAGCCGAAAGTAAAGAGATCAGCCTGTCGCCCAACACGAAATGCCCGGACCCCAAGATCATATAGAATTTCGATTTCATGTACAATGTCATTGATACTACGCATCTGAGGCAATCCATAAGCTGGTTCCACACAGAAAGAACAACCACCAGTTACGAACCGTGGGCACCCACGATAGGTTTCGATCTCGCAGAGGATGTAGCCACGTTCTATCCCGGGATATTGTCTTACAATCTCGGCACCGCGTTGAATGTAGGGTTCAATCTCACTTGGATCAGTGCGTCTGAAACCCAAATCAACAGAAGAAAAATCATCGGACTGAATCGCTTGGGCGATGACCAGTTCAGAGTCGCCGTGCACAATATAGTCAAATGGTGGTGACAATACATCGGATGTGAGGGAGACCTTGCCACCCTCGCGACCAACTCCAAAACGGCCCCATGGACCAACTAACACCTTAGGAATAGACGATAGACGCGGCTCTGAAAAGAGCTCTTTGGCCTCTCGAACTGAGATAGGTGTGCCTCCGATGTATTTACCGGGAACTATCATTCCCGCAATGAGAAGTACAGCATCGGCAGTGGCCCAGATTCGCCATGCTCTCTCGAAGCTCTCGCGGACTTGATCGATGGTCTGGTAGACAATCTCAGCCTGTGGTGCATGGCTCCAAATAGCACCAGCAATATACCGGGGATAGATGCTCACATATGGGGGCACTCCCAGACATGTGGGCTCGTCCACATAGCCATCTACCAAGACAATACGCTTCAGTCATTTCCACTCCATGAAACTATCATAACCAGTAGCAGGAATCGGAACTGGACCATCGGGACTTTGCCAAGTGACACCTGTACCCTCAACAACACGGCCTATGGCACGTAAGCCAAAAACCCCACTCTTGGCGATCTCCTGTGCCGTAGACCACTTGTCTTGTGGAATTGTTAGAACAAGAGCAAACTCCTCCCCGCCTGTTAAAACCAATGATAGGAGATCCAGGCCATGCTTCTTCGCAAACTGGCTGACACCACCAGCTATTGGAAGCTTGTCAAGCTCGAAAGCAACACCGCTTAGCTCGGCCATCGTGTTTAGTGTGATGCCAAGACCATCACTACTATCCATGGATGAGGTCACCGCATGCGCACGAACAAGATTTTGAACAAGGGTGTAATCGATAACAGGTTTGAAGGCCGCAATTGTGGCACGCTGCGCAAGAGATCCGTCCACGTTAATTCCTTTAAGCAGCATCTGAAAGGCCACAGCGGTCAGTCCAAAAAGACCACTAACGGCAATGACATCCCCAACTTGTGCACCGCCACGCGCCACGATCTCGTCGGGGTGGGCGACACCCATGCCCACTCCAGTCAATACAACATCCATTGCGGTTCCAGTGTCCCCTCCAATGAAGGCAATCGAATTTTTGATACAATATTGTGAAAAGCCTCTGATAATCTCTTGTGCCAATTGTTGATCATACTCAGGGGGGACCGAAAGGGAAAGCATCATAGCCGTTGGGGTCACACCCTTAGCAACTATATCGCTCATGGTCATGACAGCCAGTTTTCGTCCCATCTGTGCATCCGTCATTCCAGGTAGCCGATCTGTGGAGGCCACGAAAGTATCAACATTGATCACTACATGTCGATGTTCATCAATAGGGAAGTCAGATGCATCATCATTCCATGGCAATCGAGAGCCAGGCAACCTGCTGACTAGCCCGGAGATCATCCGCAAGAATTGTCGTTCACCAAACTCGTTAGTCTTCATTGCACTTCAGCATTGCATTGTGTAGGACCATCATAAAGTTTTATAACTCACCCCAAGCCACTTACGCCGAAAGAGAGCCTCGGTGGCCTAGTGGTTAAGGCGTCTGCCTCGTAAGCAGAAAACCGCGGGTTCGAATCCTTTGTGGATTACACATCAGGCGAAATTCCCGCCCGGGGCTCCAACTCATTCTATTCGTACTGTAAATTCATCTCGTAGGTTGTGCAGACTTGCATAACATTAAGTACAGAATTTACCATGAAATTAAAGACATGAGGTGAAAGAAATGAAAAAACGTAAGAAAAAAGACAAGAAAGGCGCACGCACGAAACCACTCCCCCCTTTTGAGTGGTTTGCAGCAGCAACCAGATAATACGGCCATAGGCCAAAGCGGAACGATGGTAGTATTACGTCTACCATCAGAATCCGCAATACTTGTTTTACAGCCAAATACAAACCAAGATCACCAGATTGAAAGAGGAGCATATTCTATGCTGCTTGAAGTAATGACTTACCACTGACGCAGATCT
Source organism: Candidatus Thorarchaeota archaeon (assembly GCA_021498125.1). Taxonomy (NCBI): domain Archaea; kingdom Promethearchaeati; phylum Candidatus Thorarchaeota; species Candidatus Thorarchaeota archaeon. Next base: position 163,353 of record JAIZWL010000001.1, on the reverse strand, counting down.
GAGAGGAACAAGTCCGAAAAGATAAAAAGCCTAACGTGAGCGACTAATACACGGCGCCGGAACAATGCGGAGGTTGCCAAGCCAGGTCAAAGGCGCCAGGTTGAGGGCCTGGTTCAGTAGTGATTCGCGAGTTCAAATCTCGCCCTCCGCACCATTTGGACCTTCTTCTGCAATGAGCATCTTGGCTTCGGGCAATCATATTTCTACAGGATAAACTCCCATCTGAATGAAAAGGCAATGTATAATTACCAATATGTGTGAGCTAGGTCGTGTACTCACAGGTGGATACAGAGCATGACCTTGAAAATAGGAATCGTTGGAACCGGTAATATGGGTCGGATTCATGCACGCGTTTTAAACAATCAACGTTCGCTTGCAGCCGTCGCCGATTTAGATGCCGTTCGAGCTAGGGCCATTGCAGACATTTACGGAGTCCGAGCCTTTGATAATATAGAGTCCATGCTTGATGAGATGAACCTTGATGGGATTATCATATCCACTCCAACATCAACTCATGCATCAATCGCAAAGATGATCGCTGAAAAGTATGATGTGAAAGGAATCCTTATCGAAAAACCTCTGGCCAGCACGTACAAAGATGCAAAACATGTAGCTGAATTACTAAAGAGAAAAAACATCAAAGCAATTGTATCGCACTCTGAAATCTATAACCCCGTTGTTGACAGAGCACTTTCATTAATTCATGATGGCGCTGTAGGCGATATCAGAACGGTCATTCATGATCGAAGGGGTTTTGTTCCACCTAAACGAATTCCATCATTAGGAGACATCTTTGAAGACATCGGGGTCCACGATTTTGACATTATGGCAAGGGTCAGCAGTGGATCTGCTACACTCTATGCTCAGTGTATCACCGAACAAGGGGTCTACAATTCAGCCACTGTCATTGTTAAATTTAAGAGCGGAAAGGCACATGTGTTCCATCTCTCACGACAATATGTTGGACGAAAACGATCGATGGACGTTTCAGGTACAAAAGGAACACTCTCAATTGATCTCTTTGGACAGATAATCAAGGTGCAAGATTTGGACAAAGCACCATCAGCAGATAGTCGGACCATTAACTTGCCCGAGCGAGGCGCAACAATCAAGGTCTACGGCGAACCAGTCGGAGAGGTCATCAGCGATTTTATCAAAATAATAGAAACAGATAGCCAACCACGTGTTAGTTTAGACGACGGTGTTGCTGCCCTAAAGGTCGTTGAGGCCGCAAGAGAGAGTGCAAAGTTGGGACGAATCGTTGATGTGGAAATTCAAGCGCGAGGCTGAGGGCGCCCAAGAAGATGCGTTCGCTCAGCCCCAATGATCTCCACAGGTAGATGTATACCCACCTCAACGTCTTCGGATATTATTACTGGAACGTAGGAGTCAGTACGAGCAAGAACGCCACCACGCGAAGCGTGATCGGTTGTCAGGACCAATCCAGACCACCCGAGCCATGCTTGATGGTTCTGTAAGACCAGATCGTGAACCAAGAGGGAGAGTCGGCGACTGCGTTGTTTCTTGAGAGAGGTATCTACTTTATTCTTGGCCTTCGAGGCGCTTGTCCCGGGACGATCTCCATACTTGGATATATTGACAATCTGGGGGTGGGTCTGCCTAATGACCTCAATAGTTGCCTCAAAATCAGCATCGGTTTCGCCAGGAAAACCAACAATGATATCTGTTGCAATAGAGGCCTCTGGAAATCTCTTGCGAATAGTCTCGACCACCATAATCCATTCTTCAACAGTATATCTACGGCGCATGGAACGTAGTATGCTGTTACTACCAGATTGAACAGGAATGTGAAAGAACTTGAAGAAGTGGTTTGAGCTCATGATATCAAGTAATTGCGATAATGAATCAAGTATCAAGTTGGGATTAAACATACCCAGTCTGAAACGATGCTCCCCTGGAATTGTATCAAGCCGTGCCAAGAGATTCACAAGGGTCTCACCAGAATCATGACCAAAGGCACCCGCATCCTGCGCAGTAAGCCGAATCTCACGATAACCATTATGCACCGAGCGAAGAGCGACCTGAAAAATCTCGTCAATAGAATAACTACGTACAACACTCCGCGCCAAACGAACCGCACAATAAGCGCAGTTTCCAAGACAGCCCTCACAGATGGGGATGGTACAGATTACACTGTTGGGAGGACCCTCAAAATACTGTAATTTAGAGGACATATCAGACGTGAGATGCAAGATCCCACGCTGCCCTTCAAGGACTTGCAATACTATTGGCCCGAGGGAATCAATAGATTGTGGCCCAAGGATAGCAGCAAAATTGGGAATTGCTGCCTTAACTCGTGATAATGATATCTTTGGAAGACAGCCTGTCACAATGACAGGAACACCACATTTGGACAATTCACTTAGCCGAAAGATGATTCTGTCTTCGGTAGGTTCTTTGACACCACACGTATTGACGATGGCAACATCAGCCTCCTCAAGACAATCCACCCGTTCTGCACCCATTTGATGAAGACGACCAACCATCATGTCCGAGTCTGCAGCATTAAGTGCACATCCATAGGTTTCAAGATAAAATCTCACAGTAAGAGTCACCTACCGCCCTGTACATGAGGCAGTATTGAAACCTCATCGCCATCGTGCACTATAATATTCATTCCGCCAAGTGTATTCACATCGTGCTTGTTCAGCATGATAATAAAATTACCACTCACATGAGACCCATTCATCAGTAAATCACGAAGTGGCGGCCCGAACTTATCAATGACATGCATAATCACATCATGAACAGTGGCACCAGCGTTTACATCAATAAGGATCTCACTAGACTCGCAGACCCTACGTACTGGGCCAAAACATTTGAATAGAATTTGCAAGACGTGGACCTCCGCTACAATTTATCTTCCTGCATCCGCAGTACCAGTTCTTCTACAAGGGCCTCAACCGTTTCGATGATAGCATCTATGTCTGATTGCGTTGCATCATTGATGTGTATCCCAACGGTAGTAATGACCGACACGCCTAATTTTCGGGCCAGCTGCTCTGCGACTCGACCAGAGAGGACGTAATCCTTGTGTCCCGGCTGTGACACGGTGCTCACACTTACAGTATCGGTTATACGAAATGGACTTTTCGAAACAGAGGCTACTGAGACCGAACCGACATGGGGGACATCACCGCCATAAATAGTCACAAGTAAATCGCTGCCAATCCATCGTGACTCGATATTGATGAGATGTGGTCCCGCCCGTCGTTCGAGTTTCATAAAGGAATACCTCAGTTCGATCCAATCGGTCAGTCAGTGCCCTGATCTTTTTCGTTATACATTCTCCATGACAGTGTCAGTGTACTTGGATGTGCGGCCTTGTATTCGTCCAACAGAGGCAAGGCTGTGCGTGTCGGCGCATGTGTGACAATGTCTGGTGATGTATGAGCCTCATCAGACACCTGTTTCATTGCGGCTATGAACAGATCAAGCTCGCGTTTTGATTCGGACTCGGTAGGCTCAATCATGAGAGCCTCATCTACAATCAAAGGGAAGTAGACAGTTGGAGCATGTATACCAAGATCAAGAAGACGCTTTGCAACGTTCATAGCAGTGACTCCAGTGTCCTCTTTGAGGCCCGAGGCCGAGATCACGCACTCATGCATTCGGGGATCATCTTGGGAATAGGGCAATGAGAAGCCCGGAATCTGTTTGACATGATGCGCAACATAATTGGCATGCAAGACAGCAAGCTCGGAGGATCGTCTGAGACCAGTGGCCCCAAGTGCATAGATGTATGCATATGCACGAACAAGCACCCCAAAGTTCCCATAGAATCCATGCACTTTACCAATGGAGCGGGGACGATCATAATCGAGATCAAAAGAACCATCATCTACACGAACAATCCGCGGAATTGGGAGAAAATCTTCTAGTTCGCTCTTGACACCGACAGGCCCCGCACCGGGACCTCCACCGCCATGTGGGGTCGAAAAGGTCTTGTGAAGATTCACATGGACAACATCAAAGCCCATATCACCGGGACGAACGATTCCCATGATAGCATTCAGATTAGCCCCATCATAATAGACCAGACCTCCTGCATCATGGACAATACCAGTCACTTCCTCAATGTTCTTTTCAAAGACGCCAATGGTGTTTGGATTGGTGAGCATCAATCCTGCAGTCTTTGGGCCTGCTGCCTCTTTGAGCGCATCAAGATCAACGAGACCTTCATCATTAGAGGGGATCACAACAACTCGATAGCCAGCCATTGTTGCAGAGGCGGGATTAGTACCATGTGCTGCATCAGGAATGAGCATCTCATTGCGTGTATCCCATTCTTTGGTCACCTGACGATGATACTCGCGCATAAGCATGACCCCAGTGAATTCGCCATGGGCGCCGGCTGAGGGCTGAAGGGTCACAGCATCCATCCCAGTGATCTCTGCGATCCAACGCTCAAGTTCCCACATTAATTCAAGTGCACCTTGAGCAGTCTTAGGATCTTGATGCGGGTGAAGCCATGCAAATTCCGGCATCTCGGCAACCACTTCGTCGATCAGTGGGTTGTATTTCATTGTGCAGCTGCCCAGTGGATAAGTACCAACTGTAACTGCATAATTCATCTGTGAGAGCCGTGTAAAATGACGCACAATCTGCTGTTCAGGAACATCAGGAAGATTGGGAGGAGCCTTACGATGGAGAGCTGACGGAATTATAGAATCAAGATCTCCAACTGACTCTTTTATTTTCAAGTCAACGGGGGGAATCGTGTGGCCCACTGTTCCAGGGAGGGCCAGCTCGAAAATTAGAGGCTCGGCCCATCGTGCTTGATGAAACTTGCCCATTTATGCGACACCTCCAGTAATGACCGCCTCGACAGCGGCAATCATTTTGCCGATTGTTGCGCGATCATGAAGTTCGGTCACTGAGAACAACATGCTCTCCCCAAAGTCGGGAAAGTCTTTTGATAGGCACTTGCCACCATGAATACCCTGTGCCAGTAGGCCTTCATGGACCTCTTGTGCCGTGATGCCCTCGAATTGAACTACAAAGTTTTTCCAGATAGGACCACCAATTGCGGGAGAGGTCACACCTTGGATTTTGCCAAGTTCTTTTGCAGCATAGTTGGATTTGAACGCAATTGACTCAGCAATGGCGCGTATTCCGGTAGCACCTATAGTAGAGAGATAGATCGCCGCGCGGACCGCCATTAATGCCTGATTTGAGCAAATGTTACTCGTTGCCCGCTCTCGGCGAATGTGCTGCTCACGTGCACTTAGCGTGAGAACAAAGCCACGTTCATGAGGCTCTTCAATGGTAGTAGTTAGTCCAACAAGCCGACCCGGCATCTGATAAATCAATTTTCGGTCATTTCTACACGCAAAGACACCCAATAATGGTCCTCCGTAAGACATCGGGTTCCCAAGTGATTGCCCCTCGGCTATTGCAATATCGGCATTATAATCACCAGGCGGACGCATGATACCTAATGATAGAACATCGACCCCAGCCACAAGAAGTGCATCATTATCATGTACAATGGAGGAGATTTCATCAAGTTGGGTTTCGAAGAATCCAAGAGGGCTTGGCGACTCCACATATACACCCGCAACTGTAGAATCTAGCTTGGACTTCAAGTCCTCAACAGACATGAGACCTGTATGAGAATCATAATCAATCACATCTATTTTGATTCCAGCAGGGGAAGTATATGTTTCAAGAACCTGCTTATAGGTGGGATTGATAGTACCAGGAACAAGAAACCTGTTCCGGCGTCGTTTGACACGTATCACCATACGTGCCGCCTCCCCTAATGAGGTTGAGAGATCGTAGAGACTGCTATTGACCACATCCATTTGAAGAACTTCGGCCATGAGGCTTTGATACTCGAACAGGGTCTGCAACATACCTTGACTAATCTCTGGTTGATAACTTGTGTATGCTGTTACAAACTCCGAACGCCCTCCCAGCGAGGATACCGTGGCGGGGATATAATGAGGAGCAACACTTCCACCAAGAAAAGAAGGCGTATCAAGCAAAGTTGAGTTATTTTTTGCCAGCTTTTGCAGACGGGCCAACACCTCATGTTCACTATGTGGTGTAGGCAGATTCAAGTCTCGATTCAACCGGAACTGTTTGGGTATATTGGTAAACAGATCTTCAAGAGATTTAAGGCCCATTGACCGTAGCATTTCATCTTCGTTCTCCGGGGTTGTCGGAAGGTAGGGATGTCTTAACGTCATGACCAACATCACCAGCCATTATTGGCGATATAGAGGTAAACAGGCTGTCTCAGATAGCCTTTCGCTTATGCACAACCTGCGTATCCAGAGCCACTAAGAATCATTTTTAAATCCAACAGGAATAGCAACGAATACCTCTCGGAGACAAGAAAGAATGAAGAAATGGCTCATGGAGATTATTGCATGTCCTGACCCCGACTGCAAGAGCAGCCTGCAGTTGGAGATCTTCGATTCACATACCGAGGAGATTGATGGAAAAGAACAGGAAGAGATCGATGAAGCGCTCATCACGTGTCCCAAGTGTGGACGATGGTATCCGGTCATTGACGGGATTGCATGCATGTTGCCTGACAATCTTCGGATGACCAGAAAGCAGCATACTGAAGAAACACACTTTCTCGAGCGTTGGAAAAATCGAATTCCGAAGGGAATATTAGAGAAAGGTAAGCCTTTTGGCCTTGCTGAACCTCAATAGATGAAATATAGCCCCGTGGTGTAGTGGTCCAGCATAGCGGGTTTTGGCCTCGCTGACCCAGGTTCGAATCCTGGCGGGGCTACCACTCTTTTTGCAGATGTGAGCGTGGTATGCAGCAGAAGATACCTGCTGGAAATCTTACTCAGAGGTGCGCTCTTTGATGCTGGGGATTTCAGCATCTTCGGCAATATGCGTTCTAAATAGACGCTTGACTTGGGAGAGAACCAGACGTTCACCATTTACAAGTACATCAACTGCAACATGATCTTTCAGGCCAGTAGTAGATATTTTCTTCTGCAACACTGCTTGGACTTGGAAGACTCCAGCCGGATTATCCATTGCAACAGTGATTCTTAGAGGAATATCATCACCCGGTTCCAAAACCACATCATTAATTGCAAGGGCGCTAACTGAGTGAATATCCACTTTCCCCTTCTGATAAGGGATAATCGTCCGACCTTTGGTCATATCGCAGCCATCACCTAATTTGGTCATGCCAGCTTCAAAGGTCAAGCACATTGTATCATCATCATGCGCATAGATACCATGGAGTGCAAAGGACAGTATATCCGTGGCCTTACCAGGATTGTCATAGAGATCAGCCAGTTTTGATTCAAGAATGGGTCGTGCAAGTTGAACTGCTGCTTGAGGGTGCTCTTTACGATGGATGACCATACCAATGTCATGGAGGTATGTTGAGGCAAGAACAACCATTCGCGAATCGTCAATATCACCAATCCCCTCGGCAACAACATTGGGGATAAACGATTTCTCAAGAATTTCAAATGCCTTCAGCGCATTCCATGTTGCCACCTCTGCATGGATAGGACCATGATCAGTATAGCCGAGTCGTGAAACCGCCATTCTATTAGCAGTGCGGAGATATGATTGGACTCGTGGTGAGTTCTTTAGATATTGATACATCTCCATAGCCTTTGTTCCTGGCTGCAATAGATCCAGAACCTGTATTTTCGACCTGTCAAAAACAATTTTGGTGTTCATCATATTTCACCAACAAGAGACATAAACGAGGTGAAGAATAGGAGATAAGCATTATGGAATAAACCAATAAAAAGAGAAGTGAGCGGAGGAGATCCTCCGCAGTAGTCAAAGAATTATTGATACTAAATTTCGCCAGCTTCTTCTTGAAGGCTCAGAAGAATACGGTCTATCGCGGTCACTGACTGCTTGACGGTCTTGAGATACTCTTGACGTGTTTTCTCAAATGCGCCACGACTGATCTTCTGTTTCTTCTTTCGAATGAGCAATTGACGGAGCCCGGCTTTTGCACCTTCCATCCGTTCCTCTTGGAGCTCGAGCTGGCCTACGACATCACGATATCGGGATCCATATGTGATGAGCTGCCCCTTTAGAGTAGCAAGCTTTGTGTCAAGCTCTGCAAGCTGCGATTTAATGTCACGTTCGCGTTTCATGAACTCGCGCTTGGAAACTTTGCCTCTTTTACGTGAGGACTCAAGTTTGTCAAGATCGAGGTTCAACGCAGTCTTCTTGGAGTACAATTTCGCGAATTCGCTCAGCAGCTCTGGTGGTGCGCCACTCTGATACACTGTGGAACCGGTTTCTGCAGAAATACCTTCTTCACCCTCTGCAACCATCTTGACCTTTCTAATTGAAACATATGCAGCTGCAACAAGGCCGAGAATTAGAGCAATTGCTAATGGGCGGGCCATGATTGCAGGAGTCAATTGATAGAGGAGAGTAAGTTGGGGTGTGTTTTCCTGCGTCGTATTATATACCGTGTATCTCAAGGTCGCATCAAAGACTCCATAGAGAAGCCTATACCCATCAGAGGGGCGAAGAGGATTGACTCCAATAGGCACAACTACATCAATTGTATGGCACGTGACTAAAATCTCATCTGTGGTCGCCATTGGGATGGTAAGGAGTTCGCCGTCACCAGTCTGCGTCTGATACTCAGGGAGATATAGGTTAAAGTCCACACTGAATGTATACTTGTAACCTGGCCAGAACCCGCGATCGCCAAATCTATCGCCTTTGAGATTTATTCGTTGATTAAGGGTTTCATTCCAGTCATGCTCTTGAGGCATCGACCCCGCGAGAATTCCAACATCATCATAGATTTTGATGTTAGTCGCATATGCAGGGAATTTGAAACTAATGTCGAGTTCCTTAGAGGGGCCTATATTTTCAATGTGAATTGTTTCCTTATAGTGCAACCAGCCCCACGGATCAACTGTGACTTGTGTAGTTCGAGTGGCTACAAGCAATGGTGTGACTGAACTCAAGACAATATCGAAAGTATCTATGGTCATAGGCGCAATATTGTAGTATACACCCTCTGGATTGACACCACTGTGCAGGGAATCACCGCTGCGAAGCGCCATGGAAACAGCAAGTCTCTTGATGATATATGGAAGAACAGGGGCCTTAAGGAATTTGAATTTGTAGAGGTTATTATCAAAGTCGGTAATTATGTGCAAGGAGTGGAGGTACATAGTGACAGTAAACTCGTATCTGTCACCGGGTTCTACAGGAGTGGAGAGAATGACCCGCCAATGTAACATTCCATTATTCGCGGGAAGTTCTACAATTTCCAGTGGGTTCTCTGATGAATCAGACGCCTCTACGGAGAGGAAATTAGATGTGTATTCACAGGGGAGATAAAACTCAATTGCAGATATTGGTACTGCATTAGAGTTGTCAATGACGAATGCATCTGTAATCTTGGTAGTATGATACATCAATGTGGCAATTGTTCGACTGACTGAAACCGATGCACCCATTATTGGGATATAGGGGATAGTCACTGTAATGTTAAACGAAACCACAGTCGTCGAATTGGATCCGTCAGTCGCATTGAACCATATAACATGCTGAGAACCAGACTCGTATTCGGAAACATCAAGCGTGTATTCCCAAAAATCAGTCTTAAAATTATAATGAAGACTGGTCCAACTCTCATTATCAAGCCGAAATCCGGCCTTGCGAACAATAGTATCATCGCTAGCATTTAGTTGTAGAGTCACAAGCCACTCAAGTGTACCATTTTCCTTTGGTGTGACGGGATCAATTATCGGGGCGGTATCAGGAGTAAATCCAACAAGCAATGGATGTGCCCAATCTGTGTGACTGTTTGGTAGAGTAGTTAAATCATCAGTAGCCCCAACTAAAATCACAAAGGGATAACGAAGGGTCGTTGAGTTCAAAAGTGGAATGTCATCGGAATCGGTACTATTCAGTCGAATAAAGTATTCAATCTGTGTGATAGTACCTGTGTCACTGGCATTTGCTGCAATAATTCTGCTCTGGTTTCCATCAGTAGCATGATCAAGCGTCTTGATGCCGTGTGCATCGGCATAAACAATCTGACTGCTATCAGCAGGATTGTCAGAACTGGGGCCGATCTGCTCCACTGTGACCACAAACTCGAGATCTTCACCATACATGTGGCTACCTTCGGGATAACCGAATTCGGCAGGAATGATGAAGTGTTTTGTCTCGCCCACACGCATTCCTAATAGTGCGTCCTTGTACATATCAAGCAATGATTCCTTGTAGAGAGGAGTGTCAGAAGTGCCATCGGGAGCATAACCTTCCTCAAGTTGTGTACCATTACGTGCATAAAGAGTATAGTGCACCCGTATAACTGAGGTATTAACTACTCGGGGGTAGGTTTCATGTGGGGTCCCAGGGGCACAGCCAAGAACAACATCTGCATTGGTGATACCCTCAACGGTATAGTTCTCACCAGGATGCTTCCATGCGAGGCCAACCCAGCCAGATGTCTGTGCTTCAAGTCCCACAAAGAGAACCGAAGAATTATGCTCCATAAATACGGTGACCCCAGTTGTAGAATCTGTAAAGTTGTAAGCATATTCGGTGGGATCGATAATACCATCCGCATAGCCATAGTGCGTGTCCACATACGGAATAGACACATTGACGTCTGATGCTGCAAGTGATCTCGAAGGCTCTCTAATTGCCGTTGTCGCCGTTGATAGCATACCATTTGGGTCTGATGATACAGACGCCATCATAAGGCCATTGACAACGAACATAGTCAATAATGCAAGAGTCATAATTCGTCTACGCAGATGGTTCAACATGTATCACCCTGATGCAATACGTTGGTTTCTCTAAAGTAGAGTATGGATTGTACTGCAAACGCTGCGCCCCAGCATTCAGGGCAGTTAAAATAGTTTCGGAGGATTAAGGGCTGTACTGGTCAGGCGTCGCTCCGAAACTATAAAATGACACGACGTTATCCGAGTGGCCCGGAGTGAGCCAAGATTGTTGTTGATCATTGCAACAGGGATCATTGCATTCATTATTGTATTATTGACAATGCCGAACACCATTAAAATGCTCAAGGAAAAGGGGATCACTGGCACCGATGTCCATAAGATAGAGAAGCCGGAAGTCGCAAAAGGCGCGGGATTTGTGGTGCTCTTCGCAATCGTCACATCGTTACTAATCATAATCGGAGCAACAACACTTGGAAATGGAAGCGTTAATCCGGGGTTACTGGCCGCACTAGTGTCCATTCTGATGGCTGGACTTATCGGTCAGCTTGATGACGACTTTGACTTTAGAAATAGAACAAAGATCATCTTACCACTAATTGCATCTATCCCAATGGCGGCAATGCAAGTGGGAACCTCAACAATGAGCATTCCGTTCATAGGTACGATTAATCTGGGGATTATTTACCCCTTAGTTGTGATTCCACTCCTGATGACATTCATCATTGATTCTACAAACATGTATGGTGGTATGAATGGTCTTGAATCAGGACTGGCGGCAATCAATTCATCTGCGATAATTCTCTTTGTGCTGTTCTCACCATTTTTCTCGCATGAGAGTATGTCATCGACCAATTTCGATGCAGGAATCATTGCAGGAGCACTACTTGGTGCCACTCTGGCATTTTTAATATTCAACAAGTTCCCTGCAAGAGTACTTCCCGGTGATGTGGGGAGATTACCGATTGGAGCAACAATTGCGGCCGCGTTGATACTTGGAAACATGGACAGAATGGCAATCATTCTCTATTTCCCATTCGGGATCAACTTTATCCTGTTCATCATCTACAAATTATACGTTAAGAGAACAGGCATCGAATATCAAAAATTTGCAACCCCTCGTGAGGATGGAACGCTATCGGTAGTGGGGCCGTTCACCATGTATTGGGTCTTACCGCATTTCATGCGAATTGATGAGAAACGAAATGTTCGTCTACTGTGGTTAATTCAGGCAATAGTTGCGTATGGCGCCGTGGCTGTATTGTTGATAGGCATACCACTTGGCATAGGCTGGATCTAATGTAACTTCGCAGGCAAATATTGATCCACTACAAAATCAATCCCATGCCTGCTAAAGGCCTGTTGCTCGGCCTTTTGACGAAGTTGGCGAAAGGCACGAATTTGCGCCTGACATTCATCATCGGAATATCGAGGGTCGCGTGCCAGCTCATCTAAACGACGAAGATCAGCATCGTTCATAGGTTCGGTCGGAAGACCATACTTTGTGATATCAGAGGGTGTGACACCAATCCATTGAGCGTCAGGTACAGTCAATCCTTCAACATGAGCTGCATTAGCACTGCCGGAGATTATCACCCGGGCAATATGCATCCCCCAAGGATCACCATCAGTAAATATGAAAACAGGCAATTTGAGAGAGTCGTGAAGACGCCGCATTAATCGCCGGGTAGAGCGGGGTGCCTGTCCACCCAAATGTACAAGTATGGCGTGAAACTTCTTCCATGCATTGGTCTCAATCAAACGTGAGAACATACCCCCCGATTCGACTGCAAGTATTATTCTTGCATCAGTATGAATGGGATCGGCTGTCACCAATGCCGGACCTATAGGAAGACCATCAGGACTAATTGTCAGATCAATCTCTCGACCCTGATAACCTGCAACGGTATAACGCATGATCACAGGACCATAGATAGAAGAATGCTCCTCAGGAAAGATACCGAAGTCTTCACGAGCCAGACCAACTACACATTCTAAATCAGCAACTATTCGATCCGATTCCGCTTGGTCTTTGAAGGATATTCCAAATGCCTCACTTGAATAGTAAAGGTCACGAAGAGAACTTGTGCGCCCGGACTTGAGAAGTTTCTTTGCATATGAGGCAACCCATAGAAGCTGCGTAAAGCTTCGTATGTGGCGGAGATTACTCGAGTCTCGTACAGATGTAGCTGGGCCTAGAACAAATTGATTCTTCTCTGTATCAAAAACAATGTTCGAGGTACCTCTATCAGGCAGTTCAATCTTGGGAAAAGTGTCCTGTTGAATCTTTGAGATTATATTGACCCCAAGGCTTCGGAGGCGTTCAATTGCAGTATCACGTTCACTCATCGTCATTCACCTCGAAGAGGGATCGAACCAATGGATCAATGGAGGGAGGGGTGCATTCTGCAAGTTCGGCACCAAAACGCACAACCAATTGAAACATTCGTTCAAACTCGCGCCGTTTCCGCAGGTCGCGAGAGGCCAACCTATGTTTACGAGAATGACGACCCATCTTACGTCCAAGCTCTCGGAAGAGTGCCAGCGTCGCCACCTCTATCTCGGGAATATGCGCGATCGATTGTTTACCAGCTGCTCGATACGGTATTCGCGTCGAACACAAGTGAATAAACAAAATTGGAGGCCCAAGATCAAAGATTCCATAACGATTCCAAGAGACCTGCTTCAGAACCTTGGTGAGAAGATCGTCCCCTGCATCGTATAACAGCGGAACACGATTAGCAAAACGAACCAGATCAGGAACATCATTGGCACTACGATGAGTGGAGGCAATAATGAGCGCCCCTTCGATAATGAAGGGATTTCCAGACCATTCCAAAGGCCCCTTTGTAGAGTAAACGATCTGTTGCGGAGTAACAAGACCATTAAGCGCAGCAATAAAATGATCCTTACCAATGGGGCTGAGACAGGCACTATCGGGCCGAGTAAAACCATCAAAGTTCCGTAGGGTGCTGCTAAGGGTGACCAATTCGTCTCGTGTTAGTGAATGAGCTAATCGTCTTGGATCCAGACCTATGAAACGCAAAATTCGTCCAGCAGTACGAATACCCACCTGTTGGAATGAGCGTATTAGGAACTCGTTCAAAGTTAGATCACTACTTCTCATGACCAGACGCTTCAAGAATTCCACATCAGCAGCACGAGGGTGAGGCAGTACAGAAGAGGGGGGCCGAGGAAGTTTATTGACCCATGGGCCCACAGTCAATGGAGGATCGTCTTCGATCTGTAAGACCAATTTTGCATGGGGCGATCCTATAGATGTAAGTTTGATGTAGTCAATAATGCGTTCTTTGGAGCGGCGCAAATCGGCCTTTAGATCAATTGAAACAGTCGTCCCAGAGGTGGGCCTATCAAGGGCGATAGACTCGTCCACAACTGGTCGATTCGACTCGATATCAATGAACACCTTGAAAGAGCGACCGCCGGATAGACCCTGCTGTGTATGAATGCGAGTTGGCCTGTTAGTAGTCATTTGCCCATAGAGGACTGCCATTGTCACACCGAGCCCAAAGGTGCCGCGACGCTGTCTAATGTCATATTTACTCCCGTAGAGAACTCGACCAAAGGATTCCGGCACATTTGCAGCAGGGATTCCAATGCCGTTATCTGAAACCATCACTCTGTAAATACCAATATCAATGCGCGAGATTGTGATGTGCACCAGTGGAGCAACGGATATCTCTTCACAGGCATCAAGACTGTTTTCTACTAGTTCGCGTACTGTAGAAAAGAGCGCCTGAGTGGGATTTCCGAATCCCGCCATCTGACGATTTCTGTAGAAGAACTCTGCGGGAGAGATGCTGCTAAATTTGTCCGAGTCCCGGTGTGCCATTGCAGACCAAATATCCTAATTGTATAGAAGTATTAGAGTCGGCGTATTATTGAACATCAGAGTCCCAAAGCTCTAGACGCATCCTATTGATCTCACGGCGCATTCGCTCAAGATAACGATAGACGGCATTATGAGGGGCGCCATCTATCAACATTTGAACAGCACGTTGAGCATAGTCAAGCCCAGGGTCAGAACCTATGAGAGAAACGGTACGACCATAGATGGAGATCTTAGTATCAGTAATTTCCTCAATGACACGGCGAGTACGCCCATGCTCCCCAATAATACGACCCGCAACCCGACGAATTTGCGAAGGGGATGTACCAACAAGCTCTCGTAAAGAGATGACAAGCAACCGTGCGTCCTCATCTATGAGAGATAAAGCATTGTGAGGGCTAAAACCGCGACCAATAGCACGTACGATATCGCGAGCCTTCCAGATCAGAATGGGGTCCTCAGGATCGGGAGACCCAGTGATAGAGACCACACCCTCCGCAGTAATTTCTAGTTGGACATTAGTCAGTTTTTCAATCCGCTTTTTGACACGTCCATTATGACCAATAATCACGCCGACCCGATCAACAGGCACACGCACAATCTCTTGCATTGACATCATTATTCACCTGAGAGAATGTAATCAAATATCGTCCGGGGATCCTCTGTTTCAACACCAAGCTTCTGGAAGTAGGCCGTAATGTTTTGAATATCACGATATAGATACAAACGGGCCTTATCATGCTCCATCAAGACCGATTGTGATACATCAATAAAGATAGGCTCGCCCAACCACAGTATGTTATAGGCACTCAAATCCGCATGCACTAAGTTCGCCTTACGAACACCCATCTCAATCATATCGATAATCTTGTTGAATACTTCAGAAGGATCAGAGAGCCGTACATCCTTTAGCAGAGGGGCCGGAAGGCCAGTCTCAAGGTCGCCTATGAATTCCATCACGACAATATTACGTGCTATATCGATCGGGCGCGGGACGCGTATCCCTGCTTCGTGGTAACGCAATAAATTCTTGAACTCTTTCAGGGCCCACAGTGGTATAAGAGACCGTGATTTTCGCTTGACATGCTGGAATCGCGGATCGCTCAAAATATATTCCAGCATATAGTCAGACTCGGCGGTTGTGACTCTGTAGATCTTCACTGCAACAGGAGCACCATCAGAATCTATGCCATAGTAGACATTTGCCTCTTTTCCGGTGCTTATTGCACCATGAAGCGCAGAGAGCACACCACGATTGAGTAGCTTGTAGAGAGTCTTAAGGGTGGCTGTATCAATTACACCCTCGACTACTTTGAACTCGTCTGAATCATGCCGACGCTTTAGCTTGCGCCGTTCAAATTCGGATTCGATT
Organism: Candidatus Thorarchaeota archaeon; assembly: GCA_021498125.1. NCBI lineage: Archaea > Promethearchaeati > Candidatus Thorarchaeota > Candidatus Thorarchaeota archaeon. Next base: position 147,437 of record JAIZWL010000001.1, on the reverse strand, counting down.
CGCTTTCGTTTTGTCTCTACTCGCTTCATGAAATAGCACCTTCACTATCACAGAAATTCGTCTGCACGAATTAATAGATGTGTATTTAGAAAAAGGCTCTGATGTTCAAAACGTCTTGAGAACACCATGGCGTTGAAGCCAATCGACCTCATTGTTACGGTATCGCCATACTACATCGCATTTTTCATCCGTCTGGAAGTCCCATGGAACAATGAGAACTAGGTCACCAATACGCAACCAGATTCGTTTCTTGAACTTCCCGATGATTCGTCCAATTCTAATCTCACCATCTTCGCAGCGGACACGGACCCTATCATGTCCTAGCATCTGAATAATAAAAGCGAACATCTCGCCATCATCACGATTAGGAGTACGTACTCGAACTGGTGCATCTGGATTGGGTGTGGGTCTTCTACCTCGTGCCAAAATAATCCTCCGTGTAAATTAAGTCTAAATTAAAGGCCTATAGAGAAGAACTCTCGGCACAACCATTTAAGCGTATTGAAAGGTAAAATCATTCGTCTATGAATTCTTGTGGTGGTAAGAAAAATAGTTTCCCTTCATATGGAAATGCCCGTACTGTGTCACCCACTTGCACAGATGAGAGAGATTCAGTCGCCTCAACTTCAATGGTCTCGAATGTGACCGAGTCCATCAGGTGATAAGGCTGATTGTAGCCTTTTGCGATAACACTGAATTCACGAAAATCGCTCGCAGAGCCCAGATATTGAATAGTCCGCCATTTGGCACTACGTGGACCCACCGTAAATCTAGACTGCTCGACCAGATCAAAACAGCTCACCCCACCCTTACCAAGAGAGAGAATCCAACAGGGATGGTCTGAAACGCTAATGAAGTCACCCTGATGATACCGTGGCAATCGTAAGAGAATGGTCACACGGTATTTTCGTTTGCCACCGCGGTCTTGAGTGACAAGCTTGTAATTCTCTTTACGCTCCGCAAGAAATAGTGACTCAAGTTCATCAGCAATTTTACGAGAGAGATGCTCCGAACCTATTTGGAAGTCGATTCCATATTTGGTACGGGAGGTTCCTGTGACGAAAGCCTTGACATCCTTGCCATATTCCGCAATTGTTCGTTGCGTGACGATTTCAACAATCTGATCGACTTCTTCATCCGTCATGGAACGTCCATCTGCACGTATCTGTAAGATTGATTCGTAGTATCCCCCACTCATCATACCACAAGTGTCACAGGTGGCATAGTGAAGCCGTATCTCTAGAGGTAATCGTTCGGTATGAACAGGCAAATCCGGGTGGGATCTGCCAGTGGCCTCAATCTCCGTTATGAGAACCCGGTCCAGACGATTAAGTACTGTGAGACCGACCTCAATATGTGGATTACTTAGATGTACTTCCCGCGATAGAAGAACATCGATTTGCCGATCAAGCATATCGTCAGCATTAGATGGCCGGGGAACAAGTGAATGCCACCCACCAGCAACCTTTACTGCACCACACCGGCGACAGATCAACAATGTGAGCGGAGTATCAACTGCCATAAGGGGATGTGCCTTTGCATAGCAGTCAGCACAGAGACCATCGATAACAGCCTCTGCACCGCAAACGTAGCACGGTGCGGTCATCACAATCGGCAGCCCTGAGAAGGCTTTACTTAAAACAACTTGCAAATGTGACAAGAAATCGCACAACAGAATCTATTTGTGTAGGCAAACATGGAATAACTTATGCCTCGTGGAAAACGCTGGAGACGAGTCTCCCAAGAACCTTCTGTCCAGGTCTTCAAGCCAGCAGGAATCCCTGCAAATGTCTTGGAAGAGATACTGATCACCGTTGACGAGTTCGAGGCAATACGGTTAGCGGATTATGAAGGTATGAGTCAACGCGATGCCAGTACAGTGATGAATGTGAGCCAACCAACCTTTAACAGAATTCTTTCTTCGGCACGAGGCAAGATCGCGCGGGGACTTGTTCAGGGTTGTGTTCTTCGTATCGAGGGAGGAAAGTACCTTCTTTCTGATGGCAGCGGGATGCTTGTCTGCCAAGACTGCGGAGCGGTCATTGATCCTAATGCAGAAAATACTCACACATGTCCAAATTGTGGATCCAAGCGGATACGTTGGCTACGTTGGGACGATGACAAGGAAGAACAAAAAGACACTAAATGATGCGGTTACAGACGCACCCATTGAGCATGAGGATGACCATCTATATAGATGACTGCATTTTTGTGGACGATTCCTGCATCTATTGCTGCTTGCACTGTGACTTTGCCAATCATGTTAACAATAGTGGCACGATTGATATGAGTCATGCACGTGGACACATCCACCAAGTCGCCACCATAGAATTCCTCACTGACTGTAAATTTGATGCTGCCCTGGGTCAGGGTCTTACCTAACAGGTCCTCATCACAGATCGCAACAACATAGTGTTCTATGGTCTCACGGACGCGCATATACACAGAGGTCATGTTGTTCACGCAACTATATTGGACGAATAGATGTTCGAGCCCCACAGGCGGAACAATTCAGATAGTATACATTACTATGCTTGACAATTGCTGTGTCAGGTCTACCACAGACTGGGCAGATGACATATGCCTCAATGTAGCGATTAAGTACCTCATTGACGATCTCTGCCGGAAATTTTCCGTTGAATACGGCCGTACTGCCCTCGAAAGTGCCTGCTGTTGCAAGTTGACCAGCCACAAACTTCAGGACTTCTTTACCAGGTCGATTGAGAATGTTGACGATCTCCTGGAAATTTTGCCAAATACTTCTATTGCCCTGAACCATGATCTGCACCTTGGGAACTTGAAAGCGTTCCCCAGATCTCTTGAATGCATCCTCTGGCACTTGGGACCTTGCACGTTCAAGCAGCTTCTCGTATTCGTCCATACAAATCTTCCACCATAGTTTGCTATTGAAGCTTCTGTTCTAACACCTAAAGACACCGATTGGATCCTCAATAATAGAGCCGTCCTCTAAAAGGTCAAGAAGACGATGGGTAAGCTCTTTCTTCTGAAATCCTTTTTCGACAAAATAGGACAACACCTCTTCGCTAGAAACAGGGGCATCCTTTGATTTAATAAATTGAAGAATCTGTTGTCTTAAAGGAGCAGTAGAAGAGATCTTCTCAGAAGTGGGCGGTGGTGCGGGTGTATCTGGCTCGGCTGAGGGGGTCGCCACAACAAGACCGCTATCAGATGACATGTCACCTGTTTCACTACCGGATGACTCGATTCCAGGAACACCGCTCCGCTGAAGTAGTGTCCGCAATCGTTCAAGTTTATGCAGAGTTAGTATATTTGAGTCATCTACGGATCGAATAATCTCAGGAGCGATATATCGTTCACCTTCATACTCGCGGATCTTTCCGATGATCAACACAAAACTGCCCTGCGCAATTGAGCTGAGGGCCTGAGCATCACCACCCCAACCCTTTGATCTAATCGTACCTGAACCATCATCAAGTGTTATACTTGAAAACCCTTCAGACGAGTATTGCCCAACAACAAATCCAATCAGGGCAACTCGGCGCATCTCCACACCATAAGGAGATATCACTCGTGGGCCGTCTTCTTTATCAAAAGTTCCATTGATAATATCGGAGACCTCACAACGAATGGCAGTCATTCTTTTTTTCATCGGGCGAAACACCAGCTCATAACAACTACGTGAGTAGTCTCAAGACTGATTCCATGCTCAGGCTATAAAGACTCTTCTAATAAGCAGAAACTACGATACGGTAACCATAATGATTCGTAAAGAATCTACTCGAAGAAATCGGTCAGAGAACTCTGCTTTGAAGATTCTGCCAACTCCTCTAGACGCGCACCAAGTCTGTCGAGGGCTGCTGTAATTCGGCTCTCGCTGAAATCGTGTTCAGTACAAAGAATCGCCCGAATATCATCAGGAGAGGGGTCATGCCATTCTAGATGAGGGAGTTCTATAGACGGGGGATTGAGGAATATCTCACGAATCTCTTCAAGTGGAAAGTCCATCGCAATACCCTTCTCTTTCTGTATTGTTTCAAGATTACCGTATTGTTTGATTAGTTTGAGAGCAGTCTTTGGACCGATTCCTGGCACTTTATTATTATAATCGGTCCCAATAAGAATGGCAATATCAATCAGTTGTTCTCGCGTGATACCCAATAAACGTAGATTGATTGAGAGATCGATAAGTTCGGGATAGATTATCTTGTAGGACTTGGAACGTGATCGTTTTCGCCTGCCAGATACGGAGAGATTACGGATCATTCGAGGGCAATTATAGAGTAGTGAATCATTATCTTGACTTGCACTCGCCCATACAAGATCTTTACGCGTCATCTCTGCTGCTAATGCCTCTCCCTCGGAGGGGGCCTGAATAACAGGAATGCCCATGGCGGTGAGAAGACTCTTACTCTCGTCAATCATATCGGAGGTCAATCGTGAACTTTTACGAGCCGCTTTTTGTGCGTCTTCTAAACGGCCCTCTTCTAGAGCACGTTCCCATTCCTCCTGGGCGGCAACTCGAATGCTTCGTCTACGATCTTGTTCAGCGGACTTGAGTTTGGGAGATTTGCCATCAAAGACATAGACTAGACGGATACCATTCTCTATCAAATTCAGATTTCGATAGAACAGTCCACTAAGGTGACTTGTGACACGTCCTTTTCGATCTTGGAGGGGGGTGCCATCAGGCTGGCGAATTGTGGAGAGAAACTGGTACAGTGTATTGAACGCATCCACGGCAATAGCCTTCCCACTCAAGTCTTGAAGAGAGATTACTTCCGCCTTGATTATATCGCCAAGTTTGGTTCCCACGGTATCAGCTCCCGGCAGGTATAGAATGAACAAGTCCTATATCAATTGAGTGCCGCATTATTCGGTCACCTTCGGTAGGCTTATAAGATTCTCACCTCAGGGAGGCAAAGAACCAGTCAGAAAAAGGACTATCTGGTGAATTCCTTGTCGTCGATGAAAGCAATCCGATGCACCTCTTGTCATAGGTCAATATCACCTCAAGAGGATAGTGTAAAATTTGAATGTCCCAACTGTGGTGCATTCACCATCCGTAGATGTGAAACATGCAGAAGATTTTCTGTCAAATATGTATGCCCCAACTGTGGTTTTGAAGGACCTTAGAACGTGGAGTGAAAACTAATGGCCAGAGTAGTCATGACGTTGAAAATTATGCCTGAAGACGTAGATGTAAATCTAGAAGACCTACGTGAGAGAATCAAGGAGAGCATTCCTGAGGGAACTGATGTTCGCGCAACAGAAATTGTGCCAATTGCTTTTGGCCTCAAGGCTTTAAGAATGAATGTTGCCCGAGAGGAATCGATGGGTGGCCCAGACGACATCGAAAAGGCAATTATGGCCCTTGAGGGTGTCGCACAAGTAGAGGTCGAAATGGTCTCACGAATGTAAAAGTAGTCGAAAATTCAGTCCAATCATTACTCTGGAGAAATACAATATTCTCCGATAAGGGTCTGAAACCTTGAGATTGGCGCGAAATGAATAAGACTATAATTAATTTGACAATAGAGATAAACTCATTAACTGACCTTTCGAGAGGCACATAGAACAAAAGGTATGCCTGAACTACAGTCATTCCTGTTTCTGACGGGCCAAGATATACTTGGAGGATGCACAAACAATGGTCGAAATTGAATTAAAAGTTGCAGAGGCCGAACACAGAGATATTGGCCGATTTATAATTAGAATCGATGCAAAATCCATGGAAAAACTGGGAATTCGCACAGGCGATATTGTTGAGATCAAAGGGAAAAAAACAACAGCCGCAATTGCATGGCCCGCATACCAAGGGGACAAGGGCAGAGAGATCATTCGTATGGATGGTCGCATCCGAAGGAATGCAGGAGTCAGCCTCGGGGACAAGGTAGTAGTGTCACGTGCCAATGAGGAAACTGCACGAAGCGTCACACTTGCACCAACGTCGGTCCCAATTCGACCAGAACCCAGATTTGAGGAGTTTGTAAAGCGCAAGCTTCTGAACTGCCCAGTAACTACTGGGGACATCGTATACATTCCAATATTAGGCAGAGCAATCCAATTCAAAGTCACAGAGGTCAAACCTGCTGGAACGGTTGTAGTGCACAATGTTACAATCTTAGCCATCTCCGAGAAACCGACAGGGGAAATTAATGGAACCTCGCAGGTCACTTACGAGGAGATCGGAGGACTCTCGGAACCAATTCAGAGAATACGCGAGATGGTAGAACTCCCAATGCGCCATCCGGAGATCTTCAAGCGTCTTGGAATAGACCCTCCACGAGGACTCATTCTACATGGCCCACCTGGTACAGGAAAGACATTACTTGCAAAGGCTGTAGCAAGCGAATCAGAGGCCAATTTCATTCACATTAACGGCCCCGAGATCATGTCCAAGTTCTATGGAGAGTCCGAGCAAAAACTCCGGAAGATTTTCGAGGATGCGGAGGAGAATGCACCAAGTATCATATTCATTGACGAACTCGATGCCATTGCACCAAAACGTGAAGATGTGCAAGGTGAGGTAGAACGTCGTGTTGTTGCTCAACTCTTGGCTACAATGGATGGTCTCAAGTCAAGAGGCCAGGTCGTCGTGATAGGAGCAACTAACAGGGTCAATGCACTTGATCCGGCATTACGAAGGCCCGGAAGATTTGATAGAGAGATAGAGATTGGCGTTCCTGACGAGATGGGTCGGCTTGAGATATTGCAGATACACTCACGAGAGATGCCACTGACTTCTGAGGGCGAATTGACAGTTGACTTGACACGCTTGGCCAAGGTCACACATGGCTTTGTGGGTGCAGATTTGCAGGCGTTATGCCGTGAAGCGGCCATGAAGGCACTGCGAAGATATCTTCCAGAGATAGACCTGGATCAAGATGAGATACCTCAAGTGGTATTAGATAAACTCGAGGTCAACGCCTCAGATTTTGAGAACGCCCTACGCGAGATTCAGCCATCAGCGGTTCGCGAGGTCTTTATTGAGGTACCGAATGTGCACTGGTCAGACATTGGCGGTCTTCAAGAGGCTAAACAGGAACTTGTTGAGGTCGTTGAATGGCCACTAAAGAAACCAGAGGCATTCCGCAGGATAGGGATCACACCCCCAAAGGGTGTGCTAATATTCGGACCTCCTGGATGTGGAAAGACACTCCTTGCAAGGGCGGTTGCTACTGAGAGCGAGGCCAACTTCATCAGTGTAAAGGGCCCCGAACTTCTCTCAAAATGGGTCGGAGAGAGCGAGAAGGCGATTCGAGAAATCTTCAGAAAAGCGCGAACTGCCGCACCAGCAGTAATATTCTTTGACGAACTCGATGCGATTGCGCCCAAACGCGGAGGGCGAGATGGGGATGGCCATGTCACTGAGAGGGTCATCAGTCAACTGCTCACTGAGATGGATGGCTTAGAATCGATGAAGGATATCCTAGTCATTGCTGCAACAAATAGACCCGATCTAATTGATGTTGCCCTACTACGTACAGGTCGTTTTGACAGGTTCGTCTATGTCAAGGCACCAGATCCTGAAGGCCGGAGAGAGATATTCCAGATTTATCTCAAGAACATGCCACTGGATGATGACGTGGACGTAGATAGATTAGTTGCCGAAACCGAATTATTTGTTGGAGGCGACATTGAGGCATTATGCCGTGAGGCGGGAATGCGTGCCCTCAGAGAAGACATGAACATAGACAAAGTATCATGGCGTCATTTCGAGGCGGCGCTCAAAGCGATTCATTCATCGGTATCACCTCAGGATCTCGAACACTATGAACGATTGAATGTAGAACTACGCAAGACGACAATTGTAGCAACTACAGATCAATCCAGTTACTACTCGTAAAGGAGGAATATTTGTTGAGTACATGGAATGCAATGCCTCTCAAGAATGTGATTATGACTGTCTTACAAAAGAGGCACGGTGTCATTTTAGATGATGAACTTGAGAGAGCTCTAAAGAAGATCGTGGGGCGACAACCAGCACCATCAGAATTGAACACCGCACTTATGCAATTAGAGATCAATGGCTTGATACATGTCAGCCAGATAACAAAGACCAAACGAAGAATTGAAACTATCACAGAGGCCCACGAGTTTCTGGCCGTAGATGAAGACTAAGTTGAAGGTCGACAGGATGGCGGGGAAGAAAGTACTTGCTGCCGGAAAGTTCGACATACTGCATCTGGGACATATTGCATACTTGGAACAGGCACGGGAACTTGCAGGAGCCGATGGGGAATTAGTAGTAGTCATCGCAAGAGACGATACAATTGTACGAGAACGTGGAGCACCTCCTGTCTTCCCACAAGAACAACGAAGAAGACTCGTTGAATCTCTGAAGACCGTTACACGGGCGGTCATTGGATACGAAACCCAAGATAGAGCTCGTATTGTGGAAGTGCTACAGCCGGACGTAATTGCACTTGGATATGATCAGGAAACTGATGTTGAGAGACTTCAACAACAACTCGATAAGAGAGGGCTTGCTGTCAAAATTGTTCGACTCGAAAAGCGTGATGCGGATGGACTCTCTTCATCCACACGCATCCGCAAACGAATTATTGAGTATTACAAGGCAAATGGCACCACAAGATGATCAGATGATCAATTCACCTCGCGCCTCCGCCTCGAGATACATCTGAGCTTTTCGCTCCCGCCGTTCAAACTCTTTCTTCCAGATGAAATAAGAAACACCAGTCACTACCACCATAAGGGTCAGGCCCAAGAGCGTATACCATCCTGATGTGAAGTGTGTCATAAAATCAACAAGGGGGCCGCTAATGAAATAGGGCCAATTACAGGTCACTCCAAACCAATAGACCAGACCCACGATAGTAATCTCTTTGAGATATCCAATAGCCTGTTCATCATCGTCAAATAGAAAGATGAGGGATCCTAGCCAGAAGAGGTACCAAGGCATGACCCAGCGAAATACAAAGAGAATGCCTGGAAGAAGATAAAGATAGAGCGGTTTTAGAAGGAGAATCTTATCCTTAATTGTTGCAGTCAGAAACTCTGTCTTCTTAGGCAAGTAAAGTGGAAGGGTATGCAACATAAAAGCGATGTATATCATAATGGGAATAAATCCAGGGGGCCAGAAATATGTCTGAAGGGGATCAGTCCCAAGGATAGGACTTGCTAGACCTAATCCCGGATACATAGGATTGACTATGTAACTGCTGTAGTCTGAAGTGTTTAGAAAATGTTTGATAAGAGAGTCGAAGTTTGCACCCAATAATGTGAAGGGGATAATTGTGAGAAGCAATGACGCAAAGAACCACACAGCAGCTACAGGAGCCTCGATAAGCATTAGTGGAAAGACGATAGCAGGGTAAATCTTCGTCTGAACCGCAAGACCTAATGCAAACATAGACTTACCGCGTTGCCCTTCTTGGCGGAGGACTAATGCCATTAATAGAAGCGTGTCGACTATAGGTTCTAATTTTCCACCTCCGGCAGACATAATCAGACCATAGACGAAATAGCCACCAAAAAACATTCGCGCCCATTGAACTTTGTATATCTTGTCACCAAGAAGAATTGCAATCAATACAAGATTGAGATTGAATGTCAATACCAGTAGAAAGTTCAGCCACAGAGGTTGAAGACCGTTAACCCCTGGAAACAACCATACTGCTATTGCGAAGAAGATAAGACCAAAGACTGGATACTCGTATTTAATATTCCCAAGATAAGAGGGGAGGGTATGCTGTCCATCGTTGAAGCCCCACTCTGGAGGGAGTGATTCTACAAGCTCCTGATCAGTCATGTCATAGACTTTGAACCCATAAATCCAGAAGGCCTCACCATACATCTCGTTTCTATTACGGTCACGCTCAATAACAAACATATTTGCTATCGGAATTGCAACCATAGAGATAACCAGACTCAGAACAAGGTAGCGACGCATCTCATAAATCTTAAACGAGATTGCACTTAGCATATAGCAAGACCACCTTTCGACGTAGGAGCGTTCTAGAGAGAACGCCCATTGGGGAGTAATTAAGGTTTTGTCAAAACTGAGAAGCCTAGCTCAAATATGTAGGACATGGCCAGAGATCACATTCAAGACAATTGATACATAGAGAAGGATTTACGGCGATCTTACCATCATCTGCAATGTATAATGCATTTTGCTTACATTGCGGAATACAAGAGCCACAGGCTTGACAAAATAGAGCACGCCGCATAGCTCGCTCGAACGGGGATCTATAACGCTCAACTGTCTTCTCATCAGGTCCACGTATTACCACCGATCCTGAACTGAAGAGAGTAATACTTACTGGGCCGGATTCAACGCGTAAAGCCCCAAGTTCCTCTGACGATTTTACGGAACCAAAGATTGGCAATAACTGCTTGACTCGATCAAAATCGACTCCGGAAGTGAATTGCCCCTCCAGACTATAACCAGACGCGACACAGGGAGAAACCCCTTTTACGATATCAAGCCGGAATTCTTGAGAACTGGTCGCGCGATCGCTCTTCAGAGCAAGCCCAAGACCTTTAGCAAGTTCCTGCTGTCCTTTAGGGAGATGCTTCCATCGCCAAAAACCAAGATCCGCCCATTCTTGGGGGAACCCATATCGGTCTGCCCATTTTAGAAGAGTTGTCCGCCAACGGGAATATAGCTCAGGATGTGTTGTCTTAAGTTGCTCAAGTTCTGCAAGAGGAGATGAAGGACACAGATAGCAACCCATGCGATGATAGCCTTTTGTATACAGAGGATTAAATGTGGTCTTTTCTCGAAAGATATACAACCATACCTCAAGGGCATTCCATCGTTGAATAGGATTTGCAGATATCTGACCAGGTACCCAAGGGTTGGATGTGACACGCGGTTCGATTGAGCGTTGAAATGATTCCAATCGACGCTGCCCCATGAAGGAGAGAGTAGCACCGCCCATTTTCTCTGCAATTGCTGTTGCAGCAGGACCAAGTTTCAGTACCTTACAACACCATCTGAAATCACGAGCTGGTGGGCCGAATACTTCCACCGACTCCCAGAACTGGTCCCCTGCACGTTCGCCGATGATGTCGGCCCCATGCTCTTTTGCGAATTCATGAACATGAGCTACAGTCTCAGGCAATTCGAGACCCGTATCCATGAAGAAGAGAGGCGGACTGTGACCGAGAGCCTTCTCAACAAGAAGATACGTCACAAGAGAGTCCTTCCCACCGCTAAATCCAACTACAACAGGAAGCTTGCGGTCGTATGTGATCTTCTTGATGAACTGGATGGCCTCCTGCTCAATCGCCAGAATATCCTGTTCGTTCGCCCGTACAACATCGTCCCAGCTAGCAGTCTGTGCATTGATATGTGACCCTTCAGAGTCGTCAAACTCCCGTATCTTAACGGCAAACCCACGATGCTCAAGAGCCATAGCCTCACCGCTCATGCGTGCCATCCCCACTCCAATGACTCTGCCCATAGAGTCGAGAAGCATGACATCGTCACCGACCTCAATCTCGGAGTCGCACCCAACTATTCCGGGCACCATAAGATTTGCGCCACCCTTGAGATAGGGTATCGCATCATCCGAACATGAGACCCACTTTCTCCGGCTGAACTTTGAGATCCTGCGACCTCCCTCCAACGAGAGAACAAACTTGTAACGCCTATCAGGGATCTCAAAACGAAGGCGACCAAGAATATATCCATCGACTATGACTTCATACATTGCATCCAAAGATGAGACCTTGTTCAGTACGATGGGCTTGTCAGAAGGGAATACAGAGGAACCAACACCTTCTCCAAACTGATCGTCAACCGTATCAATGACGCGACGGAGATGACCCTCCATTGCGGGGAAAGGATCCCCCGGAGGAGAGATCGACACCCGGCGAGGTAATTCTCCACAGACACTACATGGGGTGTTCTCAAAACGAGGCGCATTACAATGATCACACCAGTACAGACGAATCTTAGTCAGATAAGGTGCATGGCCTCTTCGGAATTTTCGTCTCTTCTTGCGTGTCAGTAAAAGCAACCCCAGTATCGATTGTATTATTCGTGGAAACCAGCCAAGATTTGGATACCTTTACTTGCACCAATCCTTGTTGCTCCTGCACTGATCATTGCAAGTGCATCCTCAAAGGTGCGAATTCCACCAGCTGCCTTGATACCAAGACGCCCACCCACGGTCTCATGCATAATTTTGACATCATCTACAGACGCACCACGTGGACCAAACCCTGTTGATGTCTTTACGAAGTGAGCACCTGCATCTTCACAGATCTTGCAGGCTTGTACAATCTCATCGGTAGTGAGATACCCGGTCTCAAGAATGACCTTAACGGTATGACCAGATGCACCTTCTACTACCGCAGCAATGTCAGATCGTACTGCTTCAAAATCACCCGACTTGAAGGCACCAATATTCAGCACCATATCGATCTCAGCGGCACCATTCTTGACTGCTGCACGGGTCTCACAGACCTTAGCATCAGTTATCATGGCACCTAAGGGGAAACCAATAACACTGCACACCTTAACCTCTGTACCTTTTAGGGCCTCGGCTGCAATGGCAACATTATGGCTATTAACACAGACAGCTCCAAATTTGTGTGCCACAGCCTCGGAACAAAGACTACGAATTCGCTCTTCAGTAGCATCGGGTTTGAGTTCCGTATGATCAATCATTTGTGCCAATTTGGTAACAGTTAGCTCCATTCGTGATGCACCAATGCACCGAACATGAGAGCACTATTAACCGCTTCGAAAGCGACGCGAATCATGGGCCCCCAAGATAACTGCGAATATCATCGAGCACTTCCTTTTGAAGACGAATAACATCGTGCACTTCGATCTCTTCCGCATCTTTGACTTCAGAATTGAGCTGAATCACAGTGCCAACGGTCTCCACTTTTGAAAAGTCTACGGGAAATTCGACCTCAGCGCCCTTGACTATAAGTTCTGATCGAGTTGGATGCAGACCAATTCGAATGCTACGGACAATTCCTATTCGACGGGCTCGGCTGTCAAGGACCTCTTTACCCAGAAGTCTTCCGGGCATACTCAGTTCATACAGTTCAGCCTCGATGCTGGGTAACGCCTCTTTAGTTGTCATTGTCACTTGCTCCTGATATTGAATTCCACATCCAACTTTTTACCCTGAGTATTACGTGATACCTATACAAACAGTAATGTTCTGCCAGCGATAAAGCCAAGCGAATACATGAAATCTGGTAGATGAAATAGGAACGTCAACCAACTATATGGTGAACTTGTATAGAAATCATAAAGAACACATCTGAGGCGTGGTCAAGTGACTAAAGTGTCATACATCAAACAAGCTCTGATCAAAAAACAGGCCATTGAATTCAGAAAGTATCAGGTAAATATAGCAAAGACCGCCGCGCAAAAAGACACTCTAGTCATTCTGAGCACAGGGTTAGGCAAGACGGTAATAGCAGCACTAGTTGCCGCATATAGAATTGACAAGTACCCTGACAGTAAGATTCTGTTTTTGGCGCCATCAAGACCCTTAGTGGATCAACAAGCACGGTTTATGAGACGTGTACTTGATATTCCCGAAGAGAAGATCGTCTGCCTGACCGGTCAGGACAGCCCCTCAGATCGATGTGATATCTGGAAACAAAGCACGGTCATTGCAATGACCCCACAGGCACTTCAAAATGATCTCATTCAGGGAAGGTATGACCTGCATGATGTATCACTCATAGTATTCGACGAGGCACATAGGGGAGTTGGGAACTATGCCTATACGTTTGTTGCAGAGATGTATGAAAAACATGGTCAACACAGACGCGCTCTGGGGCTGACTGCATCACCAGGACACGATGCGGAACAGGTAAAGACGGTATGTGAAAACCTTAGGCTTGACAATATTGAGATCCGTGACACCAATAGTCCAGATGTGCGGGAATATATCGTATCTATCGACAGCGATGTCAGATACATCACCTTACCATCAGAGATAGAGGTGCTACGGGACATTCTTTACGATCTACTCAACGTCTACATAGCCCCACTGAAAAACTATGGATACTCGCTCTCTAACCCGCGAAGATTGAGTAAGAGAGAGATACTTGACCTGCAAGGTTCGATTCGCAGAGAGATTGGAACATTTACCAAACCACCTAAACATCTATTCATAATGATCAGAAATCTCACTGCTGCTCTAAGAGTCAATGGGCTTCTCGAGTTTGTCGGCACTCAAGGACTTGCCCCAACATTGCGGTATATTCAGGGTATGTACGAGGAGATCAGGAACAAACGGAGTTCAAAAGGTGTAAAGGATCTGATCACTCGTTCCGAGTTTAAGCAGTTTGAGAACCTACTTCAGGCACTGATTGCAAAGGGGCATAGACACCCCAAGGCGGACATGATTCTCGAAATTGTGAGCGAGCAATTATCTGTAGATAAAGACTCCAGGATACTGGTCTTCACGAGGTTTCGTGACACTGCAATTGAGATCGCAGATATTTTGGGGCAACTGGACGAGGCCCGTGTCAGCAGGTTTGTCGGACAGAGTTCCCGAAGTTTAGATAAGGGCTTTAGTCAAAAACAACAAGTCCAGGTTCTCGAGGGCTTTAGGAACAACGAGTTCAATGTTCTTGTGGCAACTCAAGTCGGAGAAGAGGGCCTCGATATCCCCGAGTGCAATCTTGTCGTTTTTTATGACTGTGTTCCATCAATCGTACCATATATTCAAAGACGCGGAAGAACAGGGCGTCACGCTCCGGGACGTGTCATCATTTTTGTGGCGAGGGGGACTCATGACGAGTTTTACCATTGGAGTGTAATTAGTAAATTAAAACGAATGGCATCAACTTTGAGGGAGGTGGAAGACACCATGGACGAGACTCAAACAAATCTTGAGGATTTTGTGGAGGAGGAAGAAGAGAAAGAAGAGACTACCGAGACCAAAGCTACTAGACACACTTCACCACGAGCCTCTTCCGAGGGGCGTGTGCGATTGATTGTGGACTCGCGTGAGCTGCCTACAGGGGTGGCACGAGAACTTGCACGACTAGATATAGAGATCTCAGGAGAGACCCTTGAGATTGGAGATTATGTTGCCTCAGAGGATGTTGCAATAGAGAGAAAGGAGGCCAATGATTTCATCCAATCGTTAATTGATGGTCGCCTCTTTACCCAGCTGAGTGCATTACGTGCGGCATATAGAAGACCAGTCCTGATCATTGAGGGGGAGCAGATCATTGGGCTGCGAGCAGTGAATCCGGCCGCAATATATGGTGCATTAGCGTCAATAGCGATTCGCCTGCAGATCCCAATTTTATGGTCTAGGAACTTTGAGGAGACTGCACAATTGCTATACCGAATAGCAGTGATTGAACAGCGAGAGGAGAAAAAGACTCTCAGGACAAGGTCTGGGGAGAGAAAGGCAAGTGATGCACAGACACTAGAATATATTCTGTCAGGATTTCCAGGGGTGGACACGGTAATATCACGTGCACTACTTGAGGAGTTTGGAACCCTCGAACAGATCTTTAACACGGATGAAAAAGAGTTGAAGAGAGTGAGAGGCGTAGGGCCAAAGATTGCAAGTGCCATTAAACGTCTATTACGAACGAAATATCCCACTCATCAAAATTGATAGGTCAATAAACCTCTGGATTCTTCCCGGCCCCCTTTCGGTACGCCTCTCGAATCTGGTCTGTAACCCTTCTACTAATAGCCCAATAGCGTTCATAGTCTTCATTGTGTAAATGTATCACACTCAGAAGGCGCCTGAGGGCGATATACACCTCTGGATCAAGGATTGGAACACTGCGCAGAGTGCTTTCAGCATGACGCCGACCCTTTCGCCAGAGCTTGTCCCATTCAACATATTGTTCGGTCAGCTCTTTGAGCCGAGGTTCTTCTGGAATCGCAAAGCCAAGCTGCTTCATGACTGAAACAATATTGTAGGCCATTGCAATATCCGCTGCTCTTCGTTCAGGAATGCCTGTAAGATGTTCGGTTGCAATAAAGATACTCTCAGCCGTTGCGCGCCACAGCTTCTGCATTATGTGTGTATCACCATTACCAGCAGGCTCGTAACCGTCCTGTCTGATAAGACCAGCACGCTCAAGTTCCTTGAGATGATAGCGTACGGTCTGCGGTTTGATCTCCTTATCAGGATCCTTACGTGAGAGAAACTCTACTATCTCAGATGTAGACATGCGTCTTGCCTTTAGAGCATGAAGGATACGTCGTCTGTTTTCATCGGCTAATGCCTTGAATGCAGAGATTGCTTCCTCGCCTGTTAAGATCTTGAGAGAGTCCATCCCACTATCACCCGTCATGCAGGACGCGCCATCAGTTATCTTCCCATGAAGGTGTAGCACATCAGATGTTTTGTCAGTTTCTGAGTGGGAAGAGTGACGGTGGCGTCGTTCAACGGTTTCCATTTGCCTTCCTCATGCAGGGATGTAAATGTACTGCCGCATATCCTGAAGACAGGGTACTCGTTTGATCAGTTTCTTTTTCAACAGTTTTCTAAGTGCGTATCTAACAGTCCGTGGAGCAAATGACACCTTATCCAAGAGTTGTTTGGGGGTGACACCGTCTTTTCCACTACTTCGCAGAATATCAAGTACAATCATCTGACTCTTGGTTAGTTTCATGTCCTTAAGTTCTTCCTTAAGTTCTGCATCGGTCATCATTTTTATCGAATCTCCATTATCTAATTAGGTCATAGATTGATTAAGTATGCATCAATGTTACGACACAAGTCACTATAATACCCAAGTAGTATATTAATGTATCGCAGGCTTGATAATTGTATCGCGGTCTGCCACCGCGATATATTAGCCCGTGGTGTTTGGCGCGCTTGCCAAGAGCCCTGAACGCCATCAAATCTATATTCACGGCGTCAGATGAAATCAGGAGCAAAAATGAAGGCCGCAATACTCGCTGCTGGCTATTCTACAAGAATGGCACCATTGTCAGCAAACATGCCAAAACACCTCCTCCCGGTGGCAGGTCAACCACTAATCTTTCATACCCTCCGAGCGCTACGTGAAGCAGGTATCGAAGAAACTCTGATCATCACAGGATACAGAGAGGAGGATCTTAGAAGGGGAATTAACGAGCATGACTGGACCCCCATGAAAATAGAGTACATTACGCAGACAGAACGTAAGGGGACCGCTCATGCTGCTGCTCTTGCAAAGGAATTTGCAGGGAATGATGAAATTCTTCTAATGAATGGGGATGTAATGATGGGTGCTGGCGAATTCACGAATCTCATCGCCTGTCACTCCAAGAGCGGATTACACATGACTATGGCGGTAATATACAAAGAGGACCCAACTTCATACGGGGTTGTTGTGGCAGATCAAAAAAGCAAGGCCACTGACCTCGTTGAGAAACCGCCAAAGGAGAGCATCCCAAGTAATCTAGTTAATGCGGGAATATACATTGCTGGACCAAAACTCTGGGAGGCCATTGCAAAGACGGGGCTTTCATCTCGTGGGGAGTATGAGATCACCGACTCCATTAAGATGCTCATCAACCAAGGGCAGGTCAATGTATACAAGATACAGACTTGGTGGATTGATGTAGGACGACCGTGGGATCTACTGACTGCAAACGAACAGATTCTAAAAGATGCAGTACGCCGGATAGAGGGGACAGTCGAAGAAGGAGCGACTATCAAAGGGAACGTTATTGTCGATCCAAGTGCAATCATTAGAAGTGGGGCATATATTATGGGACCTGCATTCATTGGTCCCGAGTGTGTGGTGGGACCAAACTGCTTCATTAGACCATATACATATCTCGAACGCAAGGTCAAGGTCGGTAATGCTGTAGAGATCAAAAATTCAATCATTATGCAGGGAACAAATGTGGGCCATCTCTCGTATGTCGGAGATAGTATAATTGGTAGACACTCCAATTTCGGGGCGGGGACGATCACAGCCAATCTACGTCATGATAACAAGTCAGTAAAGGTAACAGTCAAGGGGAAACGTATGGATTCCGGTAGACGAAAGATGGGGGCAATAATCGGGGATGATGTCAAGACGGGAATTGGTACGTCAATAGGTCCCGGTGTGGTCATTCATCAGGGAGCCAGAACAGGAATCGGCGTGATCGTTGATAGGGATATCCCAGCCCATACACTGGTCATAGCCGAACAACCAAAACAGAGTATCAGTCTGAAGTCATAAAGAGGGACAGATTTCTTGCAAGAAGAATTTCAAGAACACAATGCGTACCTCAAGGACTCTAGGAACGTCGATGTACTCTTCGGAATGTGTTATCCTTCAACATATCGAGCGGGGATGACGGGTCTTGCAACGCACCTTTTTTATTCAGCACTGAATTTGAGATCGGATACGTCATGTGAGAGATACTTTAGGTATGACACAAGATCGCCCGTCCATTCAGTCGAGTCCGGTCGCCCACTTCGATCAAACCACATTATTGGGTTCACACTTACTTACGAGAACGACATTTTGCATCTTGTCCAGATGTTAGAGATGGGAGAGATTCCAATCTGGAATACAGCTCGAACTGAAAAAGACCCGATAGTGATCGTAGGAGGACCCGCAATAAGCGGAAATCCGGAACCCTATAGGGACTTTGTTGACGCATTTGCAATTGGAGAGGGGGACTTTGTAATTCATGGAATCATTGAGGCTGCAAAAAGCTCTAATACTCGCAGAGAGACAATTTCGCGGTTAGCCACAATACCCTCTGTTTATGTACCAACAATAGAGCAGGGAATCATTAAGAGAAGCATAATTAGGGACATTGATGATCTATTCCATCCCACACAACAAGTGGTGCCCATAGTCCCAGATGGGGATAGACGCGAGCCAGTTTTTGGAAAGGCGTTATTAGTTGAGGTCACACGAGGCTGTAAACACTCATGCAAATTTTGTCTGATTGGACATATCTCACGTCCTGGAAGAACAAGATCGCTGGAAAGCGTGAAGAATATCATTATCGAAGGAATCCAGAAGACACCAGTACGAAAGGTCGCACTCATTGGATCCTCAGTAGGAGACATGGATGAGTTAGAAGACCTCATGGCATGGATGGAAAAAAAAGAACTAGAGTTTTCTGTACCATCTCTGAGGGCAGATAGAATCACCAAGAACACCTTGAAGCTATTAGCAAAGGTGGGGCAACGTACACTGACATTTGCCCCCGAGACCGGATCAGAAGAGCTGAGGCGATCTCTCGGGAAGGGCCTTAGTGATGAGCATATTGAGAGAGCCGCAGCAATGGCAACTGAGGCAGGTATGCGAGCAATCAAATTATACTTCATCGTGGGACTACCCGGTGAAACGGAAGAGGATGTAAAGAGTATTGGGACAATGGTCCGACGTATCTCTGACATATCAGGACTCAAAGTCACCGTAAGCGCCAACCCATTTATTCCAAAGGCGCATACAAGATTCGAGCGAGAACCACAACTGCCCATTTCAGAGATTCGGCGGAGGCTAAGGATCGTCGAAAAGGACTTGCGTAACATCCCTCACTCCACGATAGAGTCATTAGACCCAAGATTTGCAAGAATACAGGCCGCATTATCATTGGGCGACCGATCTCTCTCAAAGGTCATATGGAAAGCCGCACAATATGGAGGGCTTGGTGGGTGGAGGCGTGGAGAAAAGGAAACAGGGATTGAATTCTTCAATCTGGCCAACAATGGGGAGAGACTTCAAGACACACTACCTTGGTCATTTATAAGATAAGGACTTGAGTGGCCAACAGGAGATATATTATAAGGCATAATTTGGAAGAAACTAGTAAGAACGACCCGTGACTATTGAGAGTACGCGGTCAGCCGGTGGTCCTCATGGAAAGAAAGGACTTCGAGAAAGCATTTCCCGCACTCAGTGATGAGATGGCGACTGGCGAAACAAAGACGTATAGAATTGCCGGAGTTCGTCAAGAAATGAACGAGTCAAGGTCTCCTGGAGAGAAAGAAACATACCTACCAGATGTGGTCGACTACATACGCCGTTGTGATACTGTTTCTCAGGCTGTTGAGATTATTGAGTACTTGCTTAAACGAGGGGAGCTTACCAAGTCCCAAGCATCGTCTATCAAGAGACAACTCAAATCAGAAGGCCTTAGAAGCTTCGGCGCCAAAAAGGAACGTGACTACTATCTTCATCACGGCATTGGAGAATGATTACGAATATACAATGAATAGCCGCCAGTCACATCATTAGAGGTTCCAAGAAACTTCATAGTGAATTGCTTATGCCACTCTGTAGAGTTCAGGGAGAAGTGTATCTGTATACTCCCTGATCCCGAGCCCAAGAGATTGTAGATGGATCACACCGTTTGAGTTCTCGTTCGGGAAACTCGCTTAGTAGTGCCCAACCAAGGTCAAGGGTCTCCTCGAAGGACCTATCCTCATGCTCACCTTGATTAATGAATTTATGTTCAAAGCGGTTAGCAAAGTTGAGATATTTTTGATCGCGTTCTGTGAGAGCCTCTGAACCAACCACTGCAACAAGATCTCGCAGGTCGCGCCCCTCAGAATAGGCATAGTACAGCTGGGCCTGGACTTCTTTGTGATCGAATCGAGTCATATCCTTACCAATACCTTCCTTCATCAACCGGCTGAGGGAAGGACCGGGATCGATGGGGGGGTAAATACCCGCGCGATGCAGACTACGACTGAGGATAATCTGCCCCTCAGTAATGTATCCTGATAGATCGGGAATTGGATGAGTCATGTCATCTTGAGGCATGGAGAGAATTGGCATCTGAGTGATAGTACCCTTACGTCCATGTATTCGTCCTGCTCGTTCATATATCATACTTAGATCGGTATAGAGATAACCGGGATAACCACGACGACCGGGAACCTCGGACCTGGCCGCACTGATCTCACGCAGAGCTTCAGCATAGTTGGTCATGTCGGACAGAAGAACAAGTACGTGCATATCGGACTCATAGGCAAGGTATTCAGCAGCTGTTAGTGCTGCACGAGGTGTGATGATACGCTCAATAGCAGGATCATCAGCCAGATTTAGAAATAGAGCGGTATGTTCCAGCGCACCTGTTTCTTCAAATGATTTGATGAAATACTGAGCCTCTGTTGCCGTGATGCCCATAGCCGCAAAGACTATTGCAAAGTCGGACTCTTCTCCGGGGATCTTGGCCTGACGAACAATCTGTGCTGCAATTCTATTATGAGGCAGACCAGAACCAGAAAAGATTGGTAGCTTTTGGCCTCGTACCAAAGTGTTTAGACCATCAATCACTGAGAGACCTGTTTGAATGGGTTGGCGCGGATATTGTCGCGCGTAGGGATTAATAGGAGAACCATAGATATCCCAGTGGTCCTCAGCAGTAAGAGGAGGACCATCATCCAGCGGATCACCAGAGCCATCAAGAACTCTTCCAAGAATTTCGGTAGATACTGGAAGCTTCAGGGTCTCACCAGTAAAACGTACTGCCGTAAAAGTTGTGTCAAGACCACTAGTTCCCTCAAAGACCTGAATTACAGCCTTCCCACGCCCAGTCTCAAGAACCGTGCCTGTAAGGAGTTTACCCGAGGGAGTACGGATTCTGACCACTTCATTATATGCGACATTATGTGTGTTTTCCACTACGAGGAGCGGGCCACTTACATCGGAAACTGTTCGATAAGTGATTGATGTTTCCTTGCTCATATCGAGTCCGCCTACGGCAGGGTTCGGCCGCAGGAGTGGGTCGGGCATTTCAGTTTTAAGAATTCCCCTATGAGCCAAAATGATTGGCGAAGAGAAGACCTATAGAAATGGTTGAGTATACATGAAGACACAAACACATAGAAGAATGATACCTCGCACGATAAGTGAAGTACCACGTTCAGTCATTTCGGATGAGGGCTGAGTGAAACGCATAATCGCACCACCAAGTATACAGATTGCTCCAACCAGATCTGCAAAGGCCAGTAACAAGAACATGAGGTCGCCATCGTTCATCCCGATCAAGTCCATCAGCATGACATCTCCATCAGCCAAAATGGCAGCTGCCATAGGAGATCCTGTGGCAAGACTTGCAAATACGGGACCAACAAAAAACGCAATGATTCCGAAGCTGACTAGAACCTTTGCCATCGAGTCATGAAGAGTCGTTGCATATACAATGAAACCAAGTACAATGAAGATAAAATACAGGCGAACAATGAATATGTACAAGACATGAAGAGCCGCACCCATACTATCAAGAAGCCCTTGAAGTGGTCCAGCACTAATAGGATTCGTCACCTGTTGTAGGAGAAGTTGTAGTACTTGATTACCGGATAACCCCATCTCTATTCATAAGGTATGTATTGAGAGGAGGATTTAATGACCACTCAATTCCAACTCCGCCTTGATAATCTGAAGGTCTTGACGTATGATATCGGCAGTCTTTGGAAAACGTAATGCCGCTGCTGGATGGTAGGTCATAAAGAATTTCTGCTCTTCTGTCTCATAGAAGCGTCCATGCGCCTCAGAGAGCCGCCACGGACCAATAACAGCAGAGATTGCCACGCCCCCAACAAGCATAACAATCGCAGGACGAATCGCCTCGATCTGGCGAAAGAGATAGGGGATACATGATGCAATCTCGCCTTGTCGAGGAGTACGATTTTTCGGTGGCCTGCATTTCATGACTGAAGTGATAAAAATCTCATCACGAGAAATCCCAATTTCTGAGAGAAGTGTGGTCAAGAGCTCCCCGGATCGGCCAACAAAAGGTCTACCAGTTTCGTCTTCACGTGCTCCAGGAGCCTCGCCGACTATCATCAGGCGAGCAGTAGGGGATCCTTCTCCAGGCACTGTATGAAGACGAGTCTCGTGCAGTGGACAGTTGGTGCACTGCGCAATTTCGGAGCGAATGGCATCTAGCTGTGAGATCACCATAATTATCAACTGAGAGTCATAGCCGCTTGTAATAAACTCAGAGGCCTACTCAGACATTCAAGGAATTATTCCATAGCATGAGAAACAACGCCAGCCGCTGCCAGTTCTTCTGAGAGAGCTTGAAACTCATGCTCCATTTTCTCCTCGATGGCATCCATTGTCGAGTCATAGCTATCCCATGGTGCAATCTTCATCCGTGCAATATTATCCAAGACGCTAAATTCAAGGATACGCCGCACACTGGCACCTACATCAACTATTTCAGACATCTTGCGTGCGAAGTTGATAATAATTCGAAGCATTCGGTATGTCTTCCCAATAGGACAATAGGTATCGATCTCGTGTAAGGCGCTCTGGGTGAGGAAGTCTTCCTTGATGATTCGTGCTGCCTCCAAGGTTGCCCGTTCTGATTCGGGTAGGGCGTCAGGCCCAACCAACTGGACGATCTCTCTAAGTTCTTGATCCTTCTGTAGAATTGCCATTGCGGCCTTTACCAATTCAGGCCAGTCGGGCCCAAGATGCTCTTTATGCCACTCTTCAAGTGTACTATGATAGAGTGAATAACTTGTCAGTGTATTAATTGCGGGGAAGAATCGTCTAGCGGCCAAATCTTTGTCTAATGCCCAAAAGACCTTGACAATACGTAAAGTTGCCTGAGTAACTGGCTCCGAAAAGTCACCACCGGGAGGCGATACCGCTCCACAGATGGTGATTGACCCAAATCGTTTGTCAGACCCTAGTGTTTCCATACGCCCCCCGCGTTCATAGAATTGAGCAAGGCGTGAACCAAGATAAGCCGGATAACCCTCCTCCGAAGGTAACTGTCCAAGACGACCTGAGATCTCTCGCAAGGCCTCAGCCCATCTAGATGTAGAATCGGCCATCAGTGCCACATCATAACCCTGATCCCTGAAATATTCAGCAATGGTCACTGCAACATAGATAGAGGCCTCTCGTGCTGCAACAGGCATATTCGAGGTGTTTGCGATAAGAACGGTACGTTCCATTAGTGGACGTCCAGTCCGTGGATCTTTCAGGTGCGGCCACTCTTCAAGTGCCTCGGTCATCTCATTGCCTCGTTCGCCGCAGCCCACATATACAACAACCTGAGCATCAGCCCATTTAGCAAATTGATGGAGGGTAACAGTTTTCCCAGTCCCGAATCCTCCAGGAATCGCACCAGTGCCCCCTTTTGCCTGAGGCATGAACGTATCAATAACTCGTTGCCCGGTGATAAGAGGAGTGTCCATGGGTGCTCGTGTTTTGTAGGTTCTGCCTATACGAACTGGGGTCTTCTGCAGCATAATGACATCATAAATGTCACCACGAGCATCCTTGACCTTACAGATTGTATCGACAATAGTATATTCCCCCTCGGGGACTATTTCAACTATCTCCCCTTCAACATTGTGAGGGATTAAAATCTTGGAAGTGATAATACCAGTTTCGGGAACCTCACCGATGATGTCACCAGGTAAGACCGTGTCGCCCTCTTTTTTGGTGGGTTTAAACAGCCATTTCTTTTCTTTATCAAGACCCTCAACTGTAAGACCACGAGTGATAAAATCTCCAGACAACTCTTTTAGTTCTGGAAGTGGTCGCTGAATGCCATCATAAATGGACCCGAGTAGGCCAGGACCAAGCTCAACAGAGAGAGGGCTGCCAGTAGCAATAACGGGCTCACCCGGGGCAACTCCGGAGGTTTCCTCGTATACTTGAACTGTAAACTCGTCTTCCGAAACTTCGATGACTTCTCCGATGAGTTTCTCGTCACCGACTCGGACAACTTCATACATTTGCACACCCGGAATCCCACTACATCGGACTACAGGCCCGGCAATACTCTCAATCCGTCCAATATGTTCGGTCATGTGTTCATCCACCAATGATGGTCTATTAGATATTAATTTCAATTCCAACTGCGCGACGGACAAGTTCTTTGAGAATGGTCTCATAAGCACCAGTAGATCCGCTTCGATCAGGAATAAGAATGATGACAGGAATTGGTGCCTCAGAGAAATCGAGAATGGTATCTTCAATGGTCTTTGCCAGCGGTTCGGTGATAAGAATAAGACCCATTGAGGGATCACTGAAATAAGACTGAAGGGCTTGTCTGGTCTCTGAGGGATTTTGAGGCACTGTACTCTCAGTCACCCCAGCCATTCTAAAGCCAATAACCGTGTCCCGGTCACCAATTACCGCGATTTTGTCACTTACCATTGGGAGAGTCCACACAGCAGTTGTAGTCTGGCTCTTGCTCAGGTGCTTGACTAAAAAGCATTTGGAATTGGTCTAAATGCATGAGCATCTCATCGTTCAATGAATTGACGTATGATCTCAACTTCGTCTATCATAGTCCAGCAATACAAGCACTTGAGTTTCATAGGTTTGCGAGAGACCACTTGATACTTTGGCAGAATAGGCTCACGTTCCTTATTTGTGATGCACCGGGGATTAGGACATGTCACAATATTGGTCAATTGATCAGGAAGCTCAACACGACGTTTGTCAATGACCTGTGAGTCACGAATCTTGTTGATCGTTGCATCAGGAGCAACAAGTGCAATACGTGCCACTTCAGAGTCTTCGAGAAAGCGGTCTTCAATCTTAACAATGTCCTTACTGCCAATCCGTGAACTAGAAATGTTCATGGCGAGAGTGACGACACTGCCCTCTTTTCCGGTTATGCCAAGGATCTTGAGAACCTCAAGGGCATGTCCCGCCCGAATATGATCGATGACCGTGCCATTATGGATTTTGACAATCCGAATATTTCCAATCTTGTCATCAGTCAAGCTACAGCACCACAATCATGTAAAGTCAATGAGCCTATTATATGAACCAAATTTGCTCTGCTGCTGGCGGCCCCATAGTCCAATTTATCACTTCCGCAATAACTCATAAGGGAGCTGTGTGAAAAGTCCACAGACATAGATCGTTCAAGTCAGAATGGATCCCGAAACGTTTTGGATTCGATCGCAAAATGGTGTTCATACATCTCATGATCACTATTTCACTGACTTTTCACACAGAGCCACTCATAAGAGAAGGTTGATATGTGTAACATGACGATTCTGCTACAAGACATGGTGAAGAACATTGGTCCTTGAAGGTCTGGGAAAAGCGCTAAATTCTGCGCTCAAGAAATTGTTTGGTGCAAGTGTTATTGATGAGGATCTTGTAAAAGAGCTCGTACGCGATATTCAGCGCGCTCTACTCCAAGCAGATGTTGATGTCAATCTCGTAATGGCAATTACTAAGCGGGTTCAAGAACAAGCCCTTGCAGAGAATCTTCCGCGAGGGATTTCCAGAAGGGAACATATCATCCGTGTGGTATGGGATTCACTAGCATATTTTTTGGGAGAGAAACCAGTCCCATTGACCATTCACCCGGGCAAGCCCAATGTCATTATGTTAGTAGGAATTCAAGGTTCGGGTAAAACAACATCCATTGGAAAGCTTGCAAGATATTATCAGAAGAGAGGTATCAAGACGGGAGTAATCTGTGCGGACAACTTTCGCCCAGGGGCGTATAATCAGCTCAAGCAGCTCGCCGAAAAATCGAACATACCGTTCTATGGTGATGAGAAGGAGAAAAACGCAGTCAAACTTGCTAAACGCGGCGTTTCAGAGATGAAAAAGAAGGGTATCGAACTGATCTTAGTAGATACCTCTGGACGCCATAGAGAGGAAACAGGTCTCATCAAAGAGATGCGGGATATTGCAAAGGCAATCAAGCCTCAAGAGATTATTCTGGTAATCGATGGTACACTCGGGCAACAGGCAGGCTCACAGGCAGCAGCGTTCAAGAAAGCCACCAATGTTGGATCAATAATAGTGACCAAACTTGATGGCGGGGCAAAAGGTGGCGGTGCCCTATCCGCAGTAGCAGCAACGGGAGCGCCGATCAAATTCATCGGCGTAGGTGAAGGAATGGACGCTTTTGAGCCATTCAATCCCACGAAATTTGCAGGCCGCTTGCTGGGTATGTCCGACATCAAGGGTCTCATTGAAAAGGTGAAAGAGGCCCAGATAGAATTTGACGAGGACGCAGCAAAGCGACTCATGAAGGGGCAATTTACTCTGACAGATATGATGGCGCAGCTACGACAACTGAAAAAGATGGGGCCAATGGGAAAAGTCATGGAGATGTTAGGGCTCAAATATAAACTTCCGGAAGACGTTGCCCAGCTTCAAGAAGAGAACTTACGCAAGTTCGAAATCATAATGAATTCCATGACCAAGGAAGAATTGGATAACCCAAAAATCCTGAAAGCGTCGAGACTCAGACGCATAGCAAAAGGATCCGGCACTACTACACAGGATGTCCGTGAACTTCTCAAACAGTATGAACAGATGAAGAAGATGATGAAGTCCTTTGGGAAACAGAGGAGAGGCAGGAGAGGTGGAGGATTTCCAGCAGTCCCAGGCCTTCCAGGAATGTAAGCCAATATGATTCATTGATGATGTTGATGTGGATCACATGGGAATAACTAGAAAATTTGTTGTGACGCTTCGGGAGATCACCATCACACGGCAGTCTGTAAAAAATGGAACAAATCCACCTCAGGTCGTAAGTATTTGCAGGAGCATCAATGTGGCTCTTTTCCTTTCAGGGAATCTAAGACACGACGCAGAGATAGACATTGTATCCGGAACGGCAGACGACCTGAACGTGATAGCCTTTCGCGGGGACAAGATTCGTAGAGTATCTCCCGACGAACGCTCAATCTCATTCTTCTTGTTAAAAGCGATCACGATTCTCGATGAGTTGCAGGTTGGAGAACAACGAATCATGGATAATGGGATCGTAGTCAAGAAGACGAATTTAGATGTGCTGGCTGACAGATGGAGAAAAGAAACCCTACACATTGCATACCCACGGGACCAGACCACACCTATAATGCTCAGAAACGCCGAAGGCATTTTTCTGTATGATATTGACGAAGTACTAGATATAGAACGTTGGCCTGATGCAAAGAGGCTTTATAGATACCATAATCCTGAACGGTTTATCATTGAAGTAAATCGAGTTTCCGATCTGATAGTATGTCACTGAGGAAACCTTGATAATAATAGCAGTCTAGAATAACTTAATGCGGCCCCGAGTGTGAATGCTCTTGCCAACAAACGTAACTCCTGAGTTTGACAAGCAGCGACAGATATACGAGGATACAGAAGACCTCGAACAGAGGATAGTAGAACTTCAGAAACTTTTGGCGCTTGCTCCTAATCATAAGGGAGCCGAACGTATGATTGGCGATTACCGAAAGAAGCTCGCCAAACTTCGTGCCGAATTGGAGAAGAGAAGGGAACAGGAGAGAGCTCGTAAGAGTAGCAGCTCGGATGAGGGAGTGGTCCGCAAAGAAGGGGCTGGACAGGTCTGCCTAATCGGTGTGACCAACTCTGGAAAATCGACCATCATCGATACTGTCACAAATGCGGATGTCACCATTGGGGATTACCCGTTCACCACACCAGTCCCGACTCCAGCCATGCTCACATACGAGGACATCAATATTCAGCTCGTAGAACTGCCAGGCCTATTTGAGGGGAGTTATGACTCAGGTATAGGACGACAATCTCTTGCAGTTGCACGAAATACTGATCTTATAGCAATCATAATCGATCTCTCCCAAGATATTGAATTTCAGATGAAGACAATATTAGGAGAATTGGACAGAGCAAGAATTCGATTGAATAGGGAGAAGAGTGCGGTCCGTGTTGAAAGAACAGGATTGGGAGGCCTGATGATTTATGGAGTTCAAAATTTTGAGGGCACACGTGAAGAAGTCATAGAATTCCTTCAGCGACGTAAGATTACTAATATTATCGTCCGATTTCAGAAACCAGCTACGTTCCAACAACTCATCGACGCGCTGGATGCAAGTGTTGCATTTGTTCGCGCCATGGTAATTGCTACAAAGGGAGATGTGCCCGGATCAAAAGAGCGGTTTGAGGAATTAAAGAGTAAATATGGAGATAGATTTGACATCATTCCGATCAGTGCATTAAAGGGCGAGAATATCGATGAGATGAAGCATTCGCTCTTCAAACATTTAGATATTCTACGAATCTACACGAAAATCCCGGGTCGAAAGGCGGAGAAGAAACCAATAGTCCTTCCCGAAGGCGCAATTGTAGAAGATGCAGCCGCAAAGGTTCATCGTGAGCTTTTCATAAAACGATTCAGAGCCGCTGTCATCTACCGCGAAACAGATAAAATAAAACGCCGACAAGTAGGTCTCAACTACCCATTACGGGATGGGGATGTTCTCCAACTGATGCATTCATAGAGGCGAAAGATGTGCCAAGGGGAATTCCTAGGCTTGTTGTTGTACTAGTAGAGCCCGAGAGCCCCGGGAATGTTGGATTCGTGGCACGTGTTCTTGCAAATTTTGGGGTGTCCGAATTACGAATAGTAGGTCCGGATGTTCGTGATGAAGATTATGCGATCATGTTCGCCGTTCATGCAAAGACTATTCTTGAGTCTTCAGAGATTCACACATCATTGGAATCCGCCATCAAGGATACAGATAGTGCGTGGGCTGCAACAGCTCGATATGGTGGTTATAATAGTGTGTCAAGGGCACTTGTGCCTCTACCTGAACTTCCGAATCCGACCTTGTATGGAAGGGTTGCTCTTGTCTTTGGGCGCGAAAGTGCAGGTCTCACTAATGAGGAGATTGCTCAGTGTGACCTATCATTCACAATCCCTGTGTCTGAACAATATAGTAGTATGAATCTCAGTCACGCTGTGGCAGTCACATTGTATAGTCTTTTTGAGAGATACAATGTTGCAGATAGCAGTACTCCTCGCCCAATACAGGTTCCATCAACTAAAGAGGAACGAGAGCAAGTATGCAAGTTCTTTGATGAGATAGTTGATGAACTCCCTCTGAAAGACTTTCGAAGACCGATTGCAAAACAGGTCTTCCGCAATATAATGGGAAGAGCGTATATGACGGGTAGAGAGGTCGCTACAATGACAGGCACCACCCGTAAAATACGCAACTGTATCAAAGGCTGCGCAGGAAAGTATCAGGCAACACCATAACCAAGACGACGCCTAAGCTCGGGGTCTATCTTGTCGAAGACGATCTTGCAGGGTGTTGGGAATTTGGGTGCAGCCTTCTTTAGCGCCTCGCGTGCAGCTCCAATGTGCTCCCTATTGACACGGATCGTGATAAGAGGCTGGCCAGGCCGGACTCGTGCGGCTGAACCAATGACCTTTCCCCATGCCTTACGCATACCATCTTGAACACGGTCTGCACCAGCACCGGAAATCATCTTGTTTTCTCGAAGGTAGTGATATGGCTTGACACGGATCCGTAGATGGTAATTCTTTCGTGTCACTTTCTTGGTCATATGACGGTTAGAAGCAATACGCGCCGCTTCTAGAGCCTGATGCCTAATCTGACATCTCTCGAGACCAATCAAAGACAGTTCGATTTCGAAATCACCACGTGTGTTCCCCATATCAAAGCTAACAATTCGACTGGCAGGCTGCCTGTGAATATACTTTTTACGAACGAATGGAGGTCTGTCACAGAATCGATAACAGTGTCCTGGTCGTTTTCCCATTTTTATTCACCATTCTCTAGATTGGTCTCAGTCCAAGAGCGGCTGAATTCAGGGTCATGCTTTGGGCTTCTAATAAAAGCATTATGGCGTGGCTATCAAGTTGGTGATGCACGCATCTGAAGGGCACCTAACACAAGCAATGGGAAAATAATAGTCACATCACCAATCACTGTAGCGAACTTTGCCTCCTCCTGCATTTTTTGCCACGAAACCCCTTCAACAAGAGGAGCTCCACTAAGACTGCCGCCCTCTGGTCGATCAAGAGTGATCTGTACTGCATAATCCAGACCACCACGTAGAATCGTACTGCCCATGGTGAAATGCTTTGTGAGACCTCCACCTAGCATAATAGCACCAG
This sequence comes from Candidatus Thorarchaeota archaeon, assembly GCA_021498125.1. Lineage (NCBI taxonomy): Archaea > Promethearchaeati > Candidatus Thorarchaeota > Candidatus Thorarchaeota archaeon. The sequence continues at coordinate 116,677 of JAIZWL010000001.1, read as the reverse complement.
TCTTTTTCGCCTCGTTCACAATACCTGATAATATCCTAAGGTCCTTGACAAAATCAAGGGTGACATTAGTGACCGTGCTGTAAGTGAACAGATGGAATCCCAACATTGAATCCATGAGGCCAGGAGAGAAGATGGGAACCCCATGATGCGCGGCCTGATAGATGAACGATTCATGATCATCTAATGTGGCTCCGAGTCTCTGAAGAAATTCACTTGGACCGAGTTGCGTTCGATCTTGTACCGCTAGACCATCAAGAAAGTCGTAGATCTTTTTCTCAAAGACCTCAAAGTCCTCTTCTCGTGTAAAGATATCGGCTATTCGTCCCATTCCCTGATGTCTGAGCGTCTGATCACTTGTCCCGGGTGGAAGCTGATAGTGTCTGCCGCCGTAGGCCTCCAGTAGGTCGTGCACAATATTCGCACCACTTGTCACAATGACATCAATAAGTTCCTTCTCCACAAGTTGACTGACTATTTTTCTGATTCCCCCAGGCACAAGTGGACCCGACATGGATAGATAGGTCATGCAAGTAGGATCGTCAAACATCCGAGAAACTATTGTCGCCGCACGTCCAAGTCGTCCTGCACCGAGCACACCAACATCACTCATAGCACGTAGAAGGTCAGATAGATCGTTCACTTTCGCAGGATCAATATGTTCCACTCGATGCAAGAGTATCACCAAAATAGGCCAAGAACGTAGTGTGATAAACGATTCTATAATGGAGAATAAGAGAAGGTGCGCGAGCCCAGGTCGTTTCCGGGAGGGCATGACCGTGTCCCGCGCTAGCTAGAATAGAACACGTATGATGGAATGATAACACTAATCGATTCAGTATTCCTATGCATGGGTGTTGTTTTGAGAGAACTATTAGCATATGGAGGGATCACCGAAAGTAATTAAGCCGGAGTGAGCACAAGATGAATAAAGACAACAGCATCTGAAAACACATGCAAGTTGGAATGGATTTCACCAGTTCAATCGTAATAGCCGTTGCATTTGGAGCTCAAGTCATTTGGACATTTATAATCAGACGTGGTCAAGCCGCATATGTAAGGGACCTCTACCATTTTAGGTATCCGTCAACAAAATTTTCACGTTATTACCATTGGAGAATGTCTTCGCAGATTGTGACAATTGTAGAGGCCCTACTAGTGAATGGAATATCACTGGGAGCAGTCATATACTTCGGGATTTTGACTCTTGGTTTCTATGCGTTCCGCGAGATTTCATGGCTAATCTTGGTGATGGTGGGATTTTCAATAATAACCTTAGTTCAAATCATTCAGAGATCACGTAAAATGTATCGTATTGAGAAAACAACCATTCAAAACATAGAACAATCCGCGGATAAAATTGCAGAAGCAAGATCAATTGTGGAACGATACATAAGAGCCGGAGAATTCACCAAAGTCAGTGTCTGGTTAGCACTATTTCGAGTGGCACAGGTTCAGAATAGTGTAGGATGGGCCATTCGAGATGTGCTTCTTGAAAAACGGGACACGTTTCATACCACTGATAAAGCCGGAGAAGGCCCCATAGGCACATCAGATAATCAGACAGGCCCATCAATTGAGTAGAGTATCATCAATTACGTTCATGTAGCAAGTCTTAAATGGAGTCTCGAAGGCGTGAACGAGAACTCAAACTGCGAGGAATCCCGAATGTCCACAAGCGATGTGATAAAAGGACGACGAGGCGTAGTTTCAAGCTACCGTAGAGGAAAACATCTGATACACACAAACCAAGTCATATTGGTCATCGATGGAATTGAAACTCGAAAACAGGCTGCTACACTCATTGGTCGTAAGGTCAAATGGGTATCTGAAACAGGTCGGGAGTTCCTTGGTAAGGTATTAGGCCTTCATGGAAATAGTGGCGCAGTACGTGCTAAATTCCGCACCAATCTTCCGGGTCAAGCCATTGGCACTCCAGTGGTCATTGAATAGATCAACTTCGAGCCTCAGTGTCAACTTTTATCAACAATAATTCTTAGAGTTATATGGCTCCGATGATGCGAATGGCTATCCGAGGGTGTACTCGCCCAACGACGATTCATAGTTAAACTGAGGGGCCAACTTATTAAGGTCCCACTAGGAACGTGACCTCGGTGCTCAACTGGTTCTTCTATTACGTGGTATATCTAGCAGCAGGTGTGACTCTCAAACTTGGAGATGATCTACTTGATGAGTTGAATAGACCAAGATTGGCATGGATCCCACTCTTACTTGCAGGGGTTTCTTTCGGGATTTTAATGACGCAGACTGAATGGGACCTCGTGCTAATGACGGCAATCATTTTAGCTGTAATAGCATCAGGGAAAGTAAATAGGCCTCAATTTTTCATCGGGTTCGTCATGATTGGAGGGATCTTATGGTATGTGGGAATCCCACAGATCACTAACTGGTTCGTGTGGGTCACGATCCTTGTGACGCTGATGGTTGGTGCAGCTCTAGATGAATGGGGAAATGACAGAACCGAACGATTCTCGAAAGGCATGATGAATACGTTCTTTGAGTACAGATTTACCCTCAAATTGTCAGCACTTGTACTGGGAATGTTCTGGCGCGAATTCATTCCCACAGCGATTGGACTCTGGCTGTTCGATATAGGATATGAGTTGACAAGAAAGGCGGTCACATTTGTTCTCGAACATGACGATAGGCAAGACTACAACACACATCAAGAAAGGCTGGATTCAGATCGTGGTGCTTAGCCTCTTGGACGCCCTGTTCACTGATGTAGGCAATGCCATTGACTCCTGCGCGTACAGCATAGAGATCCGTGTCGATTTTATGTTGCCCAAGAGGACGTGCACAACCAAGAAGCAACGGAATATCAGGAAGGCCCAAACGGGCCGCAAGAAGAACGCGTCCTATTGATTCGGGCGAAGGCGGTGGCAAATTCTCCATGGGGGTATGCCGAAGAGGGCTTAATGCGATAATCACTACAGCTTCAGGAGAGAATTCCGAGACCATCTGAAGAGCCTCAATCTCACCTCGGACTTGACCATAATAGAGCCCGACCATTATGTGAGGAACTATAGGAACCCCAGATTCTTTCAGGAGAGATAGCGAGACCCTCATCTTATGTGGGCCATCTTCAATATGATATATTTCTCGTGACACAACCTCATCTCCGATCACATCCAACATTGCTGCATCAACTTCGGCCTGCGCCAGCATCTCCGCAGTTTCTTGTCTCACAAGACCAGTATGTACTACCACCTCTAATCCGAGCTTCTGCTTTGCATATTTTATTGCCTCACCAAAACGTAATAGAGGAACATGCCCGGCTGCGTCAGAACCACCACTAATCAGAACTCCGTCCCCACCAGCCGCCTTTGCACGTTCGAGCCGCCGTATCATTTGCTCAGGACTTGTGGTAGATTCCATTCCCACAAGAAGCCGACTCTTACAATGCTCACACATGAGAGAACAAGAGGTACCGGTCACGCTTAGAGAGATGAAGTTTTCAGTATTGCTTTGCTTATGTGAGGGAATATTGTGAGGATAGGAGGTTGGGCCGTAACAGTAAAAATTGCGACCAAAGTTATGCTTGCGGACGCTGAACCCCTTCCGCAAGAATTCGTCCAATTCGGTTGCTGGAATTTCAAGTAGATGCATCCCATCTGAGAGAATGTCAAATGTCAATGTACGACCTCACATAGCGGGGAGGGGTTCATCATATTATAATTATGATGTTGCCACATGAGAAGCTACATAACGGGGTAAAGTCCGATGAACTCAGTCGCATGCATACAACCTGAAGGTGATACGTTGCCAACTGAACCGAGCCAAAAAGAAATTGATGTGTTCTTCAACGCAAGAAGCATTGCGATTTATGGCGCATCTGCTACACAAAATAGTGTAGGGCAGGCAATACTTCAGAATTTTATCAAACCACAATACACAGGAAAAGTCTTTGCTGTCAACCCAAAATATTCTCAGGTACTTGGTGTTCCCTGTTATCCATCACTTCAAGATATTCCTGACGAGGTGGATATGGTTGTTGTCGCAGTTCCTGCAAGAATAACACCAAGAGTCTTTGAAGATATTGCAGCCAAGGGCGTAAAAGCTGCCATTGTCATTTCAGGAGGCTTTTCCGAAACTGGGCCACGTGGCGCCGAACTTGAAGACTTGATTGTCGATATAGGACAGAAAAATGGAATTCGTATCATCGGACCAAATTGTGTCGGAGTGATAGACACCCACAGCAATATCGACACATTCTTTCTTCCGGAATATAGATGTGGACGCCCAAAGGCCAGCAATGTTGCAAACATTTCGCTCGTGTCTCAATCGGGAGCCTTTGCAGCAGCAATCTCTGACTGGACATCAGAACTCGGTATGGGAATTAGTAAGATAATCAGTCTCGGCAACAAATGCGACGTTGACGATGATGATCTGCTGCGGTATCTCGCAAATGATGAATCTACACAAGTCATATGTTTCTATACAGAGGGCTACGATCCTGGCAAGGGCCGTGTATTCTTTAATACTGCCAAAGAGGTCACACCGCATAAGCCCGTTATTGTCGTCAAGTCGGGACGCGGAAAACGAGCAAAGGAGGCGGCCAGCTCACACACCGGATCTCTTGCGGGCTCGGATCAGGTAGTTGATGCCGCATATAGACAAGCCGGAGTCATCAGAGCAGATAACTTTGAACATATGTTTGATATGGCAAAAGCCCTAGCAATGCAACCCCCAGCAAAGGGAGATCGAGTCCTAGTTGTGACTAATGGTGGGGGACTTGGAGTTATGACAACTGACGCGCTCGAGTCGGTTGAATTGGCCATACCACATCCTTCACAGGAGCTAAAGGAAACGCTCAAGACACGATTGCCCGGTTATTGTGCTATTGGCAACCCGGTAGATGTTGTGGGTGACTCTGATGCCAGTCGTTATGATATTGTCTTTGATGAAGCGCTAAAGAGCGGTGAGTACGATATTGTCCTTGTTGGAATGCTCCTGCAGACACCAACATTAGGCATGGACATCACCAATGTCATAGCAAACTATCAGCGTCAATCAAACATTCCATTCATCACCGTGGCAATGGGCGGAGCATTTACAACCAAAGCGGGTGAGATCATGGAACTGATGGGAGTTCCCACCTATGCTACAGGAGAGAAGGCAGCAGTAGCTGCGAAGGCGCTTGCCCGATATGGAGAAATAAAATACGGGAGTAAATTCACAAAGACAATTGCTGACAAGCCATAAATAGGATTGATGTTTCTGAACGAAGTGAGAGAGGCCTGAAAAGATGAAAGTTGCAAAGAAGATATTCGAAACGGCTCGGAATGAAGGTCGAACGTTTGTGTTAGAGAATGAGGCCAAGGATATCATGAAGGAATATGGAATTCCAATCCCACCTTATGATACTGCGACTACTGCAGACGAGGCCGTAGAAAAAGCAAAGAAGATAGGGTTCCCAGTCGTGCTGAAGATCCTGTCTAAAGACATCCTTCACAAGTCTGATGCAGGCGGAGTCAAGATTAATCTTAAAGACGAGCAATCTATAAGAGAGGCTTTTAACGAGATAATGGAAAATGCAAGAAAATACGGTGCGAGAGAGAATATCGAGGTGGACTTGAGCAGAGGTGTGTTCATCTCAAACTTTGCAGAAATGGGTACAGAGATTATTGTTGGTGTGACACGAGACCCACAATTTGGGCATGCATTAATGTTCGGTCTTGGTGGAATCTTTGTTGAGGTTCTCAAGGATGTCACCTTTAGACTCATTCCGCTCACCGAGAATGATGCCAGAGAAATGATAGGCGAGATCAAGGCTGCAAAGATCCTTGAGGGTGTACGTGGGCAACCACCACGCGATGTGGATGCGCTTGTTGACGTCATCATGGGCGTTTCGAAGATGATTGATGAGAATCCTGAGATTCGTGAGTTGGACTGTAACCCGACGTTTGTATACGAAAAAGGGAAGGGTGCCCTTGTGGTGGATGCACGTATCCTAATTGACGAGTAGATAGAGATCAGGCACGTTGCGACAAGAGACGGCCGAGTAGTACTAGGCCTTTCTTCAAGTCGTGATCATCAAGCTCATCATCCGTATTAGAAGCCGCTAATGAGAGGAATAGCAACAGAGAGGTTAGACGCGGTACTAATTTAGAGTAGGCAAGAAGGAAATCCTTCTTTTGAGCGTCGGCAATGAGGGTTTCAATCCGTTGCATTATGAGGTCAAGACGCTCAATAAAATCTTGATGAGAGGGGAGACGCTCTAGCAATGCAGTGACATACTTGTTATCGTGAAAGAAGCTTGGTGCAACATTAACTGGTGCAAGAAGATCCAAAGACCGAAGAATCATAATGGCATACTCTTGAGCCTCCACTCGATCGATCTTGTCTAGAGCCGCACGGAGCTGCACCAAAAAACGTAGGGAGTTGGTAAGGATCAACCTATAGGAGTTTGCGCATCGCCCACGTACAACTGGAGTGTGCTCGAATTCTAAAAGCGCTGCGGGAGACGACTCCAACTGCTTTTCAAAACCGGGCGAGAGTACAACTGATGCAATCCGTCCTAAGAGAGGATTACGAGCTATTCTACGAACAGCCTCGAGCGCACGGAAGTCGATTGGCGGAGTATAGAAGAGAACGATTCGTAGAATGTCGTATGCGATTTCAAAATCGGATTCAGTCGTTGTTGTCTGTCCTTGGTTCTTACAGGAGCTTGCACATAATAGGACCCAGCTTGAGGTCATTGCATCTCGAAGAATGGTACGCTCTTCAGCTCCGCCGACTTCGTGTTCGGAAAGAAAAGAATCAAATCGCTCAGTCGCCGAATTAATACGGCCCAATGTGGCACCGCCCAGTCGAATCTGTGCTAAAGACTTGATGAAGTCACGCGGATCTCGTGATGCAGGTCTAATGATGAATCCCGGTTGGTCACGTGTCATCTGCCACCATTTGTTGGTAGATGTAAAATAATCTAGTAGATCAATAGCTGCGGGTAAATCCGAGATCTCAACGTCTCGACGCCCTTCCAAAAATGCAATCAATCTACACATCAATGCCAAGAAACGTGACAAGTGCATGGACATGTTCTGCCCGGCAAAATGAAAATCGGAGAATTTACTGGCCGTCCTAGTTATCTGTTTAACCACATCTTTAGGTAGACGCACATTCGCCAGACCCTTATAGACATCAAGTGGTGTTCGTGCCAAGTCGTACAATCTCCCAATTAGTAGACAATCATCTTACAGGGAATTAACCGCCAGATTGAGCCCTCAATTTGAACTTAAAAACCAAAGTGTCACATGAGAAGAGGACTATGAACCAAAACGACGTGATCGCCGTTCATATGATCGTAAAGCGCGCCAAATATCTATTCGTCGCACAGCTGGCCAGTAAATCTGAGCAAAATAGAGCTCAGAATATGCGGATTGCCATAGAAGGAATCCGGAGAGACGCTCCTCACCAGAGGTACGAATGATAAGATCGGGATCGGGGAGACCGTGTGTATAGAGATGCTTTTCGATAAGGGTCTCATTGATATCAGAGGGATTTACTTCCCCTGTACGAGCCTTTTCAGCGATAGCACGTACAGCATCAACAAGTTCGGTTCGCCCAGAATATCCAATTGCCACGTTAAGGATATGATCATTGTAGTGTGCCGTTGCCTCTTCTGCCAATCGAATCGCATCACGAACCTCAGCCGGAAGTAGATCAACACGGCCTATAGCCTGCACCTTGACACGGTGCTTGTGCACATCGGGATTTTCAATCACATCTGCAAACTTGTCTTTTGCGATGGCCATGATCTCTGAAACTTCATCTCGACTGCGTTGAAAATTCTCCATTGAAAATGCATAGAGTGTACAGACTTTCACTCCAGCCTCCCAGAGAATTCGGAGGACTTCCATGACCTTTTGCGCACCTAGCCGATGTCCATACCAAGGTACATCAAGACCGTGCTCACGGGCATATCTCCGATTCCCATCAAGGATAATTCCCACATGACGTGGCGCTCGCTCTTTGTTCAATTGCCTATAGAGAACATATTCGTATAGACGATACATGGGGCCCGTGATATTCAAATTTGCCACACCCAGTGAGGCCTATCTACCATTTTACCTATTAGACTTTGGTCATGGCAAACGAGAGAGGCCAGATTAGATCATTGATGCAACCTTTTCAGCAGCACGCTTCATGTCAAGGAACACTAGACCAATTTTTGCAGAGGCAGTTGTAGAAACGGTAAGACATGCATTCAGCCCAGCCTGTACGACCAGTACCCAACCATCTACACCCTTTACGTTAACCTGTTCTAATTCGCCTTTCCCGAGTTCGACTGATGCCTTTTCACCAAGAGTCAACATAGCAGCGGTTATTGCGGCGAGCTTTGCCTCATCAACGTCAGCGGGCAGTGCAGACACAATAGGAAGACCTTCCACACTCACAATTGCTGCCGCTTCAATCTCAGGTATGTTACCCTGTAATTCGTTTAACACGCTTTCAAGTGTTTCTCCACGAGTTTCACTCATAATGCTCACCCAATTGCTACTTGTACAGTCGCTTCAAGATTACCTCTCTTGCTATAGCTTGGAATGCTCTCTTAACTCCTACGCCTTGAACTGCAATTGTTTCGTAGATAGGAACATTACCGCCAAGCCCTAATAAATCCAACATTTCATCACGTGACATCCTATTAGGTAGATCACGTTTGTTAAGCATGACAACAATCGGTATTTCTCGACCTAATGCATCTCCAAGAAACATCTTCAATTCTTCAAAGCTCTCAACATTTTCTTCTCGTTGATCGGGTGAAGAATCGGCCACGAACAGAATACCATCCGCGCCCTGCAAAACCACTTTTCGTTGATGACGATGACGCTTCTGACCAGCCACTGTAAAGACATCAAAAAGAACTCGACCACCAGCGCTCATAGGAACATAGTCAAAGAACAGTGTCCGATTGGTTTCGTCCTCAATTGCAGTGAACTCACCTTTTTGAAGACCTTCCACTTTACCATAGAGCCATCGCAATGCTGTAGTCTTTCCACCCAGACTTGGCCCGTAAAAGACCAACTTAAGATGGATACGACCCTTATCGTCTTTTCTCACGCTAACACCTCATTGGAACATCTTGGCCAAAATCGCATTGTTTTGGCAATTTACTCTGGTCAGTTCTTGAAGCAGACCCATCTCGTGGCCTCACACATGTAGATGCGCCAGTCATCACATGCTCAACACAAGTCTATGCTATAAGACTTGAGTCTCACATGTTGACTCTGTTAGAAGGGTAGTCTCATAAAAGCCTTTGTCCGTTGTCCAAAGTCCCATCATAATACACGATGAACATCTAGAACTGTATGATCGAGTGCGTACTCTCACACACGCTCCAGCTCAGCAAGTGCAGACTTGAGATCCTCTTCATCCAATTCCTTGTCCTTTGAAGGCGCCATTGGTTCTACTGCCAGGAACTTGTCTAATTCCTCGGCTATCTGTGAACCCTGTTTCTTCATGACAAGCCGGATCAGACCTATGTTAACTTGAGCCTCTGATACGACGCATAAAACACCCTTGCCGCAAGCAGAAGCAAAAATCTTACCCTCTGAGAATTCAGAGGTGACAATCTCAAGATCACCGATTTGTAGATTCTTTCCTTGTTCCTCGCTTGCACAGAATACTGCACTTGCAATTGCGCCAATGCTATCCACATCAACTGCAAAGTATGCAAGACGCGATACATGTGCAATTGTAAGACCCGTCTTATCGACGAGAATCACACGTCGAATGCCTCGATCTTGTCTGATGATATCGGTGAGGATCTTGTCGAAAACCTTAGGATCGCTCATGAAACATACCCCTTCAAGTTGTACTCTTGAGGACTACTAAGATTAGGCCCTCTTTCACGTCAGGTGCGATATTGATTTGACCCTTAGTGGTGTCAAGAGTTAGGAATGACAACGACCCCTCTCGAAGTTCGCGTACTGCCTCTAGGGCCTTTCCAACGAGAGAGGTGACAATAGCAGCAACTATCTCAGTAGTCTCGGGATCAAGGTCGCTACTCAAGGGAAGTCCTTCCATATTAGTAACAACAATACCACGTACTCCCTCTTGTGATTTGAGCCGTGATAAAATCGTTTGAAGCTTCTCTTGGCTTACCAATCGTTGATCCCCTGCTATAGTTTATGTCAGTATTTTCTCCCCCACGCAGGGCTATTTTAGACTTGTGGCAATGTCCACAATAAAAGGTACATATTTTGCGCATTTTGAGCTCTACGGGGAAGGAGAGATCTATTTGGATTTGCTCTTCTTCTTACTTTTCTTGAAGAGCTCCTTAGAAGTACGCCGTTTCTGTTTATATCGCGCAGTGAATGCAGCATCTGCAACACGGGCTTGAGCCGCAGGAGGTGCCATTTCCAGTTCTTCCTCGATTTTACCCATCTCCGCTTCTTCTTCGGAGAGAACCAAGTCAACTTCTTCCAGATCTCGACGAACTGCCTCGGGTGCAGATTTGGCGCGCTTTTTCAGTGCCGCTCGAAATGTCGTAATGATATCTCGGCCCTCTTTGCTTGAACCATCAAAAGATGCCTCTCCTGCTTTTTGGGTTACAAAAGTGGCACTGACAGTAGGATCCATTTCCGATATCAACTCAGACTCGTCATGCGCTACTGGTAAAGTTGTTGTCATTGCCCTAACACGCCTTGCTCCATCAGCATCAGTATATTCGACCTGTACTTGGATAGGAACCTCATCGGCCTCAAGCGTCCCTTCAGGGGCGACCTCAATACAGATCTCGTGATCACTGCTAACAGACCCAATCTTTGTGGCTTGCTTCTTTTTCAAGAGGTCAGAGGCTACGCGCGAGAGACCAGAGGCATCGCGGATGGTCACACCAGAGGGAGTAATTATTCTGATTTCTACATCATGACCAAGTAGTTCGGTACCAGCTAATTCGGACATACTCAAATCTAGCTCATTCGGAGTGACATAATACATCTGCCCATTAGTTGTATCTGGGAGAATTCCAAGTGTCTTCATCTCAAGCCCAGATGATGAAGCGATTCCAACAACATCCACAGTCGTACCAACTTCGAAAAACTGCTTAGCTATACTCAAGTAAAACTCCTTTGGAGGGATTGCTTGGAATCCTTCAAATGAGCCGATGCCAAGATTTGCCAATCCATCAGTCAATAAGACGATACGACTTACATGGTGATGTTTGGCTATAACGTATGCAAAGACCATAGCAGGGCCAAGAGCTGTGATACCTCGTGCAGAGAGCGATTTGATATATCTCTTGATAGAGGGAGCATTGGGTCCAACAGCCATGAGTTTGATGGCATCCACAAGTTGCTCTGCATTCGAAACTATTGTGTTAAAATTAAAGAAAGAATCGGACGGAAGTTCAAGTATAGTGCCACTGCCGATATTACGATATCTGACTGAAGACTCGAACTCGATCAGGCCAAACACGGTATCTGGAGAGTTGGCAACCAGACTATCTACTGATGATGTAAGACTACGCTTAACGGCGGCAAGCGAAGCCCCACTCATAGAACCGGACAGATCGAGAACGGCCAAGAAAGAATTTCCTGTGTATGGATGAACTGATGTGTCAGTGGACGTATCCGGTGGAGAACTAAGAACAATATCTGCATCATCTCCCGCAAGAAGAACTTCGCCCTCAATAATATTCAAAGTCCCACAGAAGGGGCAGATGAAATGCTTCCCAGTTGCCTCATCATCTATGATCTGAGAGGGGTCTGTCAGATATGCATTACATTTGAAACATGCAATAGGTTTCCCAACAATAGTTGAAGCGCCACGTTCTAAGTCACGAAACTCAACTCGAAGAACGTAGGGAATGTCTTTTGCCATTGATGAGGACTTGGGAAATCTCTTTGATGACGGTTTAAAAAGCGGCATGCGTAATCAGAGGGTATTTTCAGCCAACACTATTAAATGAATCGTGCAGAAGACAAAATAGAGAATCACTACACATAGAGTATTATCGTGTCATAACGGTAAACGGTGACATATATATAACAGGATAGTCGTTTGAATAATAACATCGTTTATTGCGGAAGCCCGGAGGACTGGCGAAATGGTTGATAAAGCAAAAATTGAAAATATTGTGGCCGAAGTAATGGCGGCAAACGCAGATATTCAGGGAATCGTCGTATGTGATGCAAAAGGGAAGGTAATTTTTGGACATACTGTGACTGAAGATGTGAATCAGACGGAAGTGGCAAAGCTTGCAGTCAAGATCGCCGGAAACTCCGCACAGCTCGTTTCAGGTCTAGAACAAGGAGGACTCAAGGAGGTCACAATCGCTTCAGAAAAAGGCCTAGTTGTGATTCTTGGGGATGTAGAAATGGTTCTTGCAGGCATTGCAGGAGAAACTGCAAGAGAAGCTATGGGTCTTATCAGAATAGCTCTGAGAAGAGCATTGCTTAATATGGTAGGCGACTAGGTATATGTGAGAGAGACCTTTTTCTACAGTACCGCGTCATTCACAAAATGTGATATGTCAATATTGTCTGTATATTACATTGGTATTACCAAGTGTATTTAGTGGGCAGTATCACCCACATATAGACGCAAACATAGAACAAGTGAAACATCGATTTCGGGCGGGACCGTGACGTGGTATACATAGACAAACTCGTCTGTAAAGGATTCAAATCATTCGGGCGAGATACTGTTACTATCAAGCTCGATCCTGGATTTACATGCATAGTCGGTCCCAATGGCTCAGGCAAATCAAATGTCATCGATGCACTACTCTTTGTATTGGGGCAGCTTAGTGCAAAGACCCTCCGAGCCAGTGTCTTTTCAGACCTGCTCTATTCTCCGCCTAAACCAGGAATGCCTCCGAAGGCAAAATCGGCAGTCGTTCAACTCCACTTCAACAACAAAGATAGAAAATTGGCTGTTGATGCGGATAAGGTAGTCATTGAGAGAGAACTTGATGAAACAGGCAAGTCAGTCTGTCGAGTAAATGGACGGGTCGTGACAAGATCGGCAGTCCTAGATCTACTTGGGAGTATTGGGGTGGATCCTAACGGCTACAACCTTGTATTACAAGGCGAGATCGCCCAGATGGTCAAAGTCAGTCCAAATGATAGACGCAAACTAATCGAGGAGATCGCAGGAATCTCAGCATACGATGAACAGAAAGAACGAGCCCTGAAGAAACTCTCAGAGAGCGAGGCTAATCTCTCCAAAGTAGATACTCAACTCCAAGAGAGACGACGGCATCTAGAGAAGCTTGAAGAAGAAAGAGAAGATGCAATGCGATATACAAACATCCAAAATCAGATGAAGACCATCAAAATCGACATCATTGCATGGAAGATAATCAAATCACAGAATCGAATTGAAACGATTAGTGAGACCCTGACCGAACGTGCTGAAGAAGCCGAGAGATTAAGACGTGAACTTGACGAACTCGAAGAGAAGAGCAAGGATGTTGAGGAGGAGATAGAGTCAATCGACCAAGAGATTGATCGTATTACTGGTGGCGACTCTAGTAGAATCTCCGAACAATTAGGGGTGGTCTCTGCAGCGGTAGGCCATGTGCAAAGTGATCTCGAACGTGCGAGAGAGGATCACGAAGCGAAGATTCGAGAATTGGATGAACTCGTTGAAGCGCAGAAGTCGGTAAAAGACCAAATCAAGAGGAACAATGAGTCCATCCAAGAACATACTGCTCGTTTAGAAGAGACAGAGACAGAATTACAAAAGGTAGAACAACAGATTACAATGCTTCAGGAGAGCCTAGACAAAGAACAAGACAATTACTATGAACTGCAGAGAAGATTGCAGACCCTCAACAGTGAGATGATCTCTCTTGATGAGAGCGTTTCGGAGATACGTTCCTCAATTAAGAGTGATGAGAGAGAACTCGGAATCGCCTATGAAGAAATGAGCGATGCCGAAGAGAGTCTCGTGAAGACAAGGGAGCAACTCGAAAAACTCAGAATAGATGTTCCCAGAGAACGAGAGAAGTTACAGCAGAATAGAGAACTTGAGGCATCCAAACGCCTGGAGGTTGAGGATATAGACAGGCAATTGTCAACTTTACAAGAAGAGATCAGCGAGTCTGAGGGAATCGTCAGGGCAACAAGAGATGAACTCATCAAGATGCAAGCCAGACGAGACGCCCTAAAGGAGGCTGAAGAGGCATTTCTCCGACGAAAGAGGGCGGTGGCGAGAGTCCTTAAAATGAGGGACACAGGAGAGGTCGAGGGCATCTATGGAACTGTTGCGGAACTTGGTACAATCGACCCTGAATATGCTGTAGCACTTGAGATTGCTGGCGGTAATCGACTTACTCATATTGTTGTTGAGGACGAAGATGTCGCTACTCGCTGTATTGAGATACTGAAACGCGACCATGCAGGACGAGCGACATTCATACCACTAAATCGGATCAAGACGAGATCACCTGGACACATCCCTGATGATGAGAGAGTTATAGGCTATGCAATGGATCTTGTAACATTCAATCCAAAAGTTCAGGCCGCTTTCGAATTTGTATTTTCTAATACTATCGTGACTGAAGACTTTAGCACCGCCAAGAAAATGGGCTTTAAGGGATGGCGTGCGGTGTCTCTTGAAGGCGACCTTGTTGAGAGATCCGGACTGATTAGTGGAGGGCATTACCAACGAGGATCGGCGGGCCTCTCTCTAAAAATTGAAGACAAGAGCCCCGAGATAAGAGAAAAGCTACAAGGGCTTGAGGAGATTCTCGAGAGCCTGATCGCAAAACGCCAAGAACTTCTAAAATCCAAAAAACAGTTGGAACGAGAGATCCAAGATTTATCAAAGGTAAACTACCGATCAGGAATTCAGCTCGAGAATCACGAAGAAACCCTGAAAAACTTGGAGATGAAAGAGAAGCAACTCCAAAGAAAGGTTGAGTCTGCAACGATCCAGATTAAGGCACTTGAGAGCCAGATCACGGATCTACGCAAGAGAGATGAGGAGTTTACCGAAAAGAGAGAGAGAATTCGTGCTGAGAGAGATGAGTGCAATGAGCAATTAGCCACATCTAAAGCATCTCAGATTTCGCAAGATATTCGCAACCTTACTGGCGTAGCAGAACATCTAAAGAAAAAGAGGGATGATATTCAAAAAGAGATTTCTGCTCTGAGAGTCGCCTTAGATGAGAGACTAAAGCCAAAGGCCGATGAGATTGAACTACGTATCCAAGCACTCTCAGCAGTTATCCCCAGTCTTGAGGCGGAGGTCAGACAGCTAGAAACACATCTTGCCAGTAAGGAACAAGAGGCCGAAGTTCTCCGTGAACGGAGAGAGAAAATAGAGGAAACTGTGAAAGATCACCGTGTCCGCCAGATACATTTGAAGGAGGAGGCACGCAATATACGATTCCGTCACGAGGAGATCCGAGATGCCCAGACTTCAAATGAAAAGGCAGTATATAGACTACAGTCAGAACAGTCAAGATTACAGAACGAGATCATAGCATCGCTTGCTGAATTAAAACAGATGGCCGATGCTGATGATGAACTTGCCAAACGCGACAAGATGAGAGAATTGACATACAAAGAGATAGAAGACCTCGAAGAAAAACTCAGAGCGTTAAACCGTGAATTAGAGGCAATGGGTCCTGTCAACCTGAAAGCACTTACAGACTATGACGCGGAAAAAGAACGATATGAAGAAATTGTTGAAAAGAAGACAAAACTGGAGGAGGAACATAAAGAGATACTCAAGTTCATGGAAGAACTTGAGAGAGAGAAGACTCAGAAGTTCCTTCAGGTCTATAATGAGATAGCAGATAATTTCTCAAAGGTCTTCGCCAAACTCTCCCCGGGTGGAGAGGCAAGCCTGATGTTGGAAAACCCCGAGCATCCACTTATGGGGGGAATCACCGTACGATCAAAACCACGTGGGAAGGACATCGTCTCCCTTGATGCAATGAGTGGTGGGGAGAAGACCTTAACAGGGCTGGCCCTCATCTTTGCAATTCAATTACACAGCCCTGCTAGCTTCTATGTCTTTGATGAGATTGATGCGGCACTTGATGATGTAAATGCTCATAATGTTGCTCTACTTATTTCTGAAATGTCAAAGTCATCGCAGTTCATTGTTGTGTCACTTCGAGATGTCACCGTGAGAAAGGCGGATCGCTTGGTGGGTGTGACAAATCAAGACGGGATCTCACGGATTGTTGCTGTAGATTTAGAGGAGGTGGCGGGGGCTGCATGAACGATGACGAACAGCATCCATTCTGGATAGAACCACCGTATATTCTCCTCACTGATGTGCTTCAGCTCGATAAGATCGAACCATGGAATGTTGATGTGGGTAAACTAGTATCAGGATTCCTTCAAGAGATGCGGCAGATGGGCGATATCGATTTCCGGATTTCGGGCAACGCGCTCTATTCGGCCTCAGTCATATTCATGAAAAAGACTCGTGACTTGGTTGAGCTGGGGATTTTACCACCAGATGAGGACGACGACGAGGAAGAAGACTTCGAGATACCGCTCATACGACCCCCGTTCCGACTTGCTAACAGACGTGTTACACTTCAAGAACTTCTTGTTGCAATGGACAAAGTCTTGACTAAAGGAGTGAGACGACGACCAGTTCCTGTGAAACGACGCACAAGGTCATCGGTAGATCCAGTATCATTCAAGATGGACGCCACTAGGGCTGATGTTGAAGAAACAATTACTGAGGTGTACCAGGATCTCACGGACATCCTGAAGATTGGACAGGTCGTAAAATTCACAGACATTCTTGTTGAACCGTCACGCCGTGAGGTCGTCAGAATTCTATTTGCTCTACTGCATCTCTTCGCCAGAGCTTATGTGGATCTCTGGATGGATGATGATAACGTGATTTGGATAAAACTACTTGAACCTCCGCAAGACGATGAGGAAGAGGAAACGACAGTAGAAGTTACCACAAGTGGGTGATGCAAGTGGAGGAGGACATGCTAACGTTAGAAGCCGCCCTATACGTGGCCGGGAGACCATTGACAATTGAGGAACTTGCCGAGATTATAGGCAAGGCGGTCTCAACAACTCAGAAGCTTCTGAAGGATCTTGAGTTTGAATATCATAAGAGGGAGGGCGCATTAGAGGTTGTAGAACTTCCAAGAAGTCGATACGTTCTCCAGTTAAGACCCGAACTGACACCGCGTGTGGGCAAATTGATTCCGGGAGGATTGCTCTCCTTTGCAACACTCCAGACATTGGTATTCATCGCACTAAAACAACCAATTCTCCAATCAGAACTCGTGACACAGAGAGGCACTCACGTGTACGAACATGTCAAAGAACTCTCTGAGAAAAAGTTCATCGAGTCCACACCGGAGGGGCGTTCAAAATTACTTCGCACTACAACACTATTCGCAGACTATTTTGGCCTCGATCATGATACAATCCGATTAAAGGCGCAACTGAAACACAAGGTGAAACAAATTCTACAACAGCAGAAAGAAGCTGAAGAGAGAAGCCAAAGCCAATACTAGCAGACTCGTGGTACAGGTTCACCAAGGGGGACCTGCACAAGCTTTCGACCCCCAACAGCCGTACGTAATACTACACGGGGATCACCGGATGTGACCGTACCAATTACAGTTGCATCATGCGTAGACTTGTGTTGCTGCAAAGCCTCAATGATATCATCGGTCATGGTAGAGTCAACGACCATGACAACGCGTCCCTCACTGCTCATATGTAGAGGATTCAGGCCAAGAATTTCGCAGAGCGATTGAACTGCGGGTCGAAGAGGGATTTGTGACTCAACAAGTTCAAACTCGACCTGCGACTTTGAGGCAATCTCATTCAACGCAACTGCTGTACCGCCACGTGTCGGATCCTTCATCGCGTGAACTCCTCCAACATCGAGAGCTGAACGAATTGGCTCCCATAAAGGTGCAACATCACTTGTAAGAGAGGTCTCAAACTTTAGACCTTCCCGGTGAGCCAATAATGTGACTCCATGATCACCAATAGGACCCGTAACAATGATGTCGTCACCGGGCTGTGCACCCGAATCGGTTATGGGCTTGTCAAGATATACACGGCCAATACCTGTAGTAGACATCACTAGACCATCAATAGTCCCACGAGGCATCACCTTGGTATCACCTGCAATCATGGCAACTCCAAGAGGCTCGATGACACTATTGAGAGAATGAAGAATGGTCTGTAGATCTTCGATCTCAAAGCCCTCCTCTACAATCACAGTATTAGTCATCGCAATCGGTTGAGCGCCCATTGCCGCCAAGTCATTTATCGTACCACAGGCTGTAAGTTTGCCGATGTCACCACCGGGGAAAAAGAGAGGCTGCACAGTATGTGCATCAGTACATACTATGAATCTGCCATCAGGGTCAAGACTCGCACCATCATCCATCGCCTCAAGACCTACAGGACCAGTCTTTGTAAGTCCAAAAGAGGGAATGATAATCTCCTCAATCAAGCGCTGCATAATCTTACCGCCTGCGCCATGAGCGGTCTCAATCCGGGCCATGGAAATTCACCTTGATAGATGAGATGCATCTCCATGGACTATTTGAACGAGTCGTTTGTGGAAGCAAATCACAAAACGGTCGCTAAGCAACATTTAAAACGACTCTGCCAAGAGCCACAGTGACCCAATCCAATCAAGAGGTAGTCAAATATGGGTGTCTGGCACAGAAAATCAAAACGTGTGTTTACCGGAGCGCGACTTAAAAAATTCAGAAGCAAGAGAAAGTACGAAATGGGAAGAACTCCTACAGAAACACTCATTGGAAAATACAAGCTCCTCCGGATAGACAGCAAGGGTGCTAAAAAGAAGACGCCAGCCCTCAGAATCAAATATGTCAATGTCACAGATCTGAAAAAGAATCAGGCGTTTCGGGCAGAGGTCTTGGATGTGGAAAAGAATCCCGCAAATATGGACTATCAACGACGGAAGGTCATCACACGAGGCACAATCATCAAGACATCAAAGGGTCGAGCCCGTGTAACGAGTAGACCAGGTCAAGATGGCGTACTTAACGCCGTGCTCATCTAATTTTGCCTATAGATTGCCGTACTCAGTCAGAGTCGGCAATTTCGGCCTCTATATCTGTAATAACGAACTCTTTACCTCCAGTAATCTCTGTGGCTGCACTTCCACACTTTGGACATTTCATTGGAGCAAAGATTGCAATCTCTGGTGGAAGCGTGGGATCGGGTTGAGTCTCGCCCTCAAAACCGCACTCACTGCATCTGAGACGCCCCCGAATCGTATGGAGTTTCAGTTCAGCACCTTCGAGAATAGTATTCTTAGAGGCGATCTCGAAATTAAATATTAACTGTTCGAACACAAGAAACGTGAACTCTCCAACATCAACGTTTACCCGCATTACTCGTGTAGCATTATGTTCTTCTGCTGCTTGCAGAGCTGTTTCAACAATCGACATCGCTGCGGAGAATTCATGCATAGTAAACTCGCTCCAATAAAAGACGATGAAATTGTAGTTATGATGATTTTGATGAGAACATAAAGGAATCATGTAAAAATCATGAGACCAAGATTACGGTCCATAAGTTAAGAAAAAGAGGGGGAAACGGCCTTGAGATCAAGGCCGTGCTCCAAAAACCAGCTACGACTCGGAGTCACCTTTTCGGTAGGACTCGGCCAAGAGATCAGGCAGATAGCGGGTCTCAATATCGGTCTCCTTCAGAGCATCTTTGATCTGTATCGTACAGAAGGGACACTCAGTAGTGACCATGTCTGCTCCTGTAGCCTCGATGTATTTCCTCTTGGAATCGGCAACTTTCATGGAGAGATCACGGTATCCGGCACGAAGGCCACCACCAGCGCCGCAGCACCGATTTTTGTAGGGGTCATCAATGTACTCTACACCGGGTATCATCTGCAATAGCTCTAGTGGCTGCTCGATAACACCCTGGCCCCGGCCAAGGTGACATGGTTCGTGGTACGTGATTTTGAGATCGATTTTGCCTTTGGGTTTGACAATATTGTCAAGACCAATTACATCAACAAGATACTCTGCAAGATCATAGACCTTGAATTTAGGAGCCTCACCGCGATCGTCATAGATCATTGGGGGATGGTCTTCACGGAGTGTCTTTCCGCAACCAGCACATGCCACAACAACCGTATCAAGATTGTATTTCTCCATAGTGTCTTCGAAGATCTTTGTGACTCTTCGGGCCGCGTCAAGTGCAACATCAAGAGCACCAGTACGAAATGCTGGACTGGCACAGCACCACTGTTCCTTAGGAACGATCACATCAACCCCGTTACGGTTCAGAACCTCAATCAGTGAACGTCCTGTCTCCTGCATTCGAAAGTCGATCAGGCAACCAGTAAAGAACGCAACACGACCACGTGGATTCTCTACAAGAAATTCCTCACTCTCAATGCTCTTCAGTAATGGCACGCTCTTTTCGGCAACTGAACGCCCTGTTTTCTTAATCGCATCAACAAAACCCTGCTGCCCCGAAGAAAGCTCGTATCCTGCTTCGACCGCCTTTGCTCTGAGAAGCTCTACTGCAAGACTTGGAATCTTAATCTGCTTTGGACAGATATCCTCACACATCTTACAGGTAGTACAGTAATACACAGATTCCTCGAGGGCCATAGTGACACGATCTTCTACGTCACGCGGGTCCAACTCAAGTCGTGCGAGCTGCCGGATGATCATGGGGCCTGCGTAGTCCCAAGTCTCCTGTACAATAGGACAATTAGAGAGACACGCGCTACACTCTATACACTTGCGAAGCTCACGTAGTATCTCAATGTCAGGTTGATGTATTATTTCGGGTCGTTCCGCGGGTTTATCGCGTTCCACATAAGGTCGAATACGTTTTAATCGGTCTAGTGTGCGGGTCATGTCAGTTACAAGATCCTTAATGACAGGCATCTTCTCCATGGGTTGAAGCACAAGAACCTCATCTGGATTGACCTTAGTTCGACAGGCAAGTCGAGCGGTCAGATTTACTCGAACTGCACATGCACCACATTGCCCACCTCGGCATTCCCAACGGAAGGCAAGGCTCGAGTCATATTTGTCTTGAATGTAAAGGAGAGTATCAAGAACAGTCATACCAGGCTCGTACTCGACCTCGAATTCTTGAAAATACGGTGCGTCATCAATATCAGGGTTATATCGCTCAATACGAGCCGTGAATGTTTTCTTTGCCATGTAACATCATCTCCATCTACGGTGGGGGTATTCGCGTTATCACCAAGTCCTGCTTTCTTAGTTCCATTTCCCCGTTCTTCCCCTTTCTGATGACAATATTGTAATTACCATCATCATTAGGGTCAGCATCCGTACGAAAGTGCGCACCACGGCTCCCTTTGCGTATGAAAGCGGCTTCGGCCACCATACGTGCAGTAATCACCATATGTGCAAATTCAATTGCTTGATGCCAGCCGGGATTGAATCTACGAATCGGTATATCAACCTTGATTTTGGGGACAACTTCTTTCTCAATGCGCCGAAGCTCTTTGACAGCGTACTCGATGTCTTTATCATTTCTGAATATCTGGACACGTTTCCACATCAAGGATTTGAGTTCTTCACGAGCGACGGAGGGAGGAATACCATCCTTTCGCTCAAGCATTCCCTGAAGACGTTCGAACTCGCGGTTGACCTCATCCCTGTCAAAACCAGGCAGTTCATGTTCTAATGCATATTTGGCTGCATTTCCACCAGCAAGTGCTCCAAACACTTGAGTGTCAGCAAGAGCATTTCCACCAAGACGGTTTCCGCCATGAACCCCGCCAGTGCACTCACCCGCTGCGAACAGACCAGGAATGGTTGATTGAGCGTTAGTATCTATTTTCACCCCACCCATAAAGTGATGCGCAGTAGGTGAAACTTGCATTGGTTCCTCGCGGATATCAACTCCAGCATCACCAAATTGTTCAATCATGCTCTCAAGTCGAAATTCGATGATTGAACGGGGGAGATGGGCGATACTGAGATAGACACCACCATCAGGAGTACCACGACCTTCAACAACCTCGGTCATGATTGAACGAGCCACTTGATCACGACCCGCCAGCTCCATCACTTGTGGATAGTACTTGTTCATGAAGCGTTCACCACGATTGTTCAGGAGGATACCTCCCTCACCACGTACCGCCTCAGTCACAAGTCGGCCTCTTGCAGACTCGGGTTTCACCATTCCAGTGGGATGGAACTGAACCATTTCCATATCAATGAGATCGCAGCCCGCCTCATAGGCCATGGCATACCCATCACCAACATCAAGCTGAGCATTACTAGTGACTTCGTATATTCGGCCAGCACCGCCAGTTGCCATGACGACGGATTTCGCTCTAAAGACAAGGTAGTCACCATGTTTCATGTCGATGGCCGTGACACCCGCAATACGGCCATCATGAACGAGGAAGCGTGTGGCAAAGACCTCATCATAGACGCGAACAGAACTGCTACGAATAGCCTCGACCAATGTGACCATAATTTCAGATCCTGTTCTGTCAGAAGCGTAGGCTGTACGACGATAGGTCTGTTTACCGAATGGGCGCTGGGCAATCTTTCCTTCGGGGGTCCGATCAAAGACTGCTCCCATTTCTTCAAGGTCGTATACACGTGTCGGTGCATCAGTCACAAGAATCTCAACAAGTTCTTGATTATTGAGATAGTTGCCACCCACGATTGTGTCCTTGAAGTGAACATCAGGGTTGTCATCGGGATCCACATTCCCAATAGCAACATTATATCCACCCTCGGCCATAGACGTATGAGCCTTGCCGAGGAGCTCTTTACTAATTACTATAACGTCAGTATTATGCTTTGCCGCCTCGATTGCAGCACGGCAGCCAGCACCGCCCGCACCAACAACGAGGACGTCGCAGACGATGGTCTTGTAATCCAACTGCAGTCCTCCGATTGAATATGTTCCTCAATCGTTGCCACCCGCAACTTCATCGGGTTTAAAGTTGTTACTGTTCAGGGAATTAGCACAACCGTAATTGAAATGCGGGCCTAAACAGACGTTCATCATCAAATTCGCCAATTGGCGCCAAACCAACCACGAATTGTATTCGTCGCGTCAATCAATATATTGAAATCCTGTTAGAATACTAACATGAACAAAACCACCACCGAGGGGTTAGGTCTGAAGATCGGGGACATCTTGCTCGGATTTGCCATTATTATATTAATACTGGTGTTGCTAGTTGGTATCTCAATTCAGGCACCAACTGCATTAGGATCCTAAAAGAAGAGGCACTGGCAGGTTCCACACCTGCCAGACCACAATTGGAGTGAGTAGTGACAATTAGGAGTGTATGCCAATCTTAGCATATACTTCATCTTTCTTGGCTGCAACCTTCTTGTCCATCTCGTCATGTAGACTATTCCCGTGAGAGTCCATAGTCACAAGTAGAGGCCCGAACTCTTCAGCAGTAATTACCCAGAGCGCCTCAGGCATCCCGAGATCTTGCCACTCATATGCACGTACTTCTTTGAGACCTTTAGCTGCAAGTGCACCACATCCGCCAGTAAAGCTACAGTAGACAGCCCCAACTTCCTTGAGGGCTGCAAGGGTCTTTGGCCCCATGCCACCTTTACCAATGATAATGCGTGCCTTATACTTCCTAAGAAACTCGTCCTCAAAGAGTTCCATACGAATGCTTGTGGTAGGACCAGCAGAAACGATCTCCCACTTGCCATTCTTTTGCCATGCAACAGGCCCAACATGATAGACAACACTACCCTCAAAATCGACAGGCGGTTGTTTACCTTCGTCAAAGAGTTCTAAGGCCCGTTGATGAGCCTCATCACGAGCGGTATATACATGCTCTCCGGAAACATAGACGATATCGCCAACTTTGAGTTTGCGAGCATCCTCTTCGGAGATAGGGGTCGTGAAATGATACTCCGCCATTTTACTCATCCTCCAGTGGGTGTGTCAAATATTGCACATCTAGATCCTTCGAGATGATGGCTGTACTGCGTCGTGCCGCCCAGCATTGTACCGCCACTCCAACAGGCAGACTAGCTGGATGCCTCATGGCATAATCGACCTTTACGGCCAACACTGTTGTGTCCCCACCAAGTCCCATCGGACCGATTCCTGCCGCGTTGATTGCCTCCTTAATCTCCCTCTCAATCTCTGCCACTTCCGGCTCAGGGTGATGATCATCCAGTGGGCGCATCAACTGCTGCTTTGCAATCTTGATAGCAATATCAGCCCCGCCTCCGATACCAACCCCAATTATGTTGGGAGCACACGCCTTACCCATGTAACTCAATGCATTATCAACGACCATCTTCTTAACGCCAGTCAATCCGACACCGGGCTTTAGCATTCCCACAATAGAAGCATTCTCACTGCCACCACCCTTTGGGAAGGCTGTGATCTCAAGAGAGTCACCTGGCACAATATCCCAGTTGATCCAGGGTATTTTTTTACCGACGTTATTGCCAGAGTTCCCTCCGACAATGGGATTCACAGCATTGGGCCTAAGGGGGATTTCTGCTGTTGCCTTGACTACAGCCTTGGTCAGAGCATCACGAATCTCACCCAAATAGGGGAAATTTTCACCGGCCGTCACATAAAAAATCATGATTCCAGTGTCCTGACACATCGGGATACCACTACGGGCGATCTCGATGTTCTTTAGAATGGCCTCGAACTGTGTCTTGGCGGTTGCATTTGTTTCACGTTCGTATGCTTCACGTAGGGCCTTCTCTACATCTGAAGGCAAAACAGTCGACGATTTACGAAGCAAACGAACTGTAGTGTCCTGTATGACTTGAGCAGGGTCTTTCATCATGATTAGCCTCTGCAAACATTAGCGGGGCACATCACCCCGCTCACAGTAAAGACACCAACAAGAGAGCTTAATCTGTCTTGCTGTTTGACTCCAAACATGAAGATGACTATAAGGTAGCAGGCGAATAGAAATAGTAGAACTATCCGTGAATACTAAGCGAGGCCATATAATTTGCCGATCGAGATGTCGCTGCCACATATACTGTCATTTTTGACCGTCGTCATTGCTCTTATTCCATTTAGTATTCTTGACCTAAGATACAGGCGTGTGTCAAACAGATATACCATGGCCAGTATAGTGGTCGGTTGTATGCTCATTACCTTGACGGGACAAATTTTCATAGAACTGTGGATTCATCTCTTTGCAATCGTTCTAATGTTGTGGTTTGTCCTAGTGCTATATAGAATAGGATCTTTAGGAGGAGCTGATGTCAAGATCCTACTATTCGTAAGCATCACCAGTCCGGGGCTCGTATTTGTGGTATGGGACGACTTCATAATAGAAGGATTAGTGGGAACAGGAATGATGGTCGTTCTGATACTGATTCTCGCATCAACATATTCCCGGACAAAGAGATCAACACAACATGATCGGACGCCATTAGTTCCATTTATGCTCATAGCATATCTTTGCATCCAGATGCTATCACTACTGCTCTAGAGACCCTATCAATTGATCGGAGAAGTAGTTTGCCTTTTCGGTTTCAGACTGGTCATTTTTCAACTGCGCCTACATGAAATCCATCGGCCTCTATGAAAAACTGGTGCCAGTTCATCGAATGCGACGAATATTGCAACTTCCATACTAGAAGACTTCTATGAAATGAACCACGGGTTTCATTAATACGAAACAGAATAAGGCCCTGCGGAACAAATTGCCCCTCAGGAATACGATTCGTAGGATCAGACATTCCCGACTCGGAGAGGAGAAGAGATGTCAGACCCAGTTCATTCAATAATGCACTTAGTCGAAAGACTTCAGTTCTGACTTCAAGTGGATCAGTAAAACGCAGGCCAAGACCATACAAGCTATCGATGACCAAACGTTTGGCGTTGATCTCTTTTGTTGTGATATAGATCTCTTCGGCCAAATTTGCCATATCAAAACCTCGCCGAAGAGCATGACTTTCAGAGGTGGGTAATCCCGCCTTGTTTGACGCGGCGTCAATTATCACAAGTCCCTTGCTCGCTTCAGCCAATTCGATATCCCATCCGAAACTTACAGCTGCGCGTCGAATATCAGCAGGACGAGTCTCGAGAGTCACCAGAATTCCGGGCTCTTCAAATTGAATGGCTCCAGCATAGAGATATTGGAGACCAAAAATGGACTTTCCAGAACCATGAGGCCCAACTATCATAGTCACACTGCCGGGAACTAAACCACCATCAACGAGATTATCGAATCCAGGAATGCCCGTTCTGACTCGACTCATTGGTCATCACCACCCAATATCTCTCCACCAGTCAATTCCCCACCCTTGGTGATAGTATGAATAAGAGTCGTTCCAACATTCGAAACATCAGGACGTTTACGTAACTCCTCGACCTGCTGCTGTAAAGATGAATCGTCCTCTGCCAACATAAGAGCATAGATTGTCATGGGCTCTTCACTTATCGCGACCCAACAAAAGTCAGAGCGCATACCAAGTTCTTCCGCAAAGCTTTGCGTACGTTCCAGACTGATCTCAGGCAGTATGTGACCTCCAATCTGAATTTTCAGAAGAGCTGAAACGGTGAAACCAAGCGCAGGTGGATTCACAAGAGCACTAAACCTTGTGATTACTCCGGCCTTGAGAAGTCGACGAGTACGAAAATGCACTGTTGTATCAGGTTGATCAAGTTCTTTTGCAATCTTAGTAAATGGAAGACGAGCGTCACGCTGTAAAATACGGATTATTTTTTTATCGAGCTCATCCATATCAGGGACATCCTTGTCGAGAAAGTAGTATGCAGCCTGAGTATTCGAAACCTATTAAGAGTTGCGTGATTCGCAACGGTTGCACGAGCGAGGTTGTGATGTTCACAATGCTCTCAGAGGCCTTACAATGGTAGTGGAGTGTATATTGAGAGTGGTGCAACAAAGCCATAGATGAGGGTCCAGAGTAGCAACCACAAGAGAAGGTATGAGAATATCCCATCCTTGATCAGATTTGTACGGCCTCCAAGATCAGCAGGATCGATTTCTAGAAGATAGACAATAACATAGAGTGATAGTACATACACCAGAAAACCGAACATCACACCACGAATGCCAGCAAATGCAGTACCATAGAGACCACAGACAATCGAGCTGATTAACGCAAAGAACATCTTGACATAGAATGACTGATCTTTTGGCTTATCTTGCCATCTCTTGAATAGCGTCTTGAAGAAGCTCTTAAGTGGCCCCATATTTCTTCACCAGTGAACAGTTCATTATGGTCGTCAATCGCTTACGTTATAAAAGACTCGGTCATCAAAAAAGTGACAATGAAAGATACGATGAGCAATATCGACATCCGAATGATTCTTCCCGAGATCAAAGAGACGGCACAGGGTGCGTTTATCAAGAATGTATACCAGTATGGTCCAGTATTTGTGCTCAAAATATACAAGCCGGGAGGCGGCACCACCCAATTATTAATCGAACCAGGACGGAGAATTCATCTAACCGAATACCGAAGGGCTGCTCCACGGAATCCGCCAAAGTTCATTTCTGTGTTGAGAAAATACCTTCGTGAGAAAAAGATTGTAAAAATCAAGCAGCATGATCTTGACAGGATCATCACTCTTGAGATAGAAGATGGCGACGATAGGTACAAGGTCGTCACAGAACTTTTTGGCGCCGGAAATATTCTACTTTTAGACACTGAAGATAGAATATTTGTTGCCCAGCGTTACAAAAAAATGAGAGATCGAGATATAGTCCCAAAGGCAATCTATCAGTTTCCGCCGCCACGAGGCGTGGATATCTTTGACATCGATGCAGATAAACTACCTGAGATTATTGCGGATTCGCATTCAAATGTTGTCAGGACGCTCGCCAGCAGGCTCAATCTAGATGCACTCAGTTGTGAAGAGATCTGTGCTCTTGCAGAGGTTGCACCCACAGCAAAAGTGTCTGAACTTGATTCTAGTTCATTTGTGGATCTTGTTGAAGGCGTTAGAAAATTCAGCACACGTCTTCAAGGAGGAGTTGAGAAACCACGTATCGTATTTGAAGAAGAGTCAGAAGATGAGGAACCCGATAATCTTGCATTTGTCCCATTTGATTTTGAGATGTTCAAAGACTACCCTGCACAGATATATGAAACATTTAGCCAGACCATTGACGAATATTATGGGGTGAGTGAGGCCGAACTAGAGCCGGATGAAAAGGAGGATTTGTTGGCCAAAGAACGGAGAAAACTTCTCAGAATCATAGAAAAACAACAGGAAGGAATTTCGTCCCTTGAACGGAAAGCTGAGGAGTCAAGAATAATTGGCGAGACCATCTATGCCAATTTTCAGATAGTTCAGGAGGTTTTACAGACCATTACACAAGCCAGAACCAGCGGACTGTCATGGGACGAGATCATCTCACGAATTGAAGAGGGGAAAAAATCAGGTAATACAACTGCACAGATTATCAAAAAGATAATTCCATCTCAAGCTCAAATAGTAGTGGATTTGCGCGGAGTTGAGGTAAGATTAGATATACGACTTAGTGCTCAAGATAATGGCTCAAGACTGTATGAATTAGCAAAGAAAGCAGAGAAGAAAGTCAAGGGCGCCATGAAACAAATCGAGAAGACTAAAGCGAAGCTGGAGAAGCTTGATTCCGTCGAGATCAAACAGACTATCACAAGGCCAGTTAAACGAAGAAAGAGAAAATGGTTTGAGAAGTTCAGATGGTTCCGTTCTTCAGAGGGGTTTTTGATCTTGGGAGGGCGTGATGCAAAGACCAACGAACAGCTGGCAAAACGTCACCTAGGCCCAAATGACATCTTTCTGCATGCGGCATTACACGGCGCCCCCTACACAGTCATCAAGGTTCCAGAAGAACCACCTGGAGAACAGACCATAAAAGAGGCAGCTCAATTTGCGGTGACGTACTCACGTGCATGGCAAGATGGCCTCTCAGCAGGTGATGCGTATTGGGTCAATCCCGAACAAGTCAGCTTTACACCACCATCAGGAGAATATCTTCCGACTGGTGCAGTCATGATCTATGGCACAAAGAACTATGTCAAGTCTGTGCCTGTTGAACTAGCGGTAGGGATCATTATTGAAGAGGGGGAGACAATGCCAATGGCGGGCCCGCCTTCAGCAATATCAGCCCATACTGATTATTTAGTACAGGTGGCCCCGGGAAACATCAAGAAGGGGAAGCTTGTAAAAGAAATCATCACCGCTCTGGTCAGAAAAGCCCCTGAAACAGTACGACCGAATATCTTGGAAATACCACAAGAGGATATGATGCGTGTGCTCCCGTCAGGAGATGGAAAAATCATCAGTCATGAATAGAAGTGCGCCTCTTTATGACAACTCGACAAGGTTTTTAATCACACAACGGAGTTTTAATATTAGGGGAAACCCCTTCAATGTCTTGGGGCCCCATGCAATCTCTAATCGATAGAGGTCTATATGATGTCGAATCCTTCTCACAATATGTCTGTCAGGGACATAATGGCTGTAAATGTAATCACCATTACACCGGATGCCACTGCACTAGATGCCGCAAAAGTGATGGCAAAGATGGATATCGGGTCGGTCATAATCGTCGATAAACAACGTGCTGTAGGAATTATCACCGAAGCAGACATTGTAAGACGTGTGATTGCAAAGGAAGCAGACCCAAAAACAACCCAAGCCAGAGAGATCATGTCGTCCCCATTGATACATGTCACTCCAGACACAGCATTAACAGATACAATGAGAGTAATGGCAAGAAGTGGCATACGACGGGTTATTGTTCTCAAAAACGACTCACTCGCAGGAATAATCACATCAAGAGATATTTTGAAATGGTCCCCTGAACTAATCGATGTTCTTTCCGAATCACTTCGATTGAAAGGCGAACCCACACCAAGACCACTCTCAGAGGAAGAAGAAGATGAGCTTGTGGCATATGGGGGAATTTGTGATATCTGTGGTGAATACTCCACAGATCTAGTCTTGGAGAATGGTAAATATGTCTGCGAGGCCTGCCGCCAGTAGAGCGGACAAGAAGTAGAGAAAATACAGTTAACAACCAATAGGAGGTACCAAGTTGAAAGTCAGTCAGATTATGGTAGAACCAGTTACAATAGATAAAGACCAACGTCTATCTTATGCAATGGAATTACTGGACAGAAAACGTGTTGATAGATTAATAGTGACCGAGAATGACGAAGTAAGAGGAATTTTGACCTATGCGGATATTGCAGATCGCCTCGGGGTCAGTAAAGTAGTAGCGGTTTCCATCGGAAGATTACATGTTTCATCTGCTATGTCAGATATGGTGATCACAGTCACCCCTGACGACGAGGTCGATGAAGTTGCCAATTTAATGGTCGAGAGAGGAATGAGCGGCTGCCCTGTAGTAGATGATGAGAAGGGCCTAGTAGGAGTAGTGACTAAAAGAGAATTACTCCCACTCATGACCAAGTTTAAGGACATTGGAGTAAAAGACTTGATGACCTCAGAGAATATTCTCATTGTCAACCCCGTAGAACGCCTCATTAAAGCAAGATCAGATTTATTGACATCAGGATTTTCAGGCATGCCAGTTGTGGATGGGCAACGAGTGCTAGGTCTTCTTACTGAGAAGATGATTGCTACAGCGATGGCCAAGTTCAGTGTCGAGGTGCCGGATAAGCATCGGGCCAACCAGATACGACAACTGAGAGTAGTAGATGCCATGTTGCAACAACCACCACTTATTCCAGCTGATGCCACAATTGCTGATGCTGCTCAAATAATGCTTGACACAACCGTCAATACAGTCCCAGTGGTTGAAGAAGGAAACAAGCTGGTCGGAATCATCAGTACAACGGACATCGCAAAGTTTGTTGCCAACAAGTTTAGATTGCCAAACAATGAATGAGGAGGAAGAGAATACTCCTCTTCATACTCTTGGCCGTGATTCGAATTGGGTGTTGATCTTTTATTAAAAAATGGATTAGTGATTCAGCAGGGAACACCTGTCATCCGATCCGTAGGAATTACTGGCAGAAAAATACAGGGAATCTATCAGAGCGGTCTAGAACCAACGGCACAAGAGAGTATAGACTGTAAGGGCCAATACATATTGCCAGGCATGATAGACATTCATGTTCATATGAGGGATCTAAATCAGACCGCCAAGGAGGACTACGAGAGCGGGTCTCGTGCTGCAGCTGCAGGAGGAGTCACCACAGTCGTGGATATGCCGAACTCAAGACCACCAGTACTAGACAGAGATGTGCTGCAAGAAAAGATCGAACGAGCAAGAAGCATGAACATAGTCAACATAGGATTTTATGCAGGAGTTCCGGAAGACGCCACATCATTCGATTCGGAAATGGTCTCAGATATTTTGGGTGTTAAGGTCTATCCTCACGCGCCGCTCACGAACACCATATATAATTCAAGCCGAATCAAAGAGTGCTTGGAGATATCTCACAGATTTAGTATCCCATTATTAGTGCACCCCGACGTACCAAACGACTCGACAGAACCTAAGACAATAGAGGAGTTTATGAAACTACATAATTGCACCAAGGAGGCTCTTGCGGTTCAACGCGTTGTAGATGCCATTCACCAGGTCGGGGGAACACTTCATGTATGCCACATAAGCTGTGCCACAGCAGCGGAGATTGTGAGCAAGGAGAAAACACAGATTCCCATAACAGGAGAGGTCACTCCACATCATCTCTTTCTCAACAAGGAGATGTTTGATTTTTCTGACGG
This sequence comes from Candidatus Thorarchaeota archaeon, assembly GCA_021498125.1. Taxonomy (NCBI): domain Archaea; kingdom Promethearchaeati; phylum Candidatus Thorarchaeota; species Candidatus Thorarchaeota archaeon. The sequence goes on along the minus strand of JAIZWL010000001.1, from coordinate 85,022 downwards.
AACTGCAAAGATGCTTCCACCTCTCAGAGACCCAACGAATACAAAGAGGCTATGGACCTTTTTACTTCAAGACAATGGAATAGATACGATTGGCTCGGATCATGCACCACATACAATGAGTGAGAAAAAAGAGGCATTTTTGAAAGCATCTTCAGGAATACCGGGACTTGAGACCTCGGTACCCTTGCTACTTACAGCAGTCTTTGAAGGAAAATTACCTTGGGAAACGTATCTGAGAGCATGCTGCCAGCGACCCACAGAGATAGTTGGAATACAGGGGAAAGGCCAACTGAAACCGGGATTTGACGCAGATATTGTTGTTGTCGCGCAAGAAGAATACAAGATAGAGGGAAGTAGATTCTTCTCAAAGGCAAAGGTCACTCCGTTTGAGGGTACCCTTGTGAGAGCACGACCAGTCATAACGATTACAGAGGGGACTATTGTCTATAGAGATGGAGATATCTCCGTAGACCCGGGAACGGTGGGTACTGTTCCAGTACGAAACCATTAACTCGTTTGAGGTCAATAATTGAGTGAGGTTGACTAGGTCATGGGATTCGTATATTCAGATAAAGACGGAATTTTGCTTGTAAAGCTGGCAAGAAGAACTGTTGATGCTTTTGTCACCAAACAGATCAAGGTAGAGATTCCTGCCGATATGCCATCTCATTTGATGAAAATGTCGGGAGTCTTTGTGACCCTTAATATTTTAGTCAACAATCATGTGGATTTGAGAGGCTGCATAGGAAGACCATATCCGACACAACCGCTTGCGGAGGCCACAAGGGATTCCGCCATTGATGCTGCCGTCCACGACCCAAGATTTAGCCCAGTAAGACCAAATGAGCTTGATTCTATTGTTGTGGAATTGAGTGTATTAACCCCACCTGAGAAGCTGAACTATGAACGACCAGAGGAACTCTTGGAACTGGTAGAGATTGGGAGAGATGGTCTCATTGTATCAAAAGGGCTATGGCGTGGGCTATTACTACCTCAGGTCCCTGTAGAATGGGGATGGGACACCAAGGAATTCTTAGAGCATACCTGCAATAAAGCCGGACTGCCAGCGAATGCGTGGAAGGATCCAGACACAGAGTTTATGGCATTTCAGGCGGAGATATTTGGTGAGACCGAACCACATGGAGAGGTCATCAGAAATCCAACACATCAACGAGTAGTATAATTTGGAGAGGAAAAAGATGCTACCACCAGAAGCAATCGACGCACTCAAAGCATACATCAGTGAGGATGTACGATCAGGGGACATTACCACCTCAGTATTAGGACCACTTAATGCTGAAGCAATTGCGACTATTTTTGTGGGATCGCAGACTATTCTTGCAGGTGTGGAAGAGGCCATTGCTATAGCAAAATTGTATGGCCTCACATATGAACAGCTACTATTTGAGGGGAATTGGGTTTCTCCGGGAGAGGCCGTACTTCGTATCACTGGACCTGCAAGAACGCTTCTGGTGATAGAACGAGTCATTCTCAACATAATGATGCGTATGAGCGGCATTGCAACCAAGACCTACAAGATGTTGGCCACTGCACATCGTGCCAATCCAAAAGTCAGAGTTGCAGCCACAAGAAAGACCACGCCGGGCTTCAGATTCTTTGAGAAACGAGCCGTGCAAGTGGGAGGCGGAGATCGCCACCGTTATGCACTCGATGACATGGTTCTCATCAAGAACAATCATATCGCGGCGGTCGGAAGTGTAGCGCAGGCGGTCCGTGCTGCAAAGGAACAGGTCTCGTTCTCAAAGAAAGTTTCTTGCGAAGTAAGATCGCTCGAAGAGGCAATTGAGGCAATCGAGGCGGGAGCTGACATCATACTTCTTGACAACTTCACACCAGAAGAGTTGGCAGAAGTTGTTCAGAGCCTTATTGAAAAGGGACTACGTAACAAGGTCATTCTTGAAGCCTCGGGGGGAATTGATGAAGACAATATCCTCCAATATGCTCAGAGTGGAGTTGACGTGATCTCCTCGGGAGCTCTGACCCACTCTTACGAGTCATCGGATTTTAAGATGCGACTGTCTTTAATATAATTAAACACGAGAATGAGTTGTGGTGCCCCGGCCGGGATTTGAACCCGGGTCATAGGATCGAAAGTCCTAGATGCTGGGCCGGACTACACTACCGGGGCTGTCAAAGTATGTTCTTCAATAGAGAACCACTTGAAAGGCACAAATGTGACGGGTTATTAACATTGCGCAGGGGGCCATGTTTAGAGAACAAGTTCAAGAGCCTCATCGTGGTCCTCCTTCGTATCAGTAGATTGTGAAGAACGGAGGGATTGGTGGGCATTGCTAACAGAACAACCTTCAGCTATTGCTTGAAGAAGAAACGAACGAAGATCACTCCGGTCAGGGAGTCCATTCAGTTCATGATTCTTGTAGACAAGAGTGGGAATCATCACAATGCCAAACACTTCAGCAAAATTAGTATAATAATCAATATTAATCTCACAGACAACTGGTGGATGCAAAAATCTCTTGGATTCCTCTTCGATCATGACCTTGACTGTATTACACCATGTACAGTGGTCCGAGGTGAATAGTAGTATCAGAGGGCATTGCTCCGTATCAGTTTTTACTTAGTCGTGGCGCCTCAATTTAAAGACCAATAATGTAAATACCAAATCATACTGAAATCTACCAAATGTATCACAAAAGTAACGCAGTCTTCGCAAGGTTAATATCACACTCACAATCAGTAAGGCACGAGCGAGCAAGTATCTTACAGTCTACTGTACGATTCACAGGGCCCGTAGCTCAGCTTGGTAGAGCGGCAGGCTCATAACCTGTTTGCCTTGCCATTATGGCGGGCAGGGAAACGGCCAGGGGTTCAAGTCCCCTCGGGCCCACTCTTTCTCAAAAGTCGAATCAGAAAGGTCTTATGCGTGAGGTCGAACTCGGAGGGAAGGCGAGTGTCTTGCAGATTCTGAGCGAAACAATAACTCTGGGGCTCTGGGCCAGTCTATTAGCAGGTAGCGCCACGGGCTTAGGAACAATCCCGGTCTTGTTTAATCGCGATTTTTCAAGAAAGGATCTTGATGTCATGCTCGGATTTGCAGGAGGTGTCATGCTTGCCGCTTCGGCATTCAGCCTTCTTGTACCAGCACTATCACATCCACTCGGTGGCGTCTGGGTAGTGGCCATTGGTTTCATCTGCGGCGGACTCTTTGTCCATCTTATAGACAGATACGTCCCTCATGAACATCTAATGAAAGGCCCGGAGGGCCCAAGTTCTACAATGTCAAGAACATGGCTACTGGTAATAGCCATCACCATCCATAATTTTCCGGAGGGCCTTGCGGTCGGTGTTGCATTTGGATCTGAGACCATTGGAACAGGTATGGCAATTGCTATTGCGATTGGTTTGCAAAACATTCCAGAGGGACTGGCAGTAGCGGCTCCTCTCGTCAGACAAGGCTACTCACGAAAAAAAGCAGCAGGAATAGGACTACTAACGGGACTGGTCGAACCGATAGGTGGAGCCGTTGGTGTTTCAGTGGTCACAATCGCTCAATTCCTTCTTCCCTATGGTCTGGCATTTGCAGCAGGCGCAATGATCTTTGTTGTCAGTGACGAGATGATTCCAGAGAGCCATAGTGGTGGCTTTGAGCGATATGCGACTATGGGTCTTATGATCGGTTTTTTGGTCATGATGATTTTAGACAACCTTTTCGGTTAGAGCCAACCACGTCAAAAGAAGTCTAGCGCAGCGCAACGTTAATATTGCATTCAAAAAACACACCTGATGGGCCGCCGTGGCTCAGTCGGTAGAGCGACAGCCTGTTAAGTTGTAATGCATTGCTTTACGCGATGCATGGCGACTGGTCGGAGGTTCGAGATGTGCGATAACTTCGATTGCACACGAAGACCCTCCCGGCGGCGCCATTTTATTCTTATTCTGCCTTGATTATTTCAAGTATATGTACAGACCGATAAGGCTGAAAAGGCGATAATACACAAAATGCTTCATGTCGCCGTACGATCATGAAAAGATTCCGATATCCGTCTGGTGTCCACTGATCCCACTAGACGAGTACGATCGTTTGAAGCAATATGAGAGGCATCTTGGAAGGATCAGCCAAGCGTACGATGACTGGTTGGCGTCTATGAGAGGCAAACCCTTCATTGGTACCGATTTAGGAGTCCTTCTTGACAGAATACGAATGTTGATGATCAATATTGGAGTAGCATGCGCTGATGATAGGCAGCTTGCAGAGACCTTTCAGTCAATTTTATCGAGCCGTCTCCGAAAAACGGCTCTCAAAATAGTTAAGACCCTCCCTGATGATAAAAGCAACCCACATATTAAACGCATACTCAAAAGATTCTTCGAAGAACTACGATTTACACGAGATATATCCCCATACGAAGAAATGGAGAAGGCTGTACAAGCGGATATGATGACTAACAAGGGGTCTAATCCAATATCAGGGATTCTCAGCAAGATACTTGCATTATTTCAGTCGCAACATAAAGAGAGTCAACCTCTCTCAGGGGAAGAACTTATTGAAAAGGCGCTAGTAGATAGTTCGAATGTGATGAAACGAATCTACATCAAGCTACTCAGTCCTGACCCTTGGGGGAACAATCTGCATTCATAAAGCATCAGCGATTCACACGAATCATTTTATCGCCCAGCCTCTGAAAAGACAATGTTGTTTCTTTAACGACATGCCAATCAGTGATGTATAGGGTCACATCAATCTGTGTTCCAGAAACCTCAAGCTCGATAAAGCTGGCGGCTTTCCGACCGCCCCGTCCACCAGTTGCGCCGGTAATAGTCCCAGGATTGATGAAGAGCCTATCGCGATGTAGATCGATAGAGGGAACATGTGTGTGGCCATGTACTGCCACATCAACATCAATGTTGAGAAGTATCTCCCATAACTGATCGAGGTTCCCACGTGGACGTAGTTGCGTCCCATGCAGAAGCAGAAAGTTTAGGTCCTCGATACGCACCTCATGATGAAATTCGTAATGAGAGCCAAAATCCATATTCCCCTGAACTATGTAACACTGTGGAAGAGGAGGCATAATTTCGCGCATCTCGGACTCTTCAACAAGGTCTCCTGTGACAAGAGCAAGATCGTAGGTGGTCGCGGCTATCCGACGAGCGAACGTATCAGGTATAGAATCCCTGCGAGTTGGGACATGAAGGTCTCCAAACACCAAGATCCGCTGCATTCTCATTCACCAATCACTTTCGCATAGTGGACAGGTTTTCAAGAATTTTCAGATAGACCTCTTTCTTTGGCCCTTTAGCAAGCTTGGACAACCGCTCAACAATTAGCTCGGGTGTGCTTCGAGCCAAATATCCAAACCTTGGAGTACGATCAACTATTAGTTCCAAATCCTCATTGAGACCCCTTGCCTCAATTCCATCGATGCGAACTGGAACTTTTGTGACTTCGGCAATTTCACGTGCAAGATGACTGCATATGACCGTGACACTGCGTTCGTCCTTATGAAGCATCTCCAGTAGGCCAGCAATTACATTTGCTGCACTTCCAGGCTCCGTGATGGCCTCGATTTCATCAAAGAGTGCAAGTTTAGATTTAGCAGAAACCGCAATATCGGCAAATTGACGCAGTGTTGTCTCAAAGGCACCAGCACTCACCATACCTCGACTCTTGTAGAAAAAGTAAATCTCTTCAAAAGGTCGCAAGTACGCCTTCTGAGCAGGAACTGGAAAACCAGCCTGGGCCAATGTCACTATTTGAGCAATCGTCTGAATTGTAGTAGTCTTACCACCACTATTTGCGCCTGAGAGGATTGCACAGTTCTCATTGTTGGTCCCATCGGGTTTGAAAGGTGTAGCACCTATACAATAATTGATGGGCTGCACCTGACCATGTTTCCCTTTGAGCATACTATGAACAAGAAAGACATTCCGAGCTCCAACAATCCCTATGCCAGAATAATCCAGCGAGATGTCCGGCGTATGCAGATCGTATGCCTGAGCAAAAAGACCAACAGTCAGAAAGAGATCAAACTCAAGAAGGGTCTGAACAGCTTGAGAAACTGTATTTTTCAAAGCATCAAGTTCGCGAGCCGTCTTTTTCATCAGACGAAACTGTTTCTCAGCAAACATACGACGAAGACGATCTTCGAGGGCGTTAATTTGCGTGGGAATCATCTTCACAGGGAGAGCAATCTCTTCACTGATGATACCTGTGGCCCAATCCGCCTCCCGCAGAGTCAATCCGAGCATCTTGACCAGCTTATCCTCGGCCTCTTGGACTGTGGTGGAGAAGGTCTCAACGATTTCTGCTGGGAGCATGTTACGTAATGCATCGCTCTCGGATCCATCAATATCAGCGGACTGAAGGATTGTGATAATTTGCTGGCCACCAAGTTTTACCTCGCTCTTTGCAATACGAGCCGTGATCTCATTATTTAGCCACGACTCTACCTCTGCAACAGCAGTTGGAAAGATCTTGACGGCTGCCCGTAGTCGATCAATCTCGGAGTCGATACCTGCCGCAATATTACCCGATTCGTCGAGGTTCTTCAAGGCCTCGCTCACACGAGTTAGATGTTCGAGATCAATCTTCTCAACGAACTTGCTAACAGAACCATTTAGGGGGAGCGATTGGAAGACCTCCGCAAGCTTGCAAGCAGCATCGATAACACGATAGTTACGAGAATAGAAACCAACTGTTCTCTCAGGAAGTATATCATCAATGCTCCAATCCTTCCCAAGTATCTCTACATTGTCAAACATTTCAAGCGATTCGTCATAGACCCCTAGAGGGGATATGTACAGGACCAAGTCAAATCCCTTAGCATAATCAACCCCACTCTCGCCTTCGGAGAGAACATATACAGGGCACCAACGATCCACTCCACTCGAAATAAGCTTGTCAAAGACCTTTTCGTCGTTAGTGATAATGACTCGGCCGTCTATTCGGCGAGGCTGTGCTTTTCTATAGAGTCCTCGAACGTGAGAGAGATGCTTTCGCAGTGCAGCTCGTTGATCCTCAGTCAAGTTTCGCGCCATTTCGGCAGCGTCTGCAAAATAGCGCTGCCTCTCAAGAATCACATCAAGCTTCTCCGGAGGAAGTGGAAAGTATAGCACCAGCTTGTCCCGGGTATAGCTGGTATTGGCATATTCTCGCATTATGTCGAGAACTGACTCGTATATCTTGCGAGCATCTTGGCTTCGAAGAAGCATATTCGCACTGGCACCAAATTGGGCCTCAAAGGCGCCCTTGACAATATTCACAGCCTGTTTGTTTCCAAGACCGGGTACTGCTGAAACAAGGTCTACTCGTGAGTCCAAGATCACCTTGAGCGCAACCGCCTCGTTACCGAAGTGATCAATGAGCGCTTTTCGTACCTTATCACCAACACCCGGAATGTCAGAGAGACATGTTATGCTCAATCCAAGGTTCCCCTTTCATCTCAGTGGTCTCTCCTCACAGACGAAACCCTAAAAACGTTGACTCTTGGTCACACCGAGCTAAAAGTCGGTTAGTAGCCACGGCGCAAATCAACAATATTCTCAGGAGTCTCTCCATGAATAAACCGCAAGACATTCTTTGCCACGAAGACTATCTGATCATTGACGATAGACTCCGAGTATGCAGCTCTATGCGGGGAGATGATCACATTATTGAGTTCATGGAAAGGAAAGCGAGACGGCCAACAACGGTTGTCATCACGGCTCTGTGGATAGATCCACCAGACATCAAGAGCAGCACCTGCAATCTGTTTCTCTTTCAATGCAGTAAACAAAGCCTCTTCGTTGACAATCTCTCCACGGGACACATTGACTAATAATGCAGTGGGCTTCATCCATGAGAGAAACTCCGCACTGACAAGGCCCCTACTCTCATTAGTGAGGGGCAACGTCAGAATAATGAAATCCGCCTCTCGAACAAGTGGCTCTATTTCAATGAACTTGACAACATCAGACGCGATCCCAGGAAATTTAGTAGTACCGCTTCGGGTCGCGGCTATGATCTTAACATCAAATGCTTGAAGGCGCCGAGCGACCTGCATCCCAATGTTGCCAAGACCTATAATCAGACACTTTTTGCCGCGTATCTCAATATTTGGTCTCGGGCCGCCATATCGATAAGTCCAATCGCCGGTACGAAAGGTCCGATCATTTACAACAATATTCTTCGCAAGTGCAAAAAGTAACGTGATCGTATATTCAGCAACCTCTTCTGCATTCAGGTGCGCATTACAGACAATGATATCTCCTCGTTGTAGTACTGCATCACGGTCTATCTTGTCTACACCAGCTCCAAAGGTCTGAATCATCCGAAGACCATGTGCCTTTAGGATGTATTCGCGGGGAACACTCCCCGAGAGTATAGCCACTGCATCGGGATGCTTGAGCAAGGATTCTACATCTCGATCTGTCTGTACTGCGATTGCTTCATCACCTAATATCTCTTGTATTGCATCAACTACATCAGACTTGTAAGGAACAAGGACTTTCGGCCGCATGAGTCTCACCAAGATACTACTCGATATTTAACCAACAGTCCGGAAAAGAAGTTGTGGTCGGGGCGACTGTTCGCCGCCCCTCTCTGAAACTAGTAGGATCTTGCAACGTAGACAATATTCTGAGCCTTTTTCCCACAGACAACACAGACGCCTTCGGGGGTCTCCTCAACATCAATACGAGTACCACGGACATCGCCACCTGTCTGCGCCTTCAATTCATCCGCACAGCCGAGTCCCTCCATCTCTGTTGTGCAGAAGGGGACACGTGCGATCTTCCCTCGATCCATAGCGTCTCGAATCTCGCCGATACTGTTTGCATCAACAACAAGCCCCTCAAACTTGGCCTCGGCCTGTTCACGCAAGGTCTTGTCGATATCAGCCCCAAGATCTTTGATGCTTGTCACTATCGAGTCAAGTGAAACATTCTGCTTCTTCAATGTGTCACGCCTGAACAGAACTACTGTCTTCTTGCTCACTTCACGCCCACCAATCTCCACTCGAATGGGAACACCCTTCATCTCCCAGAAGTTAAACTTCCAACCCGGAGTTGCATCTGTAGCATCAAAATGTACACGTAGCCCGGCATCACGAAGCGTCTGTTCCACATTCTTGCAGTACTCAAGGACTACCTGCTCATTATCGCCCTTGAAGATGGGGACAATAACGACTTGATAGGGCGCAAGGGCGAAGGGCAACCTGAGACCCTTGTCATCACCATGAACCGATATTAGGGCACCATATATTCGTGAGACCGCAGGCCCATAACAGGTCTGGTAAGCATACACCATCTCGTTATTCTCATCGACGTATTTGATGTCAAAGGCCTTTGCAAAATGATCCCCGAGATCATGAGTGGACGGAAGCTGGATGACCTTCCCATCAGGCATTAGAGTATCAGCCGCATAGGTATTCACACCACCAGGAAACTTGTCCCACTGTGTCCGCTGAAATACCATGACAGGAATCCCAAACTTGTCGGTCACCACTTCCTTTGTGGTCTCAAGATCTTCTTTGACCTGAGCCAATCCGTCTTCGTGCGTAGCAAAGACATTATGGCTCTCAATCCAGAGAAACTCACGCCCTCTCAAGAAGGGGCGGGTGCTCTTCACTTCAGATCTGAAGACCGAGCATCGTTGATATCGCTTCAGTGGCAAATCACGCCAACTTCGAACCCAGAGTGAGTACATTGGATAGATTGCGGTCTCACTTGTGGGTCTCAATGCCAATTTTTCTTCGAGTTCTTCACCAGAACCGATTTCACTGATCCAGAATACTTGGGGAGTAAACCCTTCAACATGTTCGGCCTCTTTTGTCAAGTTGCTCTCAGGAATGACTGTAGGAAACAACATTGGGAGGTGACCCTTTCGCTGGAGAGCCTCTTCATAGAGATCGAACATGATGTTCATGGTCATCACACTCCAAGGGAGAAAAGGAGTGAAGCCCTTGACTCCGTATCGGATGTCCGCCAGTTCAGCCACTTTACAGATTTCTCCGAACCACTCGGGAAAATTCTGTTCCTTGCTAATGTCAAAGATGGCCTTCTTGCTGTCTTTCTGTTTATCACTGGTCATTCTAGTTAAAACCTCCAAAACAATTAGTAGACGGTGAACTGGCTAGGACCCTCGCTAGAAGTCTACTCGTAAAATGGAACGCATTCACCTAGCATAAGCATTCACCACACGTTTTTTCAGGAGTTGCTTATTTAAATCCTACCGTAGCGTTAGGAAACTAAACACCGCCATCTGCGGACAGATACGGGCTCAGCGTTTGAGTGTGACCTTGCCAATAGCCCGCATCCTCTCATCCAAGCCATAGCGCTTTATCAATTCAACTACTCCCGGAGGAACCAGAGGCTGCCATTCGCCACCTTCTCGAATAAGATCACGCACATGTTTGCCCGAGTGGGTGTCACGACTCAATAGGTGGGTCTCACCCACTTCAAAACCAGCATCGATGAAAAGCTTGCGCACAAGAGGATTATGGGTATAGGCCTTCTCAAAATAGGGAACAAAACTTTTGAGATGTGCAACCCAGAGTGGGTGGATGTGGATATCCGGAACGGGTACTATATCAATTCGATCGAGAGGAAGACCCTCATCGAGTAATGCCCTCTTGATGAGCATGATCCGTTCACCACCACTAAATGGATTATCAGGTGTGTGTGAGTATTGAGCACTCCCAACTGCAATCACAAGTTCTTCACCTGAATCTATAATCTGCTTGATTGTAGAGAGATGGCCATTGTGAATTGGCTGAAATCGACCAACAAATACTGCACGCATTTCTGCTCGATATGTATACAGCGAGAATGCTTGATAAGGCTTCTCAAATATCGTTAAGCAACGGGATTATCTTGACTGAAGATAATAAGAACCTCAGTCAAGAAGCAGTGCTCGGCGGTAGTCTACTATGATTGAGATTGATGGCTCATATGGAGAAGGCGGCGGCCAGATTTTACGCACAGCGGTATCGTTGTCAGCATTTACTCTTAAAACAGTCAGAATCTATAATATTCGATCAGGCCGCCCGAAACCGGGCCTCAAACGGCAACATATAGCGGGAATCGAACTTACCGGACATCTTGTCAATGCGGAAATATCCGGCCTTCACGAAGGAAGCACCGAGGTCATATTTCAGCCACGTGAACGAAGGGGTGGACTATTCAAATACGACATAAGAACAGCCGGGGCCATCTCGTTAGTGCTTCAAGCGGTCCTTCCTGCGGCAATTTTGGCCCCTGATAAGATCACTCTTCAAATTAAGGGAGGGACTGATGTGTCATGGAGCCCGCCAATCGATTATATGAGAGAGGTGTTTATCCCGGCAATCACTCGCCTAGGAGCACAGGTGACGATCAAACAACTTAGACGAGGGCATTATCCAAGAGGCGGAGGGGAAGTCACCTGTGAAGTGAATCCTGTAGACAGGATAACGCCATTCAAAGAGAATACCTTTGGAGAGATAGAATATGTAAGGGGCATCTCTCATTGCGTAAGACTTCCCGCACATGTTGCAGAACGACAGGCCAAAGCAGCTGAGAGCACTCTTAGAGCAAGAGGGTTTGAGCCGATCAAAATTGAAGTTGAGCATTATCCCAAAGAGAATGATCCTCACCGTGGACCTGGAAGTGGTATTGTCCTGTGGGCCGAATCAGATAGAGGAAATCGGATAGGCGCGGATGCTCTTGGTACGCGAGGAAAGAGTGCAGAATCAGTTGGGAAAGAGGCGGCAAACAATCTATCACAACAGATTAAGACAGGTATGCCAGTGGACGCACATCTAGCAGACATGCTAGTACCATATTTGGCACTGGCACCAGGAGAGAGCAAAATTGGTGTGACCGAGATAACATCGCATCTTGAAACTAATATTTGGGTCACCGAGAGGTTCTTGAGAATAAAGACACGCCTTACAAGGAACAATGATGGCTCAGGCACTCTTGTCATTAGTAATCAGGCATCAGGGAGTATCCGATGAAACAGAGGCCACCGGTTCTTCGCCTTCTTCGGAGTCATCAAAGTCGATCTCATCCAGAGCCAAGTGGATCAGATTCTCAACACCCTTTCCGTCTAATGCAATGACCTCTACTGCATCGGGAACTTTCACACGGGCCTCATCCAGCCGTTCTGGTGGCGTGATATCCACTTTGTTGAAGACTGGAAAGAGCGGATTAAGCGGGAACATCCGCTGAACTTCATGATACAGATTGATCTGCTCATCCATACTCCAACCACAGGCCTCAGAGGGGTCAAACATGAAGATAATAACATGAGCAAGATACTTGAGAGCTGCAATGGCTGCGCGTTCGATATCATTACGCTCACTCATCGGGCGATCAAGAATACCAGGCGTATCTACTACCTGAACACGTTTGTCGCCCACAAAGAGGTGACCCACAATCACATTCTTGGTTGTAAATGGATAATATGCAATCTCCGGTTCGGCGGTGGAAACCGCTCGCACAAAGGTGGATTTCCCAACATTTGGAAAACCAGCGCAGACAATTGTGGGGGTATTAGGGCTAATTCCAGGCAATTTGGAGAGAGTCATCTTGGCCTCTATAATTGTATCAAAGTTCTTGGCCGTCGCGCGTAAGAGTGATGCAATACGGCCCTTGGCTGCACTTCGAGACCGCTTGATCTGGCGGTAGTCTTCAGATAGTTTCATTGCCTCAATGTGATTATTCGTGATACTGTCAATTGGCCCGATACAATTATAGACTGCACCCAATGCCTGCTTCAGCTTGTCGATACCAATAAGGAGCCGAGTAAGTTCAAAGTAGAACGGATGAACATGATCAAGAGATGGAAATTCCTCCACTGCCTCTTTAATCTTAATCTTGACTTGGCGAGTAAATTCTTGTAGCCGTGCAATCTCTCGAATACGGACCCGCTCAAGTTTAGGGATCATGCGCGAGCTCTTCATGCTCAACCGTTTCGAACGTGAGTGGGCATATTCAATAATTTCCTCTGCCCGCATTATTGTCGGTAGATTTGCAAATGGATTGAGCCAGCGCATTTTTTACCAAGCCTCATTTGAATAATACGATTATGAGCCATCTTGTAGTGCTATGTAAAGTTTTTAAAAAGGACGGAATGACCTTATTCTGAGAACCTTATTAAAATGGAGGCCGAACTCATGTCATTTCCTACAGGAGCAACAGTTGTCGGAATCAAATGTAAAGATGGAGCAATAGTCGCTACAGACTCACTCATCAGTTGGGGAACATTCATTCTCAGCGAAGAAGGAGTAAAGGCCTTCAAACTCACGGATCGAATTGTTCTTGCCTCCGCAGGATTGTCGTCGGACTATCAGATGCTTGTCAATAGACTCCGAGCACAGATCAAATTGTATGAACTTCATGAAAAGAAACCGATCAGTGTAAAGACGCTCTCAAAGATGGTTGCTAATACATTGTATGCTCAAAGAATGGCACCACTCTACGTTCAGACTGTGATTGTGGGCGTAGATGAACAGGGGTCAGGCCTATACACACTTGATATGGGAGGATCATTGATTCCAGACAATTATACTGCGACAGGAACCGGAGTTCAGACTGCTTATGGTGTATTAGAGAGAGAGTACAAAGAGGGTCTCACTGTTGCTGCAGCTGAAAAGATTGCGATAGCAGCAGTACAGGCAGGAATCGCCAGAGATGCACAGTCCGGTGGAAAGATCCACCTTATGATCGTCACAGCTGATGGTGTCACCGAAAAGACGATCAATTAGATGAAAGCGAGTGCGTGAAGTGGAAGTCAGAACATTACTCTTCAGATTCCACCAGCAGTCTCGATACAGCATAGCGGCTCTCACAGGTGCAATCGAAATAGATCAAAGGCTCGAGGAATTAGAAATCCATGCCCCTCTTGAACTCTCTGATACATTAATTGCAGACTCACTTGAGAAGGGAGATGTAATAATTGCACACTCGGTGATGAGTACTCAGCTTAAACGAGTTATAGATGAGTGCAAACATATTCGAGATATCTTTGGAAAGAGAGTTCTTCTCGTAGCTGGTGGGCCACACGCAAGTGCAAGACCAAGAGAACTTCTGAAAATAGGATTTGACTATGTAGTAATTGGTGAGGGAGAGAGAACATTCCCCGAGCTGCTCTACCGTCTTATGAATGGAAAAGACCCATCAGGAATAGACGGGCTGGTCACCGAAACAACGACCAACATTCCCAGTCCAAGTGAGAGAGAGAGGATTATTCTTGACGAATTCCCACCTTTTGCACTGAAACACAACCTTCTAGGACCTATAGAGGTCACAAGAGGCTGCCCATTTAGATGCAAATTTTGCAGTACGCCATTTCTCTCAGGAGGAATAGTACGCCATCGATCTATAGAGAACATCGTGCATTGGTTAAACCGTGCGGTGAACGAGAGAGGCTTCAAACGTACATGGTTTCTCTCACCAAATGCTCTGAGTTATGGTGGGAGGGGTGGAAGAGCAGAACCTGAGAGACTGGAAAAATTACTTCAGAGAACGACAGCAATAGAGGGCCTTGAAGAAGTATTTTTTGGGGCATTTCCGTCAGAGGTCAGACCCGAGTTTGTCAGTAACAATATACTTCGTATGATGAGAGAATACGTTGCAAATCACACACTTCAGATTGGAATTCAATCTGGGAGCGACCGAGTTTTAGAGATCAGTAACCGGCATCATTCTGTTGAAGATGGCCTTAATGCTGCAAACATAGCACTTGCCAATGGATTTACACCGCATGTTGACATGATCTTTGGACTTCCCGGAGAAACAATTGCTGATAGACAGGCCAGCCTGAAGCTCTGTTATCAGCTGATAGATATGGGGGCAAAAATCCATGCGCATGTCTTCATGCCGCTTCCCGGAAGCGTTTTTGAAAATGAGAAACCAGGCATTCTTGATCAGGAAACCAGACGGCAATTAGGTGATTTAGCAAGACGCCATTTATTGACAGGATCGTGGAGTCACCAAGAACTACTTGGAAAAGAACTTGCAAGTAAAGAGGACATGTCTAAACGCTGATAAGACGCAACACAATGGACTAAATGAGGTAACCTTGACACGCACAATGCCGATTAAACTCAGAAGCAAGCTCGAGCGACAGGGCTATCATTTGTTAGGGGAGAGAGGCGCATTCAAGGCATGCCAATGGCAACACAAGAGCTTGCTTGAGGGCAAAGTATGCTACAAACAACGGTTCTATGGCATAGAGTCACATCGATGCCTCCAGATGACCCCTGTAGTCGATAAGTGTACGCAGCAATGTAGATTTTGCTGGCGTGTCACTCCGGCAGACATTGGGATTAGATGGGACCAGCTAACTGTCACCAGAGAGGAGGTCATGGAACCAGCAGATCTACTTGATGCAACATTAATGGCCAATCTAAGGTCGCTTGGGGGATACAATCCACAGATACGACCAGAGGTATCAAAACAAAAGTATGATGAGGCCCGTGATCCAAAACATGTAGCAATATCACTGGCAGGTGAACCAACCCTCTACCCCATGCTAAGTGAGTTCATCGAGGAAATACACAGCAGAGGGATGACATCATTTCTTGTGACGAATGGCACCCAACCACAGGTCTTGAAAGATTTGACACCACCAACACAGTTGTACATAACACTTGCAGCTCCAACAGAGGACATCTATCGAAGACTTTGTCATCCTATGCGAAAGGGGCAATGGCAACAGCTCATGCAATCGGAGGAATTGCTCAGGTCACTGTCATGTAGAACCGCAAACCGCCTCACAATGGTTCAGGGATATAATATGCATCATGCACGGGAATATGCCAAGATCATTCTCACAGGTGAACCCGATTTTATTGAGGTAAAAGGGTATATGCATATAGGCTCCTCAAGAAGGCGTCTTAGTCAAGAGAATGCACCGTCTCATAGAGAGGTAAGAGGATTCGCTGAAAAAATAGCAGCACTCACAGGCTACTATATTAAAGACGAACAGATTGAGAGCCGAGTAGTATTATTGTCGCGAAGCAAACATGTAGAGATGATAAAATAAAACAGGCGATTAGAATGGGACTGGGTGAAATATTAGAAGAAGTACGTAAAGAGATAGAAACAGATGATGCGATCAGAGAGGCTGTTCTTCCAAGGGCCCGAGAGGCTGTAAGGAAATGCGGATCCTCTATCAAGGAGTCTCATCGAGGGAATTTCGAACGTGCGGAACAATTACTAAAAGAGGCACATTCGATTATCAGTGAGGCAATTACTCAACTTGAAGGAAGCGACTATCTTTCTAAATCAAGGGTCTTTGATACTGCGTATCAGGAACTTGCAGAGGCTGCAAACGTTCTCTCATTGCTTCGCGATGGCAAATTTACTGAGCCTCAAATCTATGCAATTCCTTCACGGTCATATCTGACAGGATTGGCGGATACAATTGGGGAATTGCGACGGGCGATTCTGAATCGTATTCGTTCTGACGATCTTGATAGTGCTGAAAATTTGCTCACGTACATGGAAGATATCTTTGATGAACTACATGGTTTTGACTTTCCTAATGCATTAATCCCAGACCTGCGTAGGAAGTGTGATGTTGGCAGAGGATTAATTGAGAGGACAAGAGGGGATCTGACAATGGCACTACACCAGACAAAGCTTGCTAAACAACTTCAACGATTCGATGAGAGACTGACGGAGTGAATATGATGGTTTCACCTGAGATGTGGTTCACATTATTTGCAATAGCAAGAAAAGGAGCCCTTCATAGAAGTAAGATAATGACCACTCGTGAGCTGGGAGAGATCTTAGGGGTCAGTCAACAAACCGCTTCCAGAAGAATTTCCGATTGTGTAAACTCTGGTTATATAAGCAGGATTCACGCGGCCAATGGAATGATCCTGCGCCTCACAGAACTTGGTCGAAAAGAACTCAAAAGTGTATACGATGATCTTGAGACAGCATTCACCTTGCATACTGAAGATTTGGTAATCATCGAGGGAATTGTGACAACAGGAATTGGTGAGGGGGCATATTATGTGGATATCTACGCCGAGAGATTCGAAGAGGCTCTGGGCTTCAAACCATATCCCGGAACTCTAAATGTAAAGGTCATTGATGACGAGTCCCGAAAGGCCGTTAATGCAATGCGTAGAAGCCCACCACTGGTAGTCACAGGATTTCAATTTGAGGGGAGAACCTTTGGGGATGTCACCTGTTACAGAGTTAAAGTAAATGATCAGGTCGATGCCGCCGTAGTTGTAGCTCAGAGAACTCATCACACACCAGACATTCTTGAGATAATTGCCCCGGTCAATCTACGTGAAGACTATGGTCTGTCAGATGGCTCTGAAGTGACCTTGACTGTAATTCCACTTCATCGCGCATAAACACAATCGACAAAACTCTGGAATATGCGGTGTCAACAACAAATACCGAAACAGTTCCAATCGCGGAAAATAGATGATTTATGCTGAGTGACAATAGTACTCAAAGATAGTCTCCAAACTTGCCAGTCAGTGGTACAAAGGCAACACCACCCCAACGATGGCGATGTATATTTGAGTCCAAATCTTTCTCAAGAATCATGAGTTCTTGATAGAAACCCGGAAACCCCTCAGGGATAAGCATGATACCACCCGGTGTAAGCTGTTCAATTAATGGTGGTGGAGTCTTTGGCGCTGCCGCAGTCACAAGGATTCTATCAAAGGGCGACTCTGCAGGTAGGCCGAGTCCACCATCACCATGAAGCAATGTGACACGATCAAGATATCCTGCGCGCTCAAGGTTGCTTCGAGCAAAATCGACGAGCGATTCAACAATCTCAAGTGTATAGACATGACCAGGTGCCTGAGAACCTGTAGGCGCAATGATTTCCGCACATAATGCTGCGTGATAACCAGAACCAGCACCCACCTCAAGAATACGATGACCTTCAGCCAATTTCAGCTGTTCACACATGATTGCACACATGTGAGGGGCTGAAATCGTCTGCCCATTCAATATCGGAAGGGGTGTATCACGATATGCGGAACGCCGAAGATCAGGGCGCACAAACTCTTCACGTGGAACCATCCGAAACGCACGTTCTACAGAAGAACTCCGAATATATCCCATGCTTTTGAGATGGTGGATCAGCCGTTCCTTTTCTTCGTCAAGTGCGTGGTCGTTCATGCGTATCATTGAAGCAATTGGAGGAGGATTGATAAAAGCGTTGAGTGCCACGTTAAGGACATGGAACAAATAGAATTCCAAGCCAGAGGCCATAGGAATATTCGGGGGACTCATAAGACAACAATTGAGATCACACGAGAAACCTCACTAACACCACAAGGCGACTGCATCATAGGAGTTGGAGCCACACTTGCACTAAGGGATATACCTAGAACAATCACAACTATTGCAAGCGAACCCAGCACAATCATTAGACTCGAGCTTGATGTCAACGGACTGAAAGAAACTATAGAAGGGCAAGGTGGTAAGGGACTAGTTTATACCAATCCAATTTGCATGGTAGCACGCAAAAGTAGCTATGTATGTGGGAGAACTCTGATGATCAATGCGGATCGAGCGGCAATTGATCTCGATAGAGAATTTATCGAGACTCTAAGAGACCCAAATATCATCATTCAGTGTAAGATCATATTTACTCAATAATGATGTCAATGACCATCTGATATTCGTACGGGGCACTATCACGCACTCGCCGTATAGCAGGAACATCCCGTATCTCTCGACCCGACCTGGAAACAAGGCCCTCTATTTTTTCACGAATGGTCCGTTCGGGGTCTTCCCCCCCAATAAAATCGTAATAGTGTATCACACCGCCCGATTTTACTGCGCGACATGCTGCTGAAACAAAATTAGCCGCTCCAGAAGGGTGGTTCATGATCACACGGTCTACATTGTAGTGGAGATTTTCTTGAACATATTCCATTGCATCCCCGACTACAGGTTCGATGGTCCCAACGAGCTGGTTGAGGGCCATACTCTTACGTAGTAGAGCAATAGCGTCAGGGTTGATATCGACTGCAATCACATGAGCGGGTTTAATACGCGCAATATGTAGAGCAAACGGACCAACTCCTGTGAACATATCTAGGACGGTCTCATTGTCTTTGACCTGTGTTGCAATACGGTGATGTTCCTCTAGTAACCGAGGACTAAAGTATGCGCGGGCCAAATCAACGACTATCCGACAACCATATTCTGTATGGATCGTATGAGTCTTGGGCTCCCCTGAGAGAACATCATACTCGCGTGTGCGTATCAGACCTGTAATGGCCCCACGCTTTGCTAGAACGGTTGCGAAGTTAGGATGGACTTGATGAAATGCACGACCAATCTCAGATTTGAATGAGTCAAGTTCCTCGGGGATTTCCAATACTGCAATGTCACCAATCAGATCATAGGCTCGTGGAATAAGTTCGATTTGTTCGGGAGCAAGAATACCATCTAATGCTTCAGCTAAAGTCCTAGGACCTGAATGAATAGGAGCAAACTCACAAAGACCAGTTTCCACCTCGATTTCAAGAAGTGCTTGTAATTCCTCAGCGGCGACCTCATGACTAAGAGGGAGAAAGAGTAATCCATTCTCATTTCGAATCTTGAAATCCACATCAAGCAGTCCTGCTGCAAGAAGCCGTTTTCGAACCTTTTCGCCAAGCGGAATTGGGATACATACATAGGGTCTCGTGAATGACATCAATACGAGAGAGTAGTGGGATACTCTATGACTGTTGCGATTCGGTATATACTATGTCAAGTGTAAAAATTCCTGGCCAACTCCGTTTTTGGTACCAATCATAAGTTGATACTCACAGAGATCAAGATCGTCTGTTTTGGAGATTTGTTGAAGACTCCCGGTGATACTGACCTGATCACCTGTACGAACCACCCCCCGAAATGCCCCATTATAGATCATTACACGTGTCACACGACGCCCATTGATCTCGGGAACTGGCTCAGACTCGCCAGATATGATTGATGGGAGAAACAGGCCAAACGTGTTATCGTCCACCTGCATTCGTGTAGTTATGGGATGAGAAACGACTGTACGGTAAGATTCAGAACCATACGGAATAGGGGTCTCATCTGGTCGCAGGATTGGCATAGGTGTGATTCGAAAACGGTCGTAGCAGATGGTTCGGCGTCGTTGAAACATACGACTGATATCGGATACCTCAAGTGAGGGAATTCGTTCATGCAATCGCTCGGAGGAGAGAGCCCAGTCAGAAGCAGTGCATAACCGAAAATCAGGATGATCTGTAAGTGTTTCAAATTCGTTTTGAAGACGCCATGCATTTCGCAGGCCATACACGTTGATGTTCACATCTGACAATCTGGGCGAGTGCGCACGCCAAGATATACTTCCGGTTACTCCAAGATCGGCAATGTCTATTCCAAGATGATCATGTATTGCCTCAGCCACTAACTTGACAGTCCCTTCCAATGAGTCCGAGGGGCCATACTCCATAATCTCCCGTAACCGGTCTTCTGGTGAGAAATAGTACGCAATCTCATTCATTGGAACCTCAGGAAGCACAGTCCCGAGATGTGGATCATGCACCAGATAATGCTCAGGAAGCTCGGCAATTCCGGTCAATACAGATGCCACACCACCAGTGAATACACGCCGATATCGTTGGCCACCTGACACCCAGTTCCCGTTTGGATCTGGCACGTATTTCAGATAAGATATAACTCGTTGAAATGGCTGAATATGTCCAACTGTAACAAAGATTCTCTTCATGTTGTCCTGAAAGACATCACGATCCCGAAGACGCGCCGGTAACCTTTCCAAGTCCAACGTTGGTACTCCTTTTAAGTCTCAAAATGAACATCAGGAAGAAAAGAACATAGTCATAATCAGTCATTCGTCTGCCAATAGGAACACAGATACTCTACGGTTCATCAACACAGACACAGGGGGACTTTCCACATCGAGAACAGACATTGTTGTATTTAGACAGTAGAGCAGAACCAAGGTCAATGTCAAGCAAATTGGCAAGTGAACAGAGCCACGCAAAGACATCAGCAGCCTCACCGACAAGTTCGGTCCGAGAGGCCTTAGACATGATAGCATCGCTCAGCTCGGCCAGCTCTTGAAAGGTACGAAGGATCGTGCGGTCAATCCCACGCGCCTTATCACGCTCAAAGTAGATTCGCCTCATCATATCCTGAGCGTCTTTGATCTCCATAAATTAGCCTCCATGGGAGTAGGGGGCAAAGTCAAATGCCCCCTATCAAAATCATAGAAATCTGAGATGCTTGTAAGCGGGGGTCTCAGTGTCATAGGCGTAGTGAACATGCTGATAGTCCTTCCGGAATTCAGCAACATCCGCAGCGACCTTTTTCACATCTTCCTCTTTCATGACAACCCTGGTCATGAACTCAGCAATTGTATCCATCTCAGACTCGTTCATTCCAAGACGGGTCATCTCACTAACACCAAGGCGAATCCCACCAGGTGCAAGATAATTACGACCTCTCTTCTTGTCCCAAGGAAGCAGATTCCTGTTGATGATAATGTTGGCTTTTTCGAGCTCTTCTTCAACTCTGCGCCCATCTTTCATGGGGGACTCGGAAACATCAACAAGGATCTGGTGCGAGCGAGTGAATCCCTTATCGGCTGCAATGACATGCCAACCACGTTCATGCAATGCCTGGCCTAGTGCTCGGGCATTCTTGAGAATCTGTTCGGTATAATCTTCACCGAACTCTATCATCTCTGCAAGTGCAACAGCCAGACCTGCCACATTGTGAAGGTGATGGTTACTCAAGAGACCGGGGAAGGCGGCCTTCTTAATTGCAGGCGCGAACTCCTCTTTTGAGAGGACAATACCATGTTGTGGGCCGGGCATGGTCTTGTGCGTGCTTGCAGTCATGACCTCTGCGCCCTCTCTCAAAGGATCCTGAAACTTGTTAGCAGCAATGAGTCCTGAAACATGGGCTGAATCATAGCCAATATGCATTCCGTATTCGTCGGCGATCTCACGGAACTCTTTTACCGGATGGGGGAATAGAAATACACTGCCACCGAAGAGCAGAAACTTTACTTCTTTCCCATCATCGAACAGAGAACGAATCTTCTTGATACTTGCATCAATATCGATGTTGAAGGTCTCCTCATCAAACACGTAGTTCTGAACCTTGTGACCTCGGACTGCTCCTGCGGTCCCTCCAAGATTCCCTCGTGCGTGAGAGATATGACCACCATGAGCAATGGACAGTGCCATCATTCGATCAGTGGGTTTCATGAAAGCAGTGTACATGATCAAGTTGGCAACAACACCCGATACAGGTCGTACATCTGCAAACTCAGCCCTGAAGAGCTTCTTCGCAAGGTCCATGGTGATGAACTCTACCTCATCAATGTACGTGCACCCTGCATAGACACGTTCACCAGGCCAGCCTTCTGCATACCGATCACGAAAATCAGAGACAATGGCAGATCGGACGGCGGGAGATGAGATGTTCTCAGATGCAATGAGATTGATCGTCTTTTGCATCCATTCATCATGTTGCTCAAGAAGCCCAAACACTTTATCATACAATTCTTTATGGTCGCTCACATTTGACACTCCCAGTTACTGGGCTATCGACACGACCTCCGCTATGTCCATCTTCGTTATATGAGTTATGTCATCACTGCATCAGTCGATGGAGAGTTGCAAACAGACCATGGACTGGAAAATATCATACGACAGCGAACAAATAGGACATGCCACATTGCTACAGCAAACAGCATTCTATCGTTCAAATGCTGCACTCTTGCGGTACTACAAAGATAGATGCACCGAATGAATTATCCCTTCTGAACCTCGACCTTCTTCAGTCGCAGGCCTTTGCCCTGAATTGTGTAACCGCATTCTTTACACTTGTACTTCAGTACCGTCTTCTTTGTGGTCTTTGCAAATCGTTTCTGGATAGGCTTCGGGAATGATCCGTATCCACGAGTCTTACGTGCCATCCGTCGTGCACCCTGAGCCATTGAGCGGTCCTTTCCCTTCTTGTATACACTTACCGTGTGAACGGTATATCCCCTGCACTTCGGACAGTATTTGTTGACCGTACTGCTCATCTTCATTGTTATTCACCACTTAGGGGCGCTCTCTCCGACTTGTTTCGCCTTATAATCCTTCGGGATTAGCTCATCATCCGGAAGCCTGTCGGCATCCCCTGTGAGAGATAAATCAACATGGGGGAAATCCCTGACACAAGTCATCTGGGCCTCATTGATGGCGATATGTTCTTTGAACACACATCATTAGCAGATGAATCGCAGCATTCGTCTTAAGACATATGTTACGGTTGTGTTCCTAAAACGGATACAATGTGAGAGTCATACAGATTATATCAGTACTCGCACTACACGAACAGTGTGTCGCTTCAGAGAATGGCAATTAGTGCTCTCTTATTGATCATTGTGTTGAACAGCTTCAGTTCATATGCTGCTGCTTGCACGATATTTTCGGCCTCAAACGGGGAAACAACACTTGTTGCAAATAATGAAGACTGGAGCCACACTAACTTTAGCATCCTTTTTTATCCAAAGAACAGCCAAGGTCACGGCTATGCTGCGTTTACGCACTCTGAGCATTTTGAAGACATCCGTACAGGAATGAATGATCAAGGTGTGTTCATAGGTAGTACGTTGGTTCCCCCCTCCAACGTGACGCCAGATCCAGATATACCGTATCTGAATCGGGATTTGTTTAGGTATGTTCTCCGAACTTGCGCCTCTGTCAACGATTCGATTGATCTGTTCATGCAATACAATATCGCGGACGTGTGGGAGTGGCAAATCCTTGTGGCTGATAGGTTTGGTGAGTCCGTCGTGATCGTCGCTGGGCCGGATAAAACTATACAATATATCCGGAAAAATGCAACATACCAACTAATCACAAACGGAAATATCGCCTATCCTGAACTCGGACAGAGCAGTTCCTCTGTACAGAGATATCATCAGGCAAAGGTGCTGTTGGAACAGATAGGATCCAACATCACTATTGCTAACGCGCGGGATGTACTGGATGCTGCCCGGTCGGTCTATACTGCGTTCTCTTGCGTTTACGATCTTGTGAATCGTGACCTCTATGTCTACTTCAACCACAATTTCTCAAAAGAAGTAGTGCTCCATCTTGATAATGAACTTAAGAAAGGTTGGCATTCATTCGTCTTGCGTGATCTTTTCCGCTCAACTACTACCACAAACCTCACTGAAACCTTATCACTCACTGTTACAGAAACTTCAACATAGCAGGCGGGCTCGGCATCAATCATTCTACCAATGATTGTGGCATTCTCTATCCTTCTCTTCGCCCTCGTCGGTCTCCTTACCATCTTCCGCAAATCTCAGAAATCCCAATCGTAATCTTAGACCACCATTGTGGGACGAGCGTTTCACCTATGTTATGGTTTCATAGATAAAATATGACCCCATACGGTCGCTGCAACCAAAATCGCCGCGAATACGACCACAATCGTCGGACTGACCTTTATCCCGGGTGTTTCATCTTCGAAGAATCTAACCAGCCCGGCGCCACCACTTGGAAGGCGTCCCGAATCACCAGATTTACCCTTTCTTTTTTTAGCAGTCTTAGGCAACGATTTTCATCTCCAAATTACAGGAAGTATCTGACGAAGCATACGACAAATACAAACCGAAGTCTACTATTAACAGTTAAAATCCTTTCTAAATTCATGGCTATGTCCCACTCGCGCAAGCAGGAAAGAGTAAGGATCAAAGAACGATGATAGATTCATAGAGAGGCAGGGAGTCGGCAGTGTGGATCATGAACGTTGGCAGTCGGGGCAAATGCCTCTGATCTCAAAAGTCTGAGAGGTTATTTTGAAACCGGTCTTAGACTCAATATCAGAGGCCAGCGTAGAAAGAGGAGGGGCCTCAAAATCTTCGATTTTGCCACAGCGTTCGCATATGAGATTGATATGAGGGCGAGTCTCGGGATCATAGTGGGTAGTTCCATCGCCATCAACAAACTCAGAGGCGAGGCCAATCTCTTCGAACAGATGGAGAGTCTTATAGACTGTAGCAAGACTGATAGAAGGATCGGATTGGATGGCATAGGAGTGAACATCAGCAACGGTGGGATGAGAGCGGGACTTCCACATGGCCTCATAGATGATAATTCTCTGGGGGGTGGCGCGTTTACCAGTCTTTCTGATGCGGTCGGCGATTTCATGTCTTGACGATATCATGGCAGTGTCACATAATCATAAGGCTAAATAAAACTATTCTTAGTTACAATTGAAGAGTAATAGATAACAATACTTAAATAAGAATGATTATTCATTATGTTAACTCCCTCTAGAAAGAGATCCGACAGGGAGATCAGAAACAAGGTGAGAAATATGGAAACGCAAGAGATGGAAAAGCGGATGCTTCTAATTGGTGAAAAAGTACCTGATTTTGAAACAAACACTACACATGGTCACATCAAATTTTCAGAGTGGGCTAAGGGCAGCTGGGTGATTTTATTCTCCCATCCGGCAGACTTCACACCTGTATGCACGACCGAATTTATGGCCTTCGCAGATATTTTTGACGAGTTGAAAAAGCGTAATGTGAAATTGATAGGCCTCAGTATCGACAGCATTTATTCACACATTGCATGGACACGAGCGATCAAGGAGAAGCTTGGAAAAGAGATACCATTCCCGATCATTGAAGATCTGAGCATGAACGTTGCCAAAAAGTATGGCATGATACATCCGGCACAGAGTTCCACAGCGGCAGTGCGTGCGGTCTTCTTCATCGATCCGGAATTCAAGCTTCGAGCACTCATCTACTATCCGCTCAGCAACGGCCGGAACATGGCGGAGATACTTCGGGCCATTGATGCATTCCAGACCTCAGACAAGCATGGCGTGGCGACCCCTGCCAATTGGCAACCGGGCGATGATGTGATCGTACCACCTCCGGGCACGGTCGATGAGGCCAAGAAACGTCTTGAAGAGGGCTATGATTGCGCAGACTGGTTCTTCTGTAAGAAGAAGATCTAGACGCGAAGAAGATCAATACTGACAAGCAACAGACTGAACTAAGTATAGTGTGGGCGATTATTTGTATCCCATACTATTACGTCTATTTTTATTATAATTCGGGATGTAAAGAGGATATACCATAGTTTTACTCAGTAGAGTTTCAGCTCTACGGCAGTAAAAAATGGCGGGCTCGGCGGGATTTGAACCCGCGACCAGACCTCTGTCCGTCGAAGTGAGCGGACATACAAGTTAAGAGCCTGTCGCTGTAGGTGACCTTCGCACAAGGCGAGATGTCTATACCTGGCTTAGCCACGAGCCCATTTGAACACAATCAGGAAGTGACCGAATGACTCAGCCTCAGAGTTGCAATATAATGATTTTGGTGTTGCGCAAAAAAAGAATGATCGTATCTACAACACGAATCGCACAAATCACTCGAATTGAATAAGATATACGGGCATACCGTCTGCAATACAGGAAACTCGAAATAAAATGAATACAGCAATATATTCACCTTCAGTTAAGAGAGCTGTAGAGATAGAGTTATAATACAACACCAATCTGAGAGAGAAAGACCCACCGGTGGGCCTCTTTCTCTTTGTAGAGGCATGACTGACGAGTATAATAACAGCGGTGATAGTGTTGACCAAAAAGGAAATAGTAGAACAGCCTAACTCTCGATTTCTCAAGGTGAAGTGTCTGGACTGCGAGAATGAACAGATCATCTTCGGCCACGCATCGACTGTAGTAAAATGCCTTAAGTGTGGGAAAGTCCTAGCACGACCCGCAGGCGGTAAGGCACAGCTCGAACCTACAGCACGAATAATCGAAGAGCTGTTGTGATCGCAACTGACGACGACTTAAGTGATGGAGATAAACCAAGATGGTCCGGAAACGTGCAGAATGGCCTCAGCCAGACGAATACGTCGTGGCTGTAGCAACAAAGGTGGCGCCTTATGGAGCATATGTCACCCTTCCAGAGTATGGGGACAAAGAGGGCTTCATTCACATCTCGGAGATAAGCAGCACGTGGGTAAGGAACATCAGGAATCATATTCACGAGGGTGCAAGAGTCATTGCCAAGGTATTACAGGTAGATGCCCAAAAACGACACATTGATTGTTCGTTGCGAAGAGTCTCAACAGAAGCAAAGAGAAAGAAGAACAACGAATGGAAAAGATCACAGAAGGCAGAAAAACTACTCGAGTTTATCGCCAAAGACAACAATATGTCTTTAGAAGAGGCGTACGAAAAGGTCGGGTGGCCACTAGAAGATACCTTTGGCGAACTCTATAGGGGTCTGGAAAAAGCAGCTGATGGAGGCATGGAAGCCCTAGCAGATGTGGATATTCCAAAAGACCTCAAAGAACAGCTCGTCGAGCTGGCAAAAGCCCGGATTGAAATTCCCTCAGTCGAGATTGATGGTGAATTGACCATTACAGTCCCCGGTCCAGAGGGAGTGAATGTAATTAAGAAGGCACTCACTGAAGGGCTCACACTGGGCCAAAAGTATGAGAAGTCAACTGTAGAGATCTATACACTGGGTGCTCCAAGATATAAACTCAGAATTGTCAGTCCAGATTACAAGGAGGCCGAAGATATACTTTCAGTAATTCTGGAAACCGTTAGCAAGAGCGTTGAAAGCGACGGGGGCACATTCAAGTTTTCACGAAAGTAGGCGACATAGATGACCTTGCTCTTGAAATGCGCACACTGTAAAGAATACACACTTGATGAAAAACGTTGCCCGTATTGTGGTGGAGAAGTATATAGTCCACTTCCAGCAAAATTCAGCCCTCAAGACAAGTATGGTGCGTATAGACGCGAGGCAAAGAGAAAGGCAAGACAACATCAACATGATTGATGGAAGATTTTGAGAACTGATCACCGACATACCAATTAGTAAATGACATACTGTTTTGAAGATGTCTTGATGGCCAGAAATATTGATTCCTACAGAGATCATTGATTTATAAGAAAAAGAGAAGAGATGGCAAGGCGGAGTGACCTTGCCAGTGTATATGTGTATTCCACTAGTATAACTCGATTGGAACCCAGAAAGTATTCCAGTCGGATGCATATGTGGGTTCGCCAATGTTAATGTTATTCCAGAAGAACAGCCGAATACGATAATTCATTCCCTCTTCCATCATAACATCCTGTGTGTCCGTAGCATTCAGCGGGACAAGAAACTCAACCACACCCTTACCATAAGCAAATTCCGATGCGGTTGCTCCCGTGGAATCAAGATTCCATGACCCATCAAAGCTTACATGCCCATCATAGGCATCATGACCGTCATAATTGACAGCTCGGATGTCTGAATAGGTTGTGCCACTAAGTGGAGCAATCTGGATGCCTAAAGAGTCCCTGAGATTATCAAAGGAATCCATCTTGATGCCGTAGTACATATGGGTACCATTAGAGCGCGTATAGACAGTTGCTTTGTAGTCACCTCCAAAGATGACATCATAGCTGCTATAGCCCTTCTCAGCGGTGGAGAGGGAGCCATCAAGACTCATATCGCTGAGGGAATCCTTTTCAATCTTCCAGTCTGCTGCTGACCTGTTAAGGGCCTGATCAAGCAGGGTATAGTCGATTTCGTATATCTTCACAAGACCGTACTCTGCACTCACATGCACAAGCTTGAAGGCATTATGAAGATTGGTTGGAATATTTTCAACCCAACGTGTATCAGGATCTTTGAAGTATCCTTGGAAATCGACAGCCTTACGAGAATCAGAGAGGCCCATGTTATTGGCCTCCTGTTCTGAGCGTGGCTCACCATAAAGCATGAGTTTGTAGATTGTGGACTGGAAGAAAGCATCCTGTGTGTACTCGGTTTCGACAGTATCAGGAGTATTGGGATTGTCACCAAGATAGGTGGCATCATCTATCATACTCGAACCGAATCTGTCCTCCGCGATCCGGACCATCCATGGCCACTTGCCCTCGTCACCACCAAATCCGGAGATTCGGTGGCCCCAGTAGACAAGTACATGGGTGGTATTCCACTGCCGGAACACACGCAATGACTCTGTCAGATTGAGTGCCATCATCGCGTACCCCATCAGCGCAATCTGTGTTCGATTATGCGTGGAGTTATCAACAATAGTACGTCCATCCCCTGCACTATTTATCCAATATCCATAGTCCCACCAGCTAGCTATTGTAGCGGATGGTGGGAGAACATTTCGTACGAAGTTCATAGCAGTCTGCCAGTCCGTGTACTTTGCACCATCAGAAAGCTTGCCCGATGCAAATTCAGGACGCCCGACCTGTGTAGATGTATAGTTCACTCCACCAAGTACGGCCATCGAGAGGACAATCGCAATGAAACCATAGGTGATGAGAGCCTGTTCTGATGTGAGAGATGAACTGACACGGAACCGACGCCGTTCAAAGACCGATGACTGTGTTACGATCTTCGCAAACGGCGAGAGAATATTATTTACAGCCACAGCGGCCAGTACCGCCACTCCAGGAGCAAGAATAAGCCCAAGCCGAATCATGCTACCCGTAAAGTAGACTGAAGTGAGCCCATAAAGAAGAATCAGCCAATCCTCATCGTGTCCACGCTTGAACAAGAAATACATGCCCAAGGGGAAGAAGAAGATGAGAACTAGTAGAGTATTATAGAATGTAGACCATGGGCTAGGAAGATGCTCTGCAACAGAAGCAAAGATTCGCTGGTCCAGTCTATAAAATGGGTTTATGACTGTAAGGAACTTCCCACCAAGAGTGAGGAACGGATTCGAAGAAGCCGTTCGAATTGTTAAATCTGAATTATTTGCGTAAATGAAATAACCTGAAACAGCCACAGCGGGCATAATAAGAGAGAGAAGAAGAGGCTTCATATGTGGTGAGAGAGCAGCAGCAGTGGTCTCACGATAACCACCAATCCGAGTCCAGATCTCAAAACCCGCCAGAAGAACACCTACGCCAATTGGCACCAAGAAGGAAAAAGTTGTGAGTTTATCAAAACTGTTACGTGGCACCAGACAACCAATAAAGAATCCTATAGTCATAGTGAGCGTATAGGTCGATAACAACCGACGACTGTATTTCCCAGCAATCAGCATAAGAAATGCATACATTGCAAAGAGATCAATCAGAAAGTCTGATGCACCCCAAGAGGCAAGAAGATAGCCGACGGATACTCCTGCACCCACAGCGGAAGCCAAAGAGTCACGTTTTAGGGCCCGTACAAAGAAGAACAGACCTAGGACGATGGCAAGAACGCCCACACATTCATTATCAAAGAAACCCACAACAGTTCTCTGGAGGAATGCAGGCATATATCCCATAAAGAGAGCACTGAGCATTCCGACAGTGTTGTTGTAGAGTTCACGACCAAGGAAGAAGGCGACAATTGTGGTGATTGCACCGAGTAGAGCGGGCATCACAATTGACACAAAGGTGACATCGACTCCGAGGCCCAATGCATTAGCTGCAAAGTAGAGAAATGCACTTGTGAAAGGTACACCAACATATGCGGCTGTTGTTATATCATGCCCAAATGGAACCCAAGATGTGTCATCATACCATGAGAAGAAGGCACCATAGCCATTTTCGGTAATATAACGGGTCACTTTGAGTTGGAACCATGGGTCGAACGCACGTACGATTGGCTGGGCATTGATCATAGGAAGCAATCGTAAGGCGAGCGAGGAAAAGAAGACTATAGTCATAGTGACCACAATCATTACGGATCCTCGGGAGATCTTCGCCTTTGGCTTGTGAAAGACCTGTTTGAGGAAGCGTTCAGAGGATCGTTTGAATCGTTTGAGCTTGGTCATACCTAGTGCGCTCTCCATACAGACTCGAATCACCCGCAGCAGTCTGTAGAGTATCTAAAAAGGTTGCGTTTGAGAGAGCGCTGTACTATCATCCAACAAAAAAGAGGGGAGAACGTCTCCTAATGAGAGGTCTCCTCAATCGAAATCTATTGCGCAATCAATTCGGCGTAAGCCTTACTATCCATCAGATCCTTGAGTTCAGCATCTAGGTTTGATGGCCTGAGCTTGAATAGCCAACCTTTGCCATAAGGGTCTTCATTGACAACTTCAGGAGCATCTTCAAGCTCGGAATTCACTTCCACAATCTCACCACTAAGTGGAGAGAGAATATCGGAAGATGCCTTCATAGACTCAACTAGACCACACTCTTCACCAGCTTTGATGACCGAGCCGACCTCGCTGAGTTCAACATAAGTGATTTCATGCAGAGAGTGCTGAGCATGATCAGTAATACCAATAGTGACAATGTCACCCTCGACTTTGGCCCATTCATGGTCCTTGCTGTAATAGAGTCCATCGACCACTTTTGTTCCTTCGCTCATTAGAGTCCACCTGTCTTGATGCCCTGCTATATTTCTTTAAATCACTTACCATAGCCGAAACTCATTCGCTTTTTCGTGTGGCGCCATATCGATCGGGATCATAGAACGGCCAAGTCTTGACCTCTGCACGCCGTATACGACCCTTAAGATCAATCTGTATGACATCACCATCAGAAACTAGATCGGGTTTGATATAACCCATTCCAATGCCCTTTTGTAAGATGGGCGACAGACCACCACTGGTAACCACGCCAACTTTCTCATCATTAATGAGAATATCGTACCCATGCCGGGGGATACCTCGATCAATCATTACAAAGCCAATACGCGTCTTTGTTACACCTTCTTTTTTGTGGCGTAAAACAACATCGTAACCTATGTAGTGAGGGTCTACTTTGAACTTGACCGCATACGGAACTCGCGCCTCAATGGGTGAGGTATTCTCGTCAAGCTCATTCCCGTAGAGCACAAAGCCAGCCTCCAATCGAGTAGAATCGCGTGCCCCCAGCCCACAAGGTTTCACCCCAAACTCGGCCCCAGCAGAGAGAAGCCCCTCCCAAAAGGAAATGGCTTTCTTTATGCCAGCATCATTGAAGGGTGTATCCAACAAGAGTATTTCCACGCCAGCCTCGCCAGTGTATCCAGTCCTGCAAAGGTAGCAAGTACTACCAAGTAGATCCATTTTTGTGATACTTAATCGTGGAAGTGCTGAGATATCAGTTCCCGCAATCTGCGACATCATGGCTAAAGACTTCGGGCCTTGTACAGCAATCATAACTATATCACGGGATAAATCTGAAATGTGAACTTCAAAATCAGAGGCGTGCTGTTTCATATGGTTCCAGATCTTAGGACCGTTGCCAGCATTAGTGACCCAAATGAACTTGTCATCCTCAATATGATAGAGCATTAGATCATCATGAATTCCACCATGCTCGTTTAAACAGGTAGTATAATGCCCCATATGCTCCTTGAGCTTTCGCACGTTATTAGAGGTCAGGGTCTGGAGAAATTCGACAGCCTGAGGACCTTCAACAAGAAATCGGAACATATGAGTGGTATCAAAGATGCCAACGGAGTCCCTTACAGCCATGTGCTCTTCACGTATGTCCGTATAGCGCACAGGCATTAACCAACCCGCAAAATCAATGACATCACCATGGGCCTTATGCCATTCATAAAGATGAGTTCTCTTAGGTTCGCTGCTCATAATATCACCTTGCTGCATCACTTCTATCGCATATTAGCAAGGTTTTATTTTCTTCCATAGCAACAAGTAGGGAGCCAGCTCATATTACTTCAATAACTCACCATGAAAAATAAGAATAAAAAGAGGGAGTGCTGCATCGAGTGCAGCAATCATCCAATCTTGAGCCCAAGAAGATATGTCATAATAAGATAGGCCACACCTGCAAGCAGAGATCCAAGCACCATTAATCGAGTGGCATACCCCGGCTGGAATACATATTTTGAGGAGTAGTATAATAGACCTAGTCCAATTGTGCCGATGAAAATCACAACTGAGGCCACTAGTCCTTCTAAGCCTAGCTGTAGATCGAGACCCCTAATTACCAAAATAGGTTCGCCATTCTGCCCACCAGCAATGGGAGGCGGATTTTTTACAAGTGTATAGATATTCCCACCAAGGATAAACAGAACAAATACAAACATCACTCCAAAGACTACAATATCAGGAGGACGAGTTGGCGCTCCAAAACGTGGTCGAGCCAGACGCACCTGTGGTTTTACGATGAACTTTGGCCACCAGAGTTTCATTGGGGGTAACCTCAGGGAGCGAGATGGCGGACGGCTTTTAAGACTATCGCGAGAAGTAGTGTTGTACTATAATAGCAACATTCCGAACCAAGGCTGGAGGGACTGCCTTTGGCACGAATCATGGTAATCTCTGAGAAACCTATGGCTGCGGAGAGAATCGCGTACGCCCTTGACGAGAAGCATTCACCTCAGACAATCAAGAAGAGAAAGGCCTCATACTTTGAGTGTAAGAGGGGCGGTGATTCCATATTAGTTGTCTATGCGCTAGGTCACCTCTTCGAGTTAAAACAGATCGAGAAGGGATGGACGTATCCAAGATTGAAAACGCAATGGGTTCCAAAATATGAAGTTGATAAAAAGGCAGGTGCGACAAAGACCATAATCAATCTCATCAAACGGCTCTCTCGAGAAATAGACAAATTTGTGATTGCAACAGACTATGACATTGAAGGCAGTCTAATTGGATACTTGACTCTAAAATATGCATGCAAGAGCGACCCCAACAGGGCCAGCCGCATGAGATTCTCAACATTGACAAGAGAAGAGATTGAGCAGGCGTACAGGGATATGTCGGACAGTCTCGATTTCCCAATGATCGAGTCGGGGTGCACTCGACACTTGGTCGATTGGCTATATGGGATCAACCTCACACGGGCACTCACATTAGCAATTAAACGTGCTAGTGGATGGTTTAAGATCGTGTCAACTGGGCGAGTTCAGGGACCAGTACTCGCATTTGTTGCAGAACGAGAGAGAGAGATCAACACATTTGTCCCAGTACCCTACTGGACGATTGATGCCATTGGTACGTTCAAAGATAGTAAGGTGCAACTCGAATATTCACGCCGGCGCATCGACATATATCAAGAGGCCAAAAAGATCGTTCAAGACCTCACGAACCAGATGCTTACTGTCAGCAAGATCAAAAGCACAATTATCTCTGTAGCACCACCAATACCATTCAATCTTAGTGGGCTTCAGAGTGAAGCATACAGACACTTTGGATTCAAGCCGAGCAGAACACTGGCACTGGCGCAACGACTCTATCTTGATGCGTTGATATCATACCCTCGTACATCAAGCCAGAAAATACCACCCAATATTGACACCGGGAAAATTCTCTCGGATCTTAGGGCACAAAAGACATACTCTAAGCTTGTAGACATAGTTCTCAGGGGAGGACGCAAAACCCCTATGCAGGGGAAGAAGGATGATCCGGCCCATCCTGCAATCCATCCCACTGGAAAGAGACCTGACAGACGCCTTACTCCAAGTGAGAAAAAAGTGTATGATTTAATTGTCTGCAGATTTCTTGCCTTATTTGGTCAAGGTTCAAAGAGAGAGAGCACAAGAGCAGATCTCGAGTATGAAACACATACATTCTATCTGAGAGGAAAGCGAATACTAGAACCAGGATGGATCCTTCTCTATGGAAAATATACAAGGTTTGAAGAACAAGAATTGCCTCAGATAGAAGAGGGCGATTTGGTCAAGATAGAATCGATTCGAACGGATGAGAAATACGAGGCGCCTCCGGCCAGATTCAACCCGTCCAGTCTTCTAAAACAAATGGAACGTGAGAACCTAGGAACAAAAGCAACACGGGCAGGAATTGTCGATTCTCTCAAGTCACGTGGCTATACGCTCAATGATCGATTTGAGATCTCCACACTAGGGTATGCGGTCTTTGAGACCCTTGAAAATCACATCCCAAAAATACTCTCGGTGGATTTTACTAAACACCTTGAACAAGAGATGGAACAGATTCGTGAAGGAAAACGATCTCGGACAGAAGTATTAGACGCTGCCAAGATGGAGCTGCTAGATATCCTTGATAACTTTCGCAATCAAGAGAAAATAATTGGGCAAGAACTGGTAGAGGGCTTACAACGATACTGGAGGGAGCAACAGGAGATAGGACCATGCCCCAAGTGTGGTGAAGGAACCCTTGTAATTGTTAGATCTCCGAAGACAGGAAAACGATTTCTTGGATGCTCAAGATACAAGGAGGGTGGTTGTGACCAGACATTCCCCTTACCCCAGAGAGGGACCATAGTACCTCTTGATAAAAAATGCGAGTTTTGCGGGTATCAGATAATCAAGATAGTCTCCGGTCGAAGAACATGGGAAACGTGCATTAATTGGGCCGAGTGCCCCGGCCGGCAGAAGGATATCGCGGCCTTACAGGAGAGGAGGACTAAGCGGAAGAAATAGGAGAGATCCATGATGAATAGATGCCCGATATGCAACAGGATTTCAGAGGATGCAGATAATGGGTTCTGTCGTTACCATCTTGAAGCAAAAAAGAACCTCGCGACCAGCTATGAGAAATGGAAGCGCGCCTTAGACATCTCATGGGAGGAGTATCTTGACAGAGTGATAGAACTGGATGGAACGGGCAGCTGGGTCAAAGAGATTGTTGAAGTTCTTAGGACAAAAGATGCGAGTTCAGGGACCTAAGTATCTCCATGACCAGAGACCGGGTGAGATTCTTCACGGATATGACAACAAGACAAGATTGATTGGACCAGACAGCTATGCGTTCAGCAATTGTGCGTACCAGAGCAGCCTCTTGATCCATGCCAAATAGACTACTGGAACTGGGTTCTGATCCTCCAAGAGCAGGGGGGGATGCCAATGCAATTGGGCCAAGGCGGGGTTGGGAGGAGGAAGAGATGAAGACAGAGAGACCATTCTCAAGCTGCATTATCCTGAGAAAGATCTCGGTCTCACCAATAGACACTGTAAAATCCTCAATTCCTTCCACTATAAACACCATCAACATTGTCTGCAAATGGCAATTGTGCCATAGTATCACAGTCTTACAAAGAGGTCAACCTTATCAATATATCATCTGCTGAATTGGATGAGGACCATGTCGAAAAGAACTGCCTATTCAAACTACTTTCCGTACAAGTCATTGAGACCGGGACAAGAAGAGATGATGCGAACAATTGAGGAGGCAGTTCGTCAAGGCAATCACATATGCATAGAGGCACCAAACGGATTTGGAAAGACGTGTGTCACTCTCTCAGGTGTATTACCATGGATTAAAGAAAATGATGGGAAGATCTTGTACTGCGCACGCACACACAGGCAGTTGGATCGAGTGGTAGAAGAGCTCTCGGTAATACAAGATAGAGAAGATGTTTCAGGAATTTCATTTCGTGGAAGGCGCCATATGTGCATCAATGAATTTGTCATCGAGAACGCAGGTTCGATCGCCCCTGTCAGTGAAGTCTGCGGCCATCTCAAATCAGCAGGAAAATGCCCCTTCTACGAGAAACTACGAAATATGGGATCGGCCGAGGATTTGTTATTAGATATGCCAAAGCGTGTCCTGACAGCTCCCGACATCGTCAAATATGCCAAGAAACATGAGATCTGCCCGTATGAGCTGGCAAAGAAGTTAGCAAAGGCCGTCGATGTCATTGCATTGTCGTATCTTTACGTCTTTGATCCATTCATTCTTGAGACTTTCATCCCCGAACTAGAGGTCCCTCTTGCAAAGACTGTACTCATTGAAGATGAAGCACACAATGTCCCCACAACAGCATTAGATTCAGCCAGTGATGCACTGACACTGAGAACAATTCGACAATCAATGACTGAGGCAAATACATACAATGACACAATTTCCAAAAAGTTCGGACGCGGCCTGACCAAGACGATATTAGAGACCTCAGAGAATATGTCTGATAACAGTGAAATGTTAGTTGATCCAGTTAGTGTATATACAACGGCGATCAAATACGCAAAACTTGAGGGGACTGGAAGACCACTCCCATATATGAGGGACCTGGGATTGAAAATAAAGAAAGGCCTAGTTCGAGTGGGCAAATTCCCGATATCGGCCATTCATCGAGTGGCAGAGTTCCTCCTCAGATGGCTGGACTACTCCGAACGTGATGACTTTGCATTTATTCTATCGTCCAATACTTCGATGAGGGGGAACAAACGTGTGGCCTTGGAATTAGTCGCGCTGGATCCAACTTCAGTGACAAGTCCAATCCTCAGTCGAGTACACTGCGCAGTGGCAGTATCGGGGACGATTTCACCACTGAGAGCATATGCGGAGATGCTTGGGTTAGGATCATCGGCCAAGATTCGTGCATTCCAGAGCCCATTCGCCAGACGCAACAGACTTGGAATCGTTGTTGAAGGACTTGACACATCATATGCCGGAAGATCGCAAGAAACATACAAAATGATGGTTGATCATTGCGTGGCTGTTGCCCATGCAACCCCTGGAAACACCGGAATCTTTGCCACAAGCTATGCGATTGCAAAAGCACTGATTAAAGCAGGTCTTGGAAAGAGGCTGAAAAAGAAGATATTCATAGAGCAACAGGGAATGAAAAATACAGAGAATGACGATCTGATCGAGAAATTCAAAGAACAGGGAGATGGGCCTGGAGCAGTGCTTCTTGGTGTACAGGGAGGACGAAATTCTGAAGGGGGCGACTTCCCAGGCTATACTATGAATAGTGTAATAGTAGTAGGTGTTCCCTATGCGCGACCCACTCCACGGATAGAGGCACTCATCAAGTATTTTGATGATCGATTCAGGGGCAAAGGTCGTGATTACGCATATGTCCTCCCCGCAATGACAAGAGCAATACAGGCTGCTGGACGACCGGTGAGAAGACTTGATGATAAGGGAGCTATAGTATTGCTTGATCAGCGATTTGCAACCCCCTATCTCAAGAGATTTCTTCCAAGATGGCTCTCAGAAGTGACCGAAGTCCT
The DNA here is from genome assembly GCA_021498125.1 of Candidatus Thorarchaeota archaeon. Lineage (NCBI taxonomy): Archaea > Promethearchaeati > Candidatus Thorarchaeota > Candidatus Thorarchaeota archaeon. The sequence goes on along the minus strand of JAIZWL010000001.1, from coordinate 47,218 downwards.
CCCAAATGATCCATCAATAGTGGCCGAACATGTTCATTCCTTTTTTGAAGAATAATTCGCAACAGCCTCATCAAGAGACATTGTTCCTGATAGAATTCTGTCAGCAATCTCTGTAGACAACATGGCACCACCAGTCAGACGCTGAAAAAGACGCTTCAACAAGCGGATATAGCCCTCCTTATGCTCTAATTCTAATGACATCGTTTCGGCCGAGCTTCCGGGGCGCTGGGCAATTAGCGCAGCTGAGGACTGATCATTATGGGAACCACTGGTAAGTGTTGTATGATGTTCGTCAACAAGTTCTACAACAAACCGCTTAGACCGCCAATTCAATGTGCGAAGGAATAAGGTTGCAAAAAGGGGCGAGCCACGACCAACACGAATGACCAGTTCACATGCGGCAAAACGATGGCGCAAAATGGAGGCCCACCGCGTTGTCACCGAAGCGGCGGCGCTAGGTGTAGAAGCCGGAAGAGAATGAATCAGAATCCCGTCAACGACTAATGCAATACCAAAACGAAGACCAGGATCGATTCCGATTACCGCAAATAGAGGAGTGTGTATTCCATGAAGACGAATCAATGTAGCAATCAGAGCACTCTCAATATCATCACTATCACGAATAAGAACAAAACGCTTGGAGGAAACATCCCGTTCAATGTGGTCGCTCAGTACTACAGATGCAACCTCACAAATTGCATCATCAAGATCACACATCAAGAATTGAATGCCGAGCTGATTCAGGCGATCTAATAATAGAAAGCGAATCGTGGGATTCTCAACAGCCACAACAAGCCTCGGCCATGACATGTTTGTTCCTCAAGTAGCTACGCTTATCAGATAATCGTATTAATTCAGTGTTTGGCGAAGGATACTATGAAGCTTCCTCTTGGTGTACCCTGCGTTGACGGTCTCCTTGGGGGTGGACTTGAAACAGGAAGGTTCACTCAGATCTATGGAGAGGCCGCAGCAGGCAAGACGACTCTGGCACTCATAGCTGCAAGTGCCGCACATAAAGAGGGGCTTAATGTGCTCTTCATCAATGCGGAAGCGGGATCACCAATTGAACGGTTAGAACAGATTGCAGAGACATCCTTTTCCCACCTTAGTGATACCATTCATGTACTCACACCGAAAACCTTCGAGGAACAAGGAATTCTTCTAGAGGATGCAGAGATTTTCATGCGAGAGAATACGCGATTAATAATTGTAGACACTCTTACTCGGTTATATAGGGCCAGTCTCGAGGGGAAAAAACGTAACTATGAAGCACATAGAGAATTAAATAGACAGGCGGGAATACTGAAGGGTTTAGCAAGACATCATGATGCCATTGTATTAGTCCTGAATCAGGTCCGGGCACATATGGGAGGGCAATATAACGAGTTTGAACCTGTTGCAAGAAACATAATGGAGTATTGGGCTGATACCACGCTCAAGGTATCAATAGGCCAGAAGAGTGGAGAACGCACCATCGAACTGATAGCTGATGGGTACAGTCCATCATCTTGCCATCTGATTCTCACTATGAACGGTTTCGCCGAAGGCCTGCAGTATAAGAAACAATGATATGGCCTGAAGAAATACCAGACAAGAGAAAGTGATGTACAAGGAACTGGCATTAATTGAACTTGCGATTTGGTTAGGTCTTCCTGCATGGATCGCAAATGCAACCCCAGTCATCTTTGGCGGTGGCAGGCCCATAGATGGGGGGCATCTATTTCGAGACGGGAGAAGACTTCTTGGCGATGGGAAGACTGTGAGAGGATTCATAGTCGGCGTCGTTTTTGGCACAATTACGGGGACACTTCAAGCTGCTGCCGTGCCATATATCGTACCAGTACTAAGTCAATATGTCACAATCACAACTGAGATGGAGACAGTACTTTTCATAAATGTCCAAGCTGCCTTCGCAATGTCAATTGGGGCCCTTCTTGGAGACATGGTAGGCTCATTCATAAAACGGAGAATTAACCTCCAAAGTGGGGGGCCAGCACCAGTATTGGATCAATTGGGATTTATCATTCTCGGATTGCTTATTGCCGCCCCTTTTATCAGACCCAATCACATCTTTGTGATGATACTCATTGGTTTTACATTGTTAATTCATTATATTAGTAACGTGATGGGATATCTCTTGGGATTTAAGAAACATCCATGGTAAACTACGACCATTTTACTAGACATATTGTTGAAAGATATATTAAAAAGGAGTGGTATGAGAATGGAACAAAAGCGTCCAGTGGATATTCCCTCTCAATGGGCGCTGGCAATCTTCTCGATACCGGAGTCGCAGCATTATGAAGGTAGTCGATTGTATGCAATCAGACGTAGTACACATCTCTGTGCCAGGCACAAGGGAAGATGTTCTGCGGATAATGGCTGAAAAACAGATTAATGGCCTACCAGTTGTCAAGAAAGGCACAAAACACCTTGTGGGTATAGTGACAAGGACGGATCTGCTCAGGAAAGCAGACGAGGATCAGATTGCCATGCTTATGGTACGAGATCCCACAACTGTCACGCCTGACACGGACATCATTACAGCAGCCAAAATTATGTTTGAAAACAGTTATCGAAGACTCCCAGTAGTCGATAAAAATGAATTAGTAGGGCTTGTATCTGTACCAGATATCCTTGGAGTACTTCTTGAAGACTCTGAAAAGTTTAATCAGATGCAAATCAGAGATTATATCAAGCGTCAGATTGTTTCTGTATGGGATAGAACGCCGCTACCTTTAGCATACATGATCTTGGACATGGCAGGGCAAAATGCGCTTGTTGTACTTGATGACGCAGGGGGCGTAACAGGAATGATCACTGCCAGCGATTTCATACGGCTCTCGGAAGAAACAATCGAAGATAATATTTCCACAACATTCAGTGGAACAGAGAATGCAGTAGATTGGGGATGGACTTCAAAAGAATTTCTTGTTGTCACTAGAAAGCTATTGAAACTCCCAGCAGTCGAGGTCGGCCAAGTGACGACTAAAAAAATCATTAATGTGACCGAAGTGACATCGGTTTCAGAGTGTGTAAAGATACTACGCAAATACGACATAGATCAGGCACCTGTGCTCTCAGCGGCAGGTAATCTGATTGGGATGATTGAGGATAGAAACCTGCTAAAACTTGCCATAGGACTGTGAAACTTCAAGTGACCTGAACAAAATACGCTGTCAGAAATAATCTGTAAGCGAAGTCTGTTCGGAATAGAAAAGGGTACTAAGAGACACTTCAATAAGTCGAATCCGCTCTTTGAGATAAGCGCTCAAATTGTATTCCTCAATCATCTTCTTAGCCACACCCATATACTTCGAGATATTCTTCTGGCGTACAGTAAGAGAGAGCGGTGCACCACATACACAAGTTCCAGAGAGAGGTATACGACGATATACACGATGACATTTCAGGCATTGTATTTTTTGAGTTGAATAGGCCCGTAAATTCCCACGGATATCACGAATAAAATGGTGTGCTAGAACACGCTCAGCCACATCTTGAGCATCTACAGCACTGATCAATCGAGCCAACTTGAGTTGCGCATCGAGTTTCTCGACCATACTACCAAGTGTCTTATAGCGTGTATTCCGAGGACCAGCATCAAATGATGAAGTCCCATGAGTAAATGCAAATCCCTCATATTGAGCCTCTGTATCAAGTCGCCGAGCAATTATATCCACAAGACCTTCTACTTCTTTGGGATGCTTCCCCTCAGCCACCTTGTCATAAAACTCGGCGGGGTATCGATCACAGATTTCCATATTATGACTCTCATCATCGACCTCTTCCGGATTAAGAATCACTGAGAGAACAAGTGGCGCATCCATGAAGCCACCACGGCCAGCAGGAAGAAAAGACTTTGAGAAGTTGAGTAGTGCATCGAGAACGAGAATAACAGCATCCTCGTCCCCATCACAATTTCTGCGCTTTGCGGCATGCCAATATGGATGGGCATAACAGACGCTTGCATTTGTAAACCCAATAATACGTCCGATAATCCCAGCAGAAGTATGTGGGGCCAGACCAATGACAAGTTGGCCTATGATATCATTGAACGCCTTAAATTTGTAATAGCGCTTGAGGCCGTAGATTTTTTCAAGACTATCATCCACGAACTTGCCCACACGTAGAAGATAATCAGCACAATTTTCGGGGACAATAATATCCTGTACTTTTAGTTCGACCACTTGCTCATCGGATTCTAGAGGGTTGCCCATGTAATCAGTATGGTATCCCAAGCTGTGTAATTTCTCGATAGAAACACCAATCTCTCGGGGAATGAAATGAGTGAGCGGCGCATCGGTTGCATCAAATCGTGCAGTGCCATCCCGATAGCAATAGACCGAGTGCTTGGCACGTAGTATTCCTTTTCCAAGATACTCGGGAATCTTTAGGCTATTGGTCAGACCTAGAACCCCCCGAACTCCATAGGTCTGGGGCTCCCCGATCTCTTCTTTCACTCGTTGCAAGACACTCTGAAAATCAAGAGCGTATTTTTTTGTGGCACGAATCAGATTGATATCATGGCTTCGTGGGCACATTCCAGTGCTCTCATCAATTGGCAGACCACAACCTTCCTGGGAGCAATAACGGAGAATGTTTGTGTGTACTCCACAGGTAGGGCATCGCGATTCGAAGGTCTCATTGCCACAACTCGGGCATATACGTGTGACCATCTCAACTGAAACACCTGAACGGCCTTTAGATGAGAGATCAACAGAGGCCCCATCACTGGACAACGCATACTGATGATCAATCTCTTTTGCAACCCGCTCAAGATTACGTTCGCTTCCCAGATCTCTACCTACGGGAAACAGCGTCTGCACGGGAGGGCGCATACGACGCTCTTCGGCTTTTTCGGGGCGACCCATACGAGCCCCAATTGCAACACCGAGTCGATCACGGAGTGGTACATGAGCCACAGAGGAGATCATCGCAAGAGATGATTCACCGGTCATTGAAGCATCCGCATCACCCAATTGAGCAAGTATTGAAACGGAGGGATCTGAAAGAATGATATGGGTTCGGTCGGAATCATATGCATGTGGAACCCCTAGTTTTTCTAATAACGCCTTAAACTCATCAGACGAGGGCAACAAAATTTGAGACCCATTTGAGGTGGAGTCTATTGTCATCGAATCTAGTATCCAATCCCTCAATCTCACCAGCTCATCGGGAGAGAGAATCGCCCAACGATAGAGGTATCGTGGGTGCAAGGGAACGCCGAATGTAGTAGATAGGGAAACGGCCTGTTCGGCAGTAGGATGGTGTTTGAGGGGCTCGTGGATCCATGTGGAGAGTTCTTCTGTTGAGATCTTACACTTCTTGAGGCGCCTTTGAAGGGATGAGGGGGATATATCAGCCAGCACACGCTCTAAATCATGAGACCACCATTCTTCACAATACCCTGATGGAACTAGAGGATGATTATTTTCAAGGAACTCTCCAAGAGCAATTAGAATGTCACCCAGAAAGAGGATTTTTCGTACGCGATCTCGTAGACGCATTGCATCGGTGACAGTATTTACTTGAAGCACAGTTCCATCATCAAGAAGGACTATGGGGCCTTCGATTGTATCGACCGGAGCAACAATAGACCCTTTCCCGGGTCGTTCGGTACGTATGTGAGTCCCTGTGGCAAGGAAGTCATCAACAATATGCATAGTTGCAGGATGAATGCCAACCCCGGCAAGTCCCGTATTACGAGACCGGCCGTATCGTAACCTGAATCCACCAGGACGCATGGGGTGTGTAAAGACAGGCCGCCCACCAATCACATCGGCCAGATAATCCGGTTTGGGGGCAATTCCCTTTTCTTTCGACTCGTCATCAGACTTCTCGGCCTTTTTTGTCTTAGAGAGACGAAGTGCAATCTCATTGAGCCATTCCCAACCAGGAATCTTGACACGATCCACGATACGTGCAAGTTTGGCTGCACGCCCCACAACTCCGTCGTTAAGGACCAGAACAGCGCCTCCGCGGACCCGGTTCGTCTCGATTCTGGGAAGATCACGGGTGCCAGATACCTCAAACTCTTCTGTAGGCTCGCCTGTCAACATAATCGGCAAGTGTTCAGCTGCGTATCGAATCAGGTCTTCGTGAATAGGATATTGTAGATGAACAGCGCGAGAATAGAGTTCCACCTCTTCAAAAGCACGATCGACCTCTTCAGGAGTAGAGGTCAATGGAGGAAGCTCCAAGACTTGACGAACATAGTCAGCAACAAGTACTGTGACGGCCGCCTCAGTACCACCAGCGGCACGTATCGGCCCAGCCAAATAGAGCGCCAAATATCGCTCATCCCCGGAACCACGAATGCGAACTTTTGCGATCCCCTCAAGGGGAGCTGCCGTAATACTCTCTGTGAGAATTGCCAATGCGACTCGTACTGCCTTATCTGCAGCCTTCTCGCGGTCCTCAATCCCCCCAAGGTCACCAAGAGCAATCTCTTTTGCGACTTGAAAAGCCACCTCTTCTCGGGAACTGTCTTCCTGTAATTCGCGTATCCGTCTTGCAACCCCAACTGGGCCTTCAAGGGTCGCCTCAACCCTCGCTGCAACATCGTGGGCTGGAGGGATTTCCACCTTGGTCTGAGGATCAAAACCCATTGAGCGGGCGGCCTCAGCAATCGTATAGATCTTTTTTATCTCCTCGTTGAGAGAGTTGAAGTATACGCCGTAATGGGGGCTATGAGTGGGTAGGCTTAGTTCTTCATCAGTCACAATCGGTCAGGGTGTATGTTAGGTATCGCCATTTGAGCTTTTGGACTGGTGAAATAGCCAACGATAATAAATGGGAACATCGAACTCGCTGTGACCGAGCAGTGAGGCTTTAAAGCAATGGACAACAATAATTCTTGTACGAGACACATGAGAGGATGAACGACCCGTGCTAACACTTGAACAGACAATCGAACTGATTTTGAAGCATCGCTCCGAGTTAGATCGCAAGGCGGTCATGGAGATGATCCAAGAAAAACGGGAACAGATGGGTCCCGATCTTGTAAATGAAGAGTCCGCCGCCATGATCGTAGCGCGGGATCTGGGAATCGATCTCCAACAACTATCACCCCGTCCAAGAATGAAGATTGAAGAGATCACCGAGGGCACTCGAAGTGTCACGTTGACCGCAAAGGTCGTTGGGATTAATACAGTCCGTGAGTTCTCCCGTTCTGGTGGAGGCACAGGTAAGGTCACAAGTATCACGATTGCAGATGATACAGGAAAGATCCGAGTCGTTCTCTGGGATGAGATGACAAAAGTAGTGTCTGATGGAGTAGTAAACATAGGCGATTGGATTCAGATTCGTAATGCCTATGTCAAGCGAGGCCTGAGAGATACATTAGAGCTCAATCTCGGGCGCATGGGTGGCTTCAAAGTACTTGACGAGTATGAGGCTAAAGAGATCGATATAGATGTGAAAGCTGGCGAGTCCACCAAGATAAAGGACCTTCAAGAGGGCATGTACGACATTACAATCTTATTCAGTGTTCAACGAGTCTTCGGATTATCGACATTTACTCGCAAGGACGGAGGGGAGGGAAAGGTACTCAGTGTTATTGGAGCGGATGAAACAGGTACTACACGAGTTGTGTTCTGGGATGCATTTGCTGAACAGATGCAAGAAGCACAGGAAGGCGAGGTCATCAGACTCTCTGGAGCATATACACGCAAAGGGCGTTATGGAGATGTTGAGGTTCATGCGGGCAGAACATCCACGATTGAACGTAATCTTAAGGAGTCCATTGATGCAGTGGCGCCAACCACTCCAACATTTGAGGAAGTGGGGATGCAGCCCATTTCCGAACTTTCTACTGAGATGAGAGATGTAGATATCGAGGGGAAGGTCGTCAAGATATTTCCTGTTTCAACCTTTGAACGAGGCGGCAAGGAGGGCCAAGTTCAGAATATCTTAGTCACTGATGGTACTGCAACGGTGCGTGTTACATTCTGGAATGATGACGTGACTTCAATCAAGGCGCTTGAAGAAGGAGATGTTGTCAGAATAAAACACGGATACGTCAAGGATGGATTTCGGGGCGGGGTCGAGTTTCATGTCGGACGCAAAGCGGAGATCGAGATCAATCCTGAAGGATCCGGCCTCAAAGACTTGGATGTATCACGGATAACAATTACGTCCACACCTATGCCAAAGACGGGTAGAGTACTCATCGAGTCCCTAGATGAGAACAGTGAGGGCAAAAACGTCGAGGTGAGCGGAATTATCATGGCGATCTCCCAGAGAAGTCCAGTATATCCAGCGTGTCCTAATTGCAAGAAGAAGCTCGAAGAAGAAGGGGGCCAGTTCAAGTGTCCCGCCTGTGGAGATGTTGCAGCACCAGAGTATAGGATGCTATACAAGGTGACTCTTGATGATGGCTCAGGCTCGATCCCTATCACACTCTTTGGCGAGGCGGGAGAACAATTACTTGGGATGAACGCTGCTGAGGCTCAAGATCTAATCTCAAAGACGGGAAATCCTACAGAGCCTTTTGACAAGAACGCTCATCGAATACTTGGAGCCAGAGTAGTTGTAAAGGGGAGAGTGACCCGTTTCAGAGACTCAACAGAGATTGCGGTTTCAGCACTATTATTCCCAGATCTGGCAGCAGAGATAGATAAAGAATCAAAAAGAGTAGAGGCATTAATGGAATAAATGAACCATTAAGGCCTCAGACACCATATAGAGCAAAAGGTGAATATGTTAGGAGCTCATCTCAATCAAGCGGCGCATTCCTTCAAGGAATACCTCCACATCGTGTTCATTGTTATAGAGATAGAAACTCGCCCGGGCAGTTCCAACACTGGGGAGAATACCTTGTTGATAATGGAAAGGATGAACACAATGCGCTCCGCTTCGGACCATTACAGCATACTCATCATTGAGAAATGTTGCAACATCATGAGCTGAACTAACAGTATCGACTGTAAAGGTGACAAGTCCAGTCTTTTTGGATACATCATCAGTACCTAAGATGTGCACATGATCCAATTCTTTAAGACCGGAGATTGCAGCGGCTAACAGTTTACGTTCGTGCTTTTCTACCTCATCCATTCCAATTGCCGAGAGATAGTCAGCAGCGGCACCAGAACCAATCGCTCCGGCATAATTTTGGAGACCCGCTTCAAATTTCTCAGGAGGAGGCAAATACTCGGGGATGATCTCTCCATTTTCATAACGGACATCCGCAACAGTATCACCACCAGTGAGAAACATATCCATATCTTTGAGCAGGTCTAGTTTCCCATACAGGAGCCCCATTCCTGAGGGCCCGCACATCTTATGAATCGAAAGGACCGAGAAATCAACATCGAACGCCTGAACATCCATGGGATGATGAGGTGCATACTGCGCATCATCGGACAGTACAAGGGCACCATGATCATGGGCAATCTCAACAATCTCGCGTAGAGGCGCGACTGTGCCTGTAACGTTGGAAGAGTGAACGACTGAGACCAAGCGCGTATTACTATCAATTGCTTCTTTCCAGTCTTCGATATCAAAACTCCCATCATTTTGTGCTTTGACAATATCCACTTTGAGACCGTCCCGTTTTGCACGTTCTATAAACGGAAGAGATCCACTGTGATGCTCAAGGGAGGTAGTAACAATCTTGGTCCGATCCGAAAACCGGAGGCACCGGGCAACAATGTTAATGGCCTCGGAGGCATTTCGGGTCCATATGCATTCTTCTTCTTGTGGTGCATTGATAAATCGCGCCATCTTTTCACGAGCCAGCGTGTAGGCCTCAGAAACCTCTTTCCCAAGAGTATGAATGCTTCGACCACCACAAGCAGGAAACTTCTCATAATATTCGTTCATTGCAGAGACGACTTGGCGTGGCTTTAACGACATACACGCGCTGTCCAAGTATACGATTGGCTTTCCATTGATGACTCTCTTTAATACGGGAAAGTCATCTCTAATCTTGTCCCAGTCAGTCAAGATATTATTCCCTCACTAATGACCAGCGATAGCCGCCCTTCCCGAATTTTTTAGTTATCAGACCCTGTGTGACAAGCTCATTTGCTGCTGCAACGAAAGAATCGCCACCAGCGCAATCGTTACAGAGATCTGAGAAATCTTCTTTTCTGGCAATCTCCAAAATCTCTGATGTCGTCAAAGACTCAGCAGTTTGGAGGATGCGTAAGACACATTGAGCGTTTTTTGAGAGGTCGGACATAGTCAAGTGAGCGGGATATATCAACAATAAGAAATCTTCTGTTTAGACAACTATGCGTAAATCAAACAGAAGTATACTTAACACAATGCTTAAATGAACTCTTCAAGTGGTTGAAATTGCTCCTTTTCACAGAGCTAGTTGGACTGTGAAAAATAGGTAAGGTGTATAAATTGGGAAGACGACGCAGACAAAAAGTGATCCGAAGACCACAGAAGAGAATCCCCGATGTCTATCCATGTCCTGAATGCGGTAACACTGCAATTAAGATCGAACTCTACCGTGACAATGGCATGGCCGTGGTCAAATGCGGATCATGTGGACTTGAGATGGTCATTGATGAGGTCAACTCTCTCACAGAAGCAGTTGATGTGTATGGGAGCTTCATCGATAGATTCTATGAGGAGCGAAAAGTCACAGCATAGTACAACAGTTAGTTGTCAGTAATCATTATAAGAGAGCTAATTTTGGAAGTGCGTGATTGACATGCAGGCAGAAACGACCACTCAGATTGTCACGATTATACTGGAAATATTAGGTATTGTTGCCCTGCTCTTGATTCTTGGATATACAGTATACGGTGAAGACACAGGCGAGGAATAATTCCCCCAAGAGGGGTGTTTTTTTGGACGGCCAAGATACTGAGTCTATCTGGGCCTCGTTCGAGAGAGCCGCAGCCCACTTTTCAAATATTGGCGAAATGGAACAAATTACCAAGCAGACGATTTTACAGGCTCAGAGTATTAAAGAACTAATTAAGATGCTACAAGAGAGGTCACAGACATCTAGAATTACGTTACAGACCGATATTCGAATCTTGATCAATGAAATAGAACATGACCTCCGAAAGAGGAAGCAACGCTAATGGATGTGTTTGCAAGTCTTGATTCGCGGATAAGTCAATTTTTGAGCCATCAAGGAATAACTAGTCCCACAGATATTCAACAGAAAGCAATTCCATCCATTTTGGACACAGACGAGAATCTTTTGCTTTTGGCCCCAACTGGCACTGGTAAAACAGAGGCTGCATTATTACCGTTACTTCATCAATTATTGACGATAAAGGAAAAACAGGGAGGTCTCTACGGATTCTATATCCTATATGTGACACCATTACGTGCTCTTAATCGGGATGTGTTTAAACGCATTGAGGGATTATGTCACCACATTGGCCTTACTGTATCTGTACGCCATGGTGACACAAGTCAGTACTTCCGTAGAAAGCAGTCACTTAATCCACCCAGCCTGCTAATCACAACTCCCGAGTCACTACAGGCAATCCTACCGGGGAAGAGATTACGATATAATCTCAAGACCGTCTTTACGGTGGTTGTGGATGAGGTCCATGAACTGGCAGATAGTAAAAGGGGAGTTCAACTTAGTCTTGCATTAGAGCGTCTAGAAAGACTAGTTGGGAAACCCATTCGTAGAATTGGTCTCTCGGCAACGGTGGGCAATCCAAGGGAGGTCGCCCTTCTTCTGGGAGGAATGCGACATCATACCAAAACCATCTGGGCAGGATACAGAAACAGAGAGTTCAAACTTCAAGTAGAGATGCCCACTCCGACCAAGACGGACTATGAATTAAGTAAAAAAATAGTCTATCCAGCACATTCTACAGCACGTCTGCGTCGAATTGTGGAGCATATTAACGCACACCGGTCAACAATCATTTTTACAAATACAAGGTCTTTTGCAGAGATCCTTGGGGCAAAGATGCACCTCTTAGATCCCGATTTCGAATTCGATGTGCATCACGGATCATTATCCAAGTCAATTCGCCATGCAGCAGAAGACCGACTAAAAACAGGACAATCGCGAGCAATTATTGCCACTTCGAGTCTTGAGCTGGGAATAGACATTGGATACGCCGATCTGGTCATCCAATATAGTAGTCCACGAGAGGTCTCACGCGCGCTCCAACGTACAGGCCGAGCGGGGCATGCGATTGGAAAAATCTCAGAGGGCATATTTATCTCAACTGTCAATATTGATGATATAACAGAGTCAGGAGTCATCTTGCGACGCGCGCGATCCAATAAAGTAGAACCTGCGGACATCCCGACTAATGCATGGGATGTGCTCTGCCATCAAATCGCAGGAATTCTTCTTGACATGGGGGAGATTGATGTGAGTGGCCTCTTAGAGATAGTGCAATCCGCATATCCATTCCATTCAGTCGATGAAGAGCAACTTGAAACCATCCTATCATTCATGATCCAACAGAAACTAGCACGACGCGAGAGCGACTCGGTCAAGATGGGATATAGAACACGGCAATATTACTACGAGAACCTAAGCATGATTCCAGACATTAGACAAATTACAGCAGTTGATAGTGTCACCCGAAAGAGTATTGGAGTTCTTGATGAGGATTATGTCGCAGATAATGTCGAAACAGGTTCGGTATTCATTATACGGGGCAGACCATATCAAGTGGTCACAATCGAGGAGAATGAAGTACTATGTGCACCTATCAGTGAAAAGGGATCAGAAGCCCCACGATGGGTTGGCGAGATGATCCCGGTCCCCTACGAGGTCGCCAGTGAGGTTGCCGATGTATGGAACAAGATTGCCACAGAGAATAGAGAGAAATCATTAGCCGAACTTACTACACGATATGGCCTCTCAGCAGATGCTTCAAGTCACCTGTATGAGATGATTTCTAAGTCCATGTCCGTATTAGGCGTCCTCCCGGATAAGAACAGACTTGTGATCGAGAGTTTTGGAGAGACAATAGTGATCCATGCCCCCTTTGGAACGATGACTAATGAGGCATTAGGAATTGTGATCGCATCGCTCCTCACAACACAGACAGGAATCGATGTTGCAGTGGAACGCGATCCCTATAGGATTCTTCTCACTGCTTCGGAGCTGCTTCATGCTGAAGATGTAAAGAGCATCCTTGGCGGATATAATAGAGAACAGGTCTCATTCATTCTGAGGCTGGCATTGCGTAAGACACAGACCTTTGCATCCCGTTTCATTCATGTTGCTCGTCGGATGCGAATCATAAAGAAAGATGCACGCATCAAAGACATTCCAGTCAAGTATCTCATGAATGCCTATGGCGAGACCCCAGTCTTTGATGAGGCTATGCAAGAGGTCTTACGCGAAAAGATGGACGAGAACCGAATGGGGGACATCTTTGAGGACATAGCAGCAGGAAAACGCAAGTTAGTGATTGTTCGAACAGAAGAACCCTCACCTCTGGCAAAATTGATTTTGGAGAGGCAATCCAGATTTGAGGTAATGGGGGAACTCACCGAGGAAGACGAGATCCTCAGATTGCTTGAAACAAGACTACGGTCAAGTCGACTCAGGTTGGTATGCTTGTCGGGGGACTGGGACTCGGTCCGTACCATATCGACTCTTGACGATCCAATCACATGCCCGTTGTGTGGTTCCAAGATGGTTGCAGTAACATCGACCAGTGACACAGCATTAAGGACCATTATCCGAAAGAGAAAAGGGGGAAAACCTCTATCAAAAGAGGAGGAGAAAAAATTTAGAGGCGCAATGCTCTCAGCAACAATGGTATCCACATACGGAAAACTTGCATTACTGACAATGGCCGGAAGGGGTATTGGCCCAACTACAGCCTCAAGGATTTTGACACCTAGTAGCGCCAAGGACCGACTGCAATTGTTGAGAGCCATAGCAAAGGCGGAGAAGACATATGCACAGACAAGACAGTTCTGGGATTGAAGAAGAAGAAGAGAAGCCACTTGTGGTGTTCGCTGGTAGAAGCAATGTGGGTAAAAGTAGTCTTATCCGGTTGCTCACGGGGAAAAAAGTGCGAGTAGGCAAGAAACCGGGAAGCACTACATGGGAGATCCCAATCGATATGGGGCCAGTCGTATTCATTGACATCCCAGGTTTTGGCTTCATGGCCAAACGCAGTAAATCAGAAATCGAGGAGATGAAGACAACTATTGTAAAAAAACTTGAATCATGGAGCGATCGGTTAGTACTCGCTGTACTCATTTTAGATGTGTCCCTGTTTCGGGAGATTGCCGAACGCTGGGAGAGCAGAGGGGAGATTCCAATCGATATTGAATTCTACACATTTCTCAGCGAGATATCGCCACAGGTCATAGTTGTAGGAAATAAGATAGACAAGGTAAAGAAACGAGAACAACAGAGAACAATCGAGTATGTGACTCAACGATTAGGAGAGGAAGTCCCTGATAGGCCACTTAATCTTGTGATCACATCTGCTACAAAGAGAGAGGGCATATCAGACTTGAAGTACAGAGTTGAAGAGGCACTAAAAAGAAAGGGCATTGGGAAACTACCATGGTAGTTCCCCGTGAAACTTATCGTATCTTTTTAAACGCATAATAAGCAATTCCCACAAGAAGGATGGCTGATGACAAGACCAGCATGGGGAAGATTGCACTTGGAGGCTCAACAAAATCTGCTGAAAGCCAGTTGAGCATGTTCATGAATAGCCTAGAATTATCGGCCATGTAGAACCATTGAGTCTCGGAACGCGAGTCCGATTCGGGCAAGTCAATAGGACGACCTGAGAACATTATTGTTGACCCAGAAACAATGACACGGCTTCCATTGAACTCAAACGCAGCAAGCCAGGGTGGAAAAGTACCATTTACTGCTGAATACGAGAGAGGATGTGACTCGTACTCGGTTGTATTTGGGAATGAGATGTTCGCAAAAGTAAAGGGACCCTTTCTGTACTGCGCGAAAGATGTGTCATATCCATGCGCAATGGCACAAGAGGCATCGATTGGCTTCAACGTAGAGGTCATGAGAACAAGTTCGTTAATGTCATGGAAGATTGGATGGTCTGCGTCCCAAGTACTGCTATCGAACTGGATAAGCTGCGGATTTGTGATATTGAGGGTGTGATTATAATCAAACATAGAATCAGACCAATGCCCGGTCTCAGTTGAGTTGACACTGAATCTGACCGCGGTGATATTGAGCTGATCCAGAAACCGGTTGACTGCAACATTATCGCCAAGATCTCTGAATTCTAGTTCATCCCAGTAAGTAGAGTTCTGTGCAATTGCGGGATCGCCCATGACTAAGAGCGAACTTCCATTATCAAGCATTCGAGAGATTGCTGTTATCTCGTCTGAATCAAAGGGATACGTGGTATCAGGGGAAGCCTCGATCAGAATGTCAACCCCATTTAGAACCGATTCGTTGATCGGACCATTTGAATGAACTCGAACAATATATCGTGTTGTGGCATTCACCATATCAAGCATCAATTTTAGACCTTTTTCTGCATCATCAGGTGGAAATTGTGGAGCATGACTTGCATCATACAATACTACCACTGTGTCCAATGACGCTTGGGCCTGTACCTTGACAGGCATCGACGATGCAATGACGAGAAGTGAAATGATTACTGCAAAGAACCGGGTTGAATTCCTGAGCCTTGACATTTGCGTTTTCCGACCTTCCTGCTCAGACTGCAATCTCCAGTTTGATAGCGGTTTTAAACATATTCCTCAATTACAAAATGTACTAGGCCACAGCAATAAGTTTGGTCAATCAGTCCGGCGCCATTGAATATAGAGTGTTCTTCGTTCTCTGTCACTTTGATCAATTATTTTGTAGTGGCCCCATAGTTGGGCAATTTCTTGCGCAAGAAGATGGTAGCAAAAATCCATACTATGTGCAATTACAACATCCTGATAGAAACTTCTGCAGCTGCAGTAGACATCAGGAATGACCATGTAGTCACGACGGCGACCTTTGACAATCCATGTACTCGTATTACTTGGATGGAATACATATTTTGTGACCCGCCCCTCTTCGACTGCTCTCAATGCACGCACAAAACGGTCCCCATACTTGTTACGGAAATATAGTACTGCCTCTTGACTTGGACTGCCCCCGACAAGCATCTGGGTCTCTTTCGCGCTAAGCACCATCGGCATCAGATGTAATGGACCAATAATTGCGTTAAAATGTTGCAGTTGAGACCAATAATACGATGAAGATCATATTCGAGGACCGTGCTATGCTCATCTCAGGCACGGCAAAGACGGTACTATTGATCGCGGACATCCATTTAGGATATCATATTGAGATGGAACACCGAATAGGAGCAGTCTTCCCACCACAGCATCAGGAGATACTTGAACGCATTAGAAGATTGATCGACAAATACAATGTCCAGACCACCTATATCTTAGGAGACCTCAAGCATAGTATAGGCGCTGATGAGTCGTATAATTGGGAGGCCATTCCAGAGTTCATCAAGAGGCTCCAGCGATCATCGGATCTTGTAATAATCCCTGGAAATCATGATGGAGATCTCTATGCATTGCTTCCGCGCCAGACATCTATTGCGGACATACACGGAATAATGGTAACAGAGGAACCACCATATATTGCTGCGCTCCATGGTCATGCGTGGCCGTCAGAACAGGCATTGGCTGCAAATATTCTTGTCATAGGTCACAACCATCCCAGTATTGGAATTACGCGAGTAGCAAGAACACATTCACAGGTGCCTATTAGGAGAAGTGCAGGATCACTACCAGCCATCATTAAGACACGTCTTGAGAAAAACTGTGTCAGACAGCATATTGGTGCGGATAAGATTCAGGATGACCCAGTTGGAACGCTAATCGTCCTTCCCAGTTTCAATACGCTCGCTTCAGGAAATAGAATTAATCGGCCGGATATGACTTTACAGGGACCACTCTTTGAGAGAGGCTGCGCTGAGACCCACACAGCAGAAGTCTATAGTATAGATAATGTATACCTTGGCACTATCGAGTCGTTAGTCGAGTCAACGAAATGATTAAATGACTCTCAAGTAGTTGCCACTTTCACAGGGTCGGTGGTCTAGCTTGGTATGATTCTTGGTTCGGGACCAAGGGATCGTGCGTTCGAATCGCACCCGGCCCACCATCTCCTCTTTGTTTTAGCCAAGATTTGAATAACCATGGAAATCATGAGCGTTTCAGAGAGTGGAGTATAATTGACGCAGTGGCTGCTGGACCAATATCAATGCGTGAGTCAAGAGAGACACATTCCCCAAGATCCATCTCTTTTCTTGAAAAGGAACTTGGACTCCCAGACAGAACGATCATGACTGGCTCACCAGAGGAGACCCGCTTACTGAGTTCGTCTAGCTGGATACGAGACTTGGTCAACTTGGGGGAGACCAAGAGCAAGGGGCGGGTAATCTCTAAGAGATCGATCACATCTGGAAGGTCAGGAAACACCATGAAGTTTCCTTTTAGCTTGAAGGCAAGCTTGTTCGCATCAGGGACTCCAGTCTGCGCAGCAGTCCCCTCAGATTTTGATACGATAAAATGAGAGAAGCCCAGACCATACACGACCTGAGCCGTGTCGATTACCTTGCTTACTGCATGTACATTGTGAAGTACTACAAAGACGTTTTTGAATTCAGTCAATATGCATTTGAACCTCCTTTGATATAAGGTGCGAGATGAGTGGTGGAACACTCTCTCCTACTTGATTGTACTGGCTGTCCACAGGACCGGAAAAAATGTACTCATCAGGATAACTCATGAGCCTTGCATGTTCCCTCACTGTCAGAAGGCGATCTTCATAGGGATGAATGTAACGTGAGAGTCCATTTATCGAGGTAGCCACCTGATTAGGGAATAGCCGCACCCAGTTGGGGATTGTACGCCCTCTCGATTTAAAGTGTTGAGCGCCTCGACCTCTCTTTGCCTTACGGACCAATTTTTGTTTGCTGTCTGGCAGAATACGTAAGGTATGATTAGGAATGTCCTTAGGCATCTCAAAGAGAGCATCAACACCTAAGGATGGAAGGTCACCAATGGCCCCCATAACGGTCGGAGATCTTTGCTGAGGCAATCGTAACGGGATATTACTGATAAAAACACGCAAACGCTTTGATGGTAGGCCATGGCGTTCGGCACGTATCAGATTGAAAAACACATCATCAATTCCCACACGCTCCAGCTCGTGACGTATTATCTCACGACCGCCGGCCCGAAGGATGGCGGCCACATTCTCAATGACAAATACTGTCGGTTCAAGATCTCCGATTATTCGAATCGCATCAAGAAGCAGACGCGCAGTCCCCGTACCATATACACGGTCTACAGCAGGTTGCTCGCTTGTAGGATTTGCAAGGCTATACTCCTCACATGGTGGGGAGGCAATAATGATATCTGGGCGTCCCCCGAGAAACTGTTCAATTTGCTGAGAGTGCAGCACACGAATGTCAGCCTGTAATGTTGTTACCGATGGCTGATTAATGGCAAGCGTGGCAAGCGGATAAGGATCTATATCGATTGCCAAGTGTGTTGAGATGGGGGGCTGGAATCCTAATGAGAAACCGCCAGCCCCACAGAATAGATCCAATATCCGCAAGCGCATGAGGGAATCCTCCCGAGTATTGTAGGGGAACAAGTAACGTGAGCCTTATGAACTGCCACATATAGTACGATGTGGAAGATTGTCAGAGTATTCAAATGTAATGATTAAATACGAGTGCGCATCACAATTCTGTTGAGCGTGAATGTATGGGTACCGGTACTGGCAAGGGTAAGACTATACTCTTTGGAGAACACTTTGTTGTGTATGGATATCCCGCGATAGCTGCCGGGATAGCAGATGAGACCATTGCAAAGGTGACTAGAAAGAGCACACCGGGATGGAGCATTGATGACAGGCGGCCAGAAATGCCAGGCTATAAAGAAAAGAAACTGGACGAACAAAAGGTCTCCATTGAAAATGTGATTGGCTTTTGCGGTATTGATCTCTCGGAACAGGGGATTCATATCGAGCTTGGAGGCGAGTTAGTCTGTGCCTCGGGGATTGGCGCAAGCGCTGCAAGCTGTGTAGCAATAGCAAGAGCTCTTAATGATGAATTCGATCTTGGATTTGATGATGAGAGGATCAATGAGGCTGCATATGAAGGAGAAAAAGGGTACCATGGGACTCCATCAGGCATTGACAATACAGCCTCAACATTTGGCGGACTCGTCTGGTATGTACGAGATTTAAGTGGAGGGCCCCCACTTTTTGAAAAGATCAAACTGCCCAAGGCGGTAGATCTTGTAATCGCGGCTACCGGGTTGACCGCCAGCACAACAGAGGTTGTGGGAGATGTACGTGAGAAGAAAGAGACGGACCCGGAGTGGTTTAAGGGAGTTGCCTCCGAATACGACAGACTAGTACAAGATGCACGTAAGGCACTTCTTGATGTGGATCTTAAGAGGGTAGGAGAACTCATGAACAGGAACCATGAGTTATTACAGGATCTGACCGTATCATGTAAGGAACTGGATGCCCTTGTCACAGTTGCAAGAGAGAATGGGGCTCTTGGCGCCAAGATGACTGGTACGGGAAGGGGTGGAAATATGATTGCGTTGGCTTCGGACAGCGCGTCTGTCACTAAGATTGCGGATGCCTTAAAGAAAAATGGGGCTGCCGCAGTATGGATAACATCATTTGGACTGTAACCAATATGTGGTGGAACTCATGATACTTGAGAGATACATTGAGGAACTCCGAGAAAAGGGGTCATTGAGAGTAGTCACTACACCAATCTCACGAGAGCTTGAGATTGCAGCAGTACTCAATTCGATGGAACCCACACCAATACTCTTTGAGAATGTAAAAGAGAGCGAATTTCGGGCGGTGGGAAATCTGTTCTGTACAAAGTCGCAAATTGCGGACTATTTTGGAATTGGAGTTGAACAAATCATCCCAACACTTACTGAGGCTATTGAGAATAGAAGCCCACCAGAGGTTGTCACAAACGCCCCCTCTCAAGAAGTGATCCAAGATAATGTTGACTTGAACAAGATACCAATTCTCATCCACAATAAAGTGGATGGAGGCCCATATGTCTCTTCGGGCGTGATGGTCGCCGGTGATTCCGAATACGGTCAAAACCTCGATTTCCATCGAGCAATGCAGATAGACAAGAACCACATGGTCATCCGTGTTGTACGTGGCCGCGACTTCCACAAGTTTCTTTCACGTAACGGCGAACTCGATGTGGCCTTCTGTATCGGGAATACTCCAGAGGTCTTGATTGCAGCGGCCACATCCGTTGAAACAGGGATCAACGAGTTAGAGATAGCCAATGCGCTCAGACCGATTCAAGTTGTTAAAGCAAAGACCTCAGACCTCCTAATTCCAGCAGACACAGAATTTGTATTTGAGGGCCGTGTGTTTCTAGAGGAAAAACATGCAGAGGGGCCATTTATCGATCTCACAGAAACAGTAGATGTAGTAAGAGAAGAACCAATCTTTGAGGTCCGAAAGATAACCCATCGTAAGAGCGCCATTTGGCAAGCACTGCTCCCAGGAAAACTTGAGCACAAACTGTTAATGGGAATGCCACGTGAGCCAACTGTCTTCAGGAAAGTGAAGGAGAGAGGCGTTGATGTACAGGACGTATACATTACACCTGGAGGAGCGAGCTGGTTACACATTGCAGTCAAGATACGCAAACAGAATGAGGATGATGGGCTTCGCGCCGTAGAGGCCGCGTTTGCAGGGCACCATAGTGCGAAACATGTATGGGTCTACGATGATGATATTGATATATACAACGAACAAGAACGCGAATGGGCAATGGCGACAAGATTCCAAGCAGATGTGGACTTGCTCATCAAGGATAAGGAGCCGGGAAGCTC
This sequence comes from Candidatus Thorarchaeota archaeon, assembly GCA_021498125.1. Lineage (NCBI taxonomy): Archaea > Promethearchaeati > Candidatus Thorarchaeota > Candidatus Thorarchaeota archaeon. The sequence goes on along the minus strand of JAIZWL010000001.1, from coordinate 26,398 downwards.
GCTTGATCCAAGCGCCGAACCTGGGACCAAGATGACTACGAAAGTCGGGTTTGATTGCACCAAACCGATGGTGACAAAGGGGAAGAGCTTTGACAAGGCAAAATTCCCAACTGTGGACTTGAAACAGTTTGTAGGTGAGTGAGATGGTTCTCGAACTGACTAAAGAAGAGCAGGAGATGCTGGAGGGAAAACATGGGAAGGCCACACGCAAGGCCATGGAGATCATCACAACACTTGGTGAGATTTATGGAGCGACTCGACTAATTCCCGTATCCAGTGTACAGATTGCAGGAGTATCCTACCATAATTTAGGCGAACCGGGTCTAGAGTATCTCGATGAGATGGCAGAAGATGGAAAGGTACGAGTACTTACCACATTAAACCCGGCCGGAATGGATCTTACAGAGTGGAAAAAGCATGGTATTCCCGAAGACTTTGCGGCCAACCAACAGCGAGTTGTTGAGGCCTTCGCTAAAATGGGAGTCATCACAACATGTACCTGCACACCATATCTCATCGGAAACTTGCCACATTATGGCGAACATGTCGCATGGGCTGAGTCATCAGCAGTTTGCTTTGCTAACGCAGTAATAGGAGCAAGGACTAACCGAGAGGGAGGCCCAAGTGCCCTTGCAGCAGCACTCACTGGTCGCACAGCAGAGTACGGACTCCATCTGGATGAGAATCGCCATGCCCAAGTCAAGTATGAGGTTCAAGTAGAACTAAAGGGGACGGATGATTTTGGTCTGTTAGGAGAAGTCATTGGCGCACGAACAAAGAAACAAGTCCCATTCATCACAGGAATCAAAAGCGCAACAACAGAAGAACTGAAGTCCCTGTGCGCGTCCATAGCAACTTATGGAGGACTGGGGATATTTCATATCGAGGGAATCACACCTAACAAGACACCCATTCCGGAGAAGGTCGAGATTGTTACTCAGGAAGATCTTGATGAGGCTAGGTCGGCACTTGATGACGAAGATGCTGAGATTGACTTCATAAGCATAGGTTGCCCACATGCAAGTATCAAGGAGATCGCCAAGATAGCGGAAATGTTGGAGGGTAAACAGGTCACAGAGGGTAAGACGGTATGGATAACCACTGCAAGACCGACCAAAGATCTTGCAATCAAGATGGGATTTTATGACAAGATTGAGAGCGCGGGAGCATTCTTAGTGAGTGATGCCTGTTGCGCGGTTGCCCCGTTAAAGGGCCGATTCAAAGGACTGATGACTGACTCCGCAAAGGCATGTTTCTATGCAAGAGGGAAAAACAAGTTCAAGATAAAGATACGAACTGTTGAAGAATGTATCAGGGAGGCGACATCATGAAACTGCAGGGAAGACGAATATTCAAGGGAAAGACCACAGGGGAGATCCTATTCACTGATGCAGACATATCATTTTATGGTGGGTGCGACCCGGATACAGGGGAGATAGTTGAAAAGGATCATCCACTTGAGGGACAAAGCGTTGCGGGAAAAGTGCTGGTCTTCCCAACTGGAAAGGGCAGTACAGTGGGGTCATATGTCCTCTATGCGTTAAAGAAGACAGGGAAAGCACCTTTAGCGATCATCAACAGGAATACAGACCCGGTTATTGCTGTAGGTTGCATCATTAGCGAGATTCCTGCAATAGACAAGATCGATATTGAAAAATTAAAGACGGGACAAAAAGTGGAGGTGGACGCCGATAAAGGCGTCATCACCATATTGAGCTAGAACCTCTGAACTTGTGGCTCAAAGTCCTCATGCGTGAAAGCGGGTTCGGCATCCTCAGGGATGTCCCCACGTTCGATCAACACCTGGCGAGTCAGGAGATAATATACCAGTGCCAATGCTTTTCGCCCACGATTATTAGTGGGAACAACGAGATCCACATTGGTGGTAACATTATCAGTGTCACAGAGAGCAATAACAGGCACTCCAATGCGTGATGCCTCGGTCAGAGCCTGTTGATCAGTACGAGGGTCGGTCAGTATGACAAGATCAGGCTCAATGTATACTCGTGGACCCGCAATATTGGGATTGGTCAAGGTACCGGGGACAAAACGATCCGTAAATGCATTAACACCGATATATGACGCAAAGGTCTCCACGGGTTTCTTACCATAAAGCCTGCCAGACACCACTGCAATCTTGGACGGGTCAAATCGTGCAATGAACTTGGCTGCAACACGCAGTCGTTCATCGGTCTTTCGCACATCCAGAACATAAAGTCCCACAGGTCGCTGTCGGTAGACAAAAGGCTCCATGTCTTCGGTCTTCACATGAGTTCCGATATGGCACCCTGCCGCAAGATAGTTGTCCAATGATGTCAAAAGGTCGGTTTCGCTAATCTCAGCCTCACTCAAACTATTGTGCCTCCTCAACCTTAACTGTGGCAAATGCCATGAAACTATCAATGATGTCAATATGTGCTAGAAGCATTCGCCTGCAACAGTATCGATGCAGCCCCAGACGATCAAGAACTTCTCCAGGATCTGCACCCTGTCGGACCTCACGCCTGAACTCCTCGTACTTGTCGGCCACAACTTTGCCACAAGTAAAACATCGAACAGGAATAATCATTTTCTATAACACCTCACCTGTATGATTTCTGATATCTGGACCTTGCCGAGGGCCCACCAAACTTCTTGGGTTCAGTACGACGAGGATCACCAACAAGCATTGTTCGATCATGCTCCAACATTCGAGAACGCGCCTCGTAATCCTGACTGATCTTAATCAGACCAGTAGCAATCGCCATCCGGACAGCATCGGCCTGTCCCATGAAGCCACCACCACGAACTCGAACCTTGATGTCATACTTTGTCCAGTTTTCGCCAAATAGGAGCAATGCCTCCATGATCCGAGCTTTTGCCACTTCTGGTTGCAATATCTCTAATGGTTCCCCATTAATTCGGATACGGCCCTTGCCCTCTTTAATTGTGGCCTTGGCCAACGAGGTCTTTCGTTTACCAGTTGAAACTATAACACGCATCTTAAACTACCTCCGGGTTCCTCCAGCCAAGCTCGTAGCAGAGGTCTCCAATTGTAATATGCTTTCGTGTAAGGCTTGTATATCTCGCTCCTTCAAGAATAATCTTCTCTGTGCCAGAATATTCATCAGGTACACCAATATAGACCTTCACCCGTTTGTATGCCTCTTTCCCACGTGGCCGGGGATATGGGAGCATCCCTCGAATCATTCGTCGGACCATTTTATCGGGTCGTCGGTGATGGAATGGTCCCTTCCGAGGATTATAGGAAGTCCGAATATTTCGCTTCTCCTTATACGCATCAATGACTGTCCTTTTGTCGCCTGTGATTATCGCCTTTTCGGCATTTACTATGATCACAAGATCACCAAGTAGGGCGGCCTTTGCAGCTTTTGCGGCTAGTCTACCCACAACCATATTTTCGGCATCATAGACCTTAACTCTTCGTTCACTCATCAAGACCACCTCAGGTAATAATAGTCACACCGCTTCCTGCGGGTATTTTGGTCAGCAGTTCATCAATCGATATTAGTGAGCCACCAGCACCCACTATAATTGAGCGTGCTGTTGCAGAGGCATTAAGAGCTGCCACAGTGACCTTGTGGGTAAGAACTCCAGCCCCAAGCACTTTGCCAGGAATCACAATGATGTCCCCATCTTTTGTGTACCTATCGATTTTTCCTATGTTGACCACTGCACGTTTTCTTGCTGGCCGGGCTATCAGCTCAGCAACTCGCTTCCAAATCTTGACACTATGCTTTGTTGAAGTCTTCCTCAACAAGTTAAGTAACGCACGTGTGTTTGGATCAGTTGAACCAGATCGAACCATCTGTATTTCCGCTCCTACAAAGAGTTTGCAAAGTCAAGAGCTGTGCGAAACCTCTCCCTGAGAAGCTCGACTGAGCGTTCTATGATCTCTTCAGGGGAGAGAGCTCCGGTAGATTCCACTTTGAAGAGAAAGCTATTTGGTTTCGAATCGATTGTGATCGCACCGGGTTCGCACTCTCGGACACATATCTCACAGAGGCTACACGCAAGTGTATTCTGGGTAGAGATTACACCACCATCCAGATTGAAGATGTTCTTTGGACAGACTTCGACACAGGCACCACACTTGGTACACTTCGATTTGTCCACACTAACGGCGGGAACATACTTGTAAGCAACTGTTGAAACTGGTTGAAACTTGGCATTCTCCCGACCAGTTCCAAGACGAGCGTACGCCTCAATAATTAGGCTCTGCCTAGGAGCGAGCTTCACGAGGGGAATTTTGTCTATGGCGGGTACGACTTTGGGATCTTGGGACTGCAGGTCACCAGAATACACCATGACCTCTTCGTCCCCAGCCTCAACCTCAAGTGTCAGAGTGCATTGACAAAGACTACAGCCTTTACCCTCACAATCACACTCCTCAGGACGATTGTAGTCATCAAGAGGCGTGACAAGGGGGACCAAACCAAGCCGGTGTGCCAACATCTCGTCATACATGACGCTTGTGTTCTCAAGGATGAGCACTTCATCTATTGCCATCGAAGGCAGACGGGTCAACATTGTTCTGCGTAATGCGTTCGCAAATGCTACATCGACTCCTTCGATGAGGAAGTGGCACACATTGTCTTCCATGTGTATGATTGTGATTTCCACTCTATCACCAAACCTAGAGGTTGTACGTGTCCACCCAAAAGACACTATTCCCGAACGGACTCGCTAAGGACCATTTGGCCAATTAGCTCACTCGCCCGTGTCCTGGGTAATGGTGCGTTGCCTTGACAGTACATAAAAGCGTTGTCATAGGCAAAATTATGCGTGATACGTCAATGATAAGCTCCCACAGATCACTCTAAAATTTCGTTGAAACGCGAATCTGGGGGAGCCATCAATTCCGGTCAGTATGCGGGTTATGCAGCCATCTGGACCATGTCTCTGAGTCCATCAACGATTAGACGGTAACCGTGGAGCCGCTGCTTGGGATCAATCGCAACCATTCCATAGGTCGGTACACCTAACAAGTCCTGTACCGATGCAGGCTTCATTGAACCAGAAATATCCTGCTTGTTTGCAATTGCAATCACTTGTTTCCCAACAAGAAATTCCCTGTATTTTTCCAATAATTGGCGGGTCTTGAGAACAGCCTTTGGTGTACTCTCTGTGACTACAACGACCATTTGGCTCCCCTTCATGAGATCAGGCCACATAAACTCAAAGTGAGTCTGCCCACCCATCTCAATGAGAGAAATCTTTGTTGTATTATCCAGTGTAATTGTCCCACAGTCCATTCCGGCTGTAGGATTGTATTTCGAGTCCAGTTTAGTCACATCATCGGTAAGGAGACGAATCAACGTCGATTTACCCGCATAACCAGCACCCATAAGCGCGACCTTGACGTATCGGGTCATATTCAGCAACTCCAGCGTAGTATTACGATTTTGTCTACCAACATTGGAATATCAGCTATCGTGTTACGATAGTAACACTCACTTCATATATGGCTCAAGTCGAATCTTGACTCCATATCGCATCCACTCGTAGGTAGATAGTTGTCTGAATAATTTAAGGCCAACACTGAGATCATGCCATATATCGAAGCTCTTAACAAGAGGAATGAGAATAATGCGGATGGTCTGATAGCATGGCAATTGTAGGTCCAGAGATAGTAGTCATTAAGAAGGGAGCTCTTCAGGCACTACCAGAGATAGTGGCAAAATATGGCCAGGCCATGTTCGTATCAGATGCAATCATTTTTGATAAATACAAGATGATCTTGGATGATTTTCTTGATGTGGACCCGACATGGATAATGGTGGATGACCATCCAGAAAAACGAGAACCTTCAGCCACAGCAGATGTTATTGTGGGATTTGGGGGAGGAAGAAGTATTGATACTGCAAAACTCATTGCTGCTGAAACGGGTCTTGAGTGGATATCAGTGCCAACAGCCGCATCACATGATGGGATTGCAAGTGAAGCAGCCTCAGTCAGCCATAACGGATACCGATACTCAAAGAGATGCAAGCTTCCGATTGCAGTCATTGCGGACTTAGAAATCATAGCGCAAGCCCCAAGAGCCCTCTTTCTTGCAGGGACGGGAGATATTCTCTGCAAGACCTCAAGTCTTAGCGAATGGAAAATGGCAAACGAGATTCATGGGGAGTCGTTCAATAAGGAAGCCTTTGAACTGACTAAACATGCACTAGACACGGTACTATCTGATGAGAGCTTGGAAACTCTAATCATGGCGGAGATCGATGCCGGAAAAGCGATGTATCTTGCGGGGAGCTCACGACCATGTTCGGGGACTGAACATGCGATCTCTCATGCAATGGAACGAAGAGAACATAACCTTCATGGATTACAAGTGATCTTTGCAACTCCACTCTGCCTCCACTATCTCGAAAAAGCAGGATATTCTCTCTACGACCCTCACGAGATTCGCAAGATAATGGTCGCAAGAGATCTGCCCCTCACGCTGTCCTCTATGTCAATTACTATGGAACAATTCCTTGATGATATTCATCATGCACTTAATATCATGAGAAAACGCGAAAGGCATAGTGTTCTCGAGGGAGTAGCAGATGATGAGCTTCGCCGGATGATCAATGAACTATATAGTGAAGAGTAGATTCACTTCGACAGTTTTAAAAGACAAGGGCATGACAGCGACAGGAACTCACTCTATGTTGAGTGAGGGTCATACCAATGAAGTGTAAGACAGAGGTACTAAAAAATGCCTAAACCAAGTTTTGTAGATTGGGAGCCTACTGAAGAGCTTCAGAAGAAGGCACTTGAAGCCCTTGAAGGAGCCAGAGGCTCAGGACGAGTTAAGAAAGGAATCAATGAGACCACCAAGTCCATCGAACGAGGCACTGCCAAGCTGGTGCTCATTGCTGAAGATGTAGAACCACCAGAGGTGATCATGTATCTGCCAGGCCTCTGTGATGATAAAAAAATCCCCTACATCTTTGTGAAAGGTAAGAAGGATATTGGAGCTGCCGTGGGTATTGAACGACCAACAGCAGCAGCCTCCATTCTCGTTGAAGGAAAGGCAAAGGACCTTGTTGCGGATGTCGTTGAAAAGATTGCGGCACTACGCAAATAAGACGTTGCTAGGTGATGGATTTCAATGAGCAAGGAAGAAGATAGAGAGCCAGCCATTCCTGCAGAGGTCATTCAGCTCCTTGGAAGGACTGGTGTGACCGGTGAGATCACACAGGTCCGAGTGAAGATCCTCGAGGGGAGAGACAAGGGCAGAGTTCTCACAAGAAATGTCAAGGGCCCTGTCAGGCTAGGCGATATCCTGATACTCCGTGAAACAGAGCGTGAGGCTCGAAAGATGAGGAGGCGATAAAATGGTTGGTACGCAAAAATGCGCCTTCTGTGGCAAGGATATCGAGCCAGGAACAGGTATTGCGTTTGTCCGCACAAAAGATGGCTCTGTGAATTGGTATTGCTCGAACAAGTGCAAGGTGGCTGCACTCAAGCGAGGAATGAAACCAAGAGATACCAAATGGACTGCAGGCTATCAGAAAGGTGGAAAGACCAGCAGATAGTTCCGTAGTCAATAATCGCAAAAAGGTAGTAGAGGTGGCAGTGCGCCACCTACTGCCACTTATTGTTTCTTTTCAACTTCTTCTTTAACTAGAGCAAAAATAGCCTCAGCCAGTGCCTTGACTTCCTCGTCATTAATATTGCGAGCGTCAAGACCAAGAAGGTCTTCAAGAGAATGTAGGACATCATCAGATACCGAATTTGTCTCGATTGCCTTAACGATGGTCTCACGAATCTCAAGAGTATGATCGACCCCATCACTCGCATATTTTTCAATATAGGCCATGACTTCTGCATCAGCAGCATCAGACTCTACGAGCCCTCCCTCCTTTGTCCAGAGAGCAATCTCATTGGAGGCGGTCTCAGGAGCATCTGAGGCATGAGCAATGTTGATCCCACCCCAAATACCGTATTTGCCTCTCAGGGAATCTGGTGCTGCCTTCTGGACAAAAGTTGCACCTAACGCATCTCGAATGCCCTGTATCACATTGTCGGCCTCGAAAATCAAGACCAACACACGAGCGGATGTGATAAACTGAACGAGCCACGGAAAGAAGGGTTTGTCTTTGTGTACAGCATAATGTTGCTCAGCAAGAGCTTGAGAAACTTCCATCTCCCTGAATGCACGAATAGTAAATCCTCTATCACGGAGTGCCTTGATGACAAGGGCACCGATCTTTCGACGCACAGTCCCATCAGGCTTGATTATTACTAGAGATCGTTCCATTATGGTCACCATTAGTTATGACTATGCCACTCGCAAAGTTTGTGTTATTTTAGAGTTGTGACAATGCCATAAGGCCAAGAATACACCGTAAGGCAACTTTCATAAACTACAACTTGTCAGTCGCAAGCAACTCGTTGTGAGGCGCCCTCGATGCCACAGTCAGACTCAGGAACCCCAAAACTACGATCCCCAATAGTCACAGTCCTTGGGCATATTGATCACGGAAAGACCTCCCTTCTTGACAGGATGCGTGGAACTGCTGTACAGAATCGCGAGGCAGCCGGAATCACACAACACATAGGTGCATCATTTTTCCCCACCGAGACTATCCTTTCTGTGTGTGGAACATTACTAAAGGCTGTAAAGACCAAACTCGAGATCGAAGGCCTATTGTTCATCGACACACCCGGACACGAGGCGTACCTCAATCTTCGAAGACGCGGCGGCGCAATTGCGGACATTGCCATCTTGGTCATCGATATCAATGAGGGGCCACTGACACAGACTTACGAGTCGTTGAAGATCCTCCGCTCCGGAAAGACTCCTTTCTTAATAGCTGCAAACAAGCTGGATAAGGTTCCCGGCTGGAAACCTCATCCCGAACTACCCTTGGCGGCCGCCATCAAGGCACAGAGTAAGAGTGTTCAAATGGAGGTCGATAGGAGGCTTTACGAGATTGTGGGGGCCCTATCCGCCAACGACATCTTATCCGAACGTTTCGATAGAATTACTGATTTTACTAAAAATGTAGCAATCGTACCCACAAGTGCCAAAACTGGTGAGGGCATTCCTGAGCTATTAATGGTCTTAGCGGGTCTCACGCAGCAGTATATGAAAGATAGATTACTTGTATCTACAGGACCAGCCAAAGGGGTTGTTCTTGAGGTTCGAGAAGAAACCGGTCTTGGCGTGACACTCGACACAATCATCTATGATGGGGTCCTTAGAAAAACGGATACAGTTGTCGTCGGAGGGCTCGAAGAAGTCATTGTTGCAAAAATACGCGCACTTCTACTTCCAAAGCCGCTTGATGAGATCAGAGACCCTCGTGAGAAATTCGCACATGTGGATGAAGTCCATGCAGCGGCTGGTGTAAAGATAGTCTCGCCGGATATTCACGGTGCAGTTGCAGGAGCTCCCGTTTTTGGTGTTGAGGACCTTGAAAAGCTCGAGGAGGTCAAACAGAAAGTCCAAGAGGAAGTCGGGGCTATTAGAATTCACAGAAACTCCTCAGGAATAGTACTGAAGACCGACACACTGGGATCCCTAGAGGCAGTCACTCAATTTCTTCAAGAACGAAACGTCCCTGTCAGAGTGGCAGATGTGGGGCCGATAGTCAAGCGGGATGTTCTTGAGGCAAGTGCGGCTGGGGACACAGACCCTCTAAACGCGGTCATTTTGGGGTTCAATGTCAAAGTAGCACAGGGCATTGAAGACCTTGCTGCTGAATATGGAGTTGAGATCTTTCTCAATGAGGTCATCTATCGACTCTATGATGATTACAATGCATGGTTAATAGTCAAACGCGAACAGGCTAAGGCCGAATCACTTGCGCATATCATCCGCCCGGGAAAGATAGATGTCATTCCAGACTATATCTTTCGACAAAAAGATCCCGCAATTGTAGGAGTGCGTGTTCATGGAGTCATCAGACCCAAGGTTGCATTGATGAATGCAGAGGGTAAGAGAGTAGGAACGATTATGCAGATACAAGACCGAGGGGTGAATATCGATGAGGCTACTGAGGGTATGGAAGTTGCAGTCTCGATTCGAGGACCCACGATTGGCCGCCAAGTCAAGACGGATGAGACCCTGTATGTCGATATTCCCGACAAACACATTTTTGCCCTCCGTAAAAAGTTCAAAGAAGACCTATCTCAAGCCGAACTAGAGATTCTCGAAGAGATCACCCAAATCAAGAGAAATAGTGGGGCATTTGTATAAGATACTACTCAACTTCCGTCGTGAGTAGAGTAGTAGTAGTAGTAGTAGTAAAACAAGAAAAAAGAAGCGGAACACGGGCCCATTAGGCCCGGTTCAGTATGTTGTACACAATTATTTGGCACGTGGAGTGATATCGAGAACGACACCGACTGCAACGGTCATTCCCATGTCACGTACTGCAAATCGTCCGAGCTGTGGGAACTCCTTGTACTTCTCAATGACCATTGGCTTGAGGGGTACAAGTTTTGCCAACATGGACTCACCCTTCTTCACAAAGTCGGGGTTCTCCTCAATGACTTGGCCGCTTCGTTGGTCAAGTTTCTTCAGGAGCTGATCGAATCTACAGGCAACCTGTGCAGTGTGTGCATGGATGACTGGAGTGTAACCAACAGTGATTGCAGTTGGGTGCTGAATGACCATGACCTGCCCTGTAAAGTCGGCTGCAACTGTGGGGGCGGAATCAACAGGACCAGCAACGTCGCCACGTCCTAGATCCTTACGTTCGATACCACGCACATTGAAACCGATGTTATCACCAGGAATTGCCTGAGGCAACTGCTCATGGTGCATCTCGATTGACTTAATCTCACCAGTCTTGTTCGGAGGCATGAAGATGACTTTCATCCCAGGCTTCATGACACCAGTCTCGACACGACCGACTGGCACGGTACCAACACCCTTGATAGAGTATACATCATTGATTGGCACGCGCAAGGGCTTGTCAACTGGTTTGGGTGGAAGCTCGACAGCGTCTAGAGCCTCAAGCAAGCAGGGTCCATCATACCATGGGGTCAGGTCGGGGGTCTTCTTGCTCAGGTTGGCAGCATCGAGGGCAGAAGTGGGGATGAATGGGATCTTATCGGTCTTGTAACCGATGCTCTTCAGGAATCCCTCTACCTCTTCCTTGACCTCTTTGTAGCGGTCCTCGCTGTACTTGACGCTATCATCGTCCATCTTATTGATACAGACGATCAAACTGGGCACACCAAGGGTCATGGCAAGATACGCATGTTCCTTTGTCTGACCACCGGGACCTATTCCAGCCTCGAACTCACCTTTCTTAGCCGACACGACCAACAATCCTACGTCGGCTTGGGACGCACCTGTGATCATGTTCTTGATGAAGTCTTTATGGCCGGGTGCGTCAATAATGGTATAGTAGTAGCGGTCAGTCATGAACTTGAAGAACGCAATGTCAATTGTAAGACCACGTTCACGTTCTTCCTTGAGACGGTCCAGCGCAAAAGCCCATGCCCAGCTGGGCCGCCCAAGTTTCTCTGCTTCGGCCTTGTACTGTTGGAACGTTCGTTCATCAACAGCGCCTGTTTCATATAGGAGCCGGCCAGTCATCGTGCTTTTACCATGGTCAACATGGCCAATGACGACGAGGTTCAGGTGCTCCTTTTCTTTCTTGGACAAGGCATTAATTCTCCTTTCGCGTTTTTAGTCGGTCCTCTATACAGGACAGACTCTGCCCTTCACTTCGGGGGTTGCTTTTAACGCTTTCGACAAAGTACATTGTCTTCAAGACACACTGCGTGATGGCATTCCTCTACCGGAACGGATAGCAAGCGCTCATTCGATAAAGAGCCGAACGCCACAAAAGGGACACAAATAGACGTTCTCTTCCTGTTGAACTGCATTGATAATGTCAAAGGTCATGTCACAAGAGGGGCATCGGTAGAAATCAGTACCTTCCACTCTCAATGCAGGGGCGGCATGCTTTTCCAGAATCGCAAAGATCGCCTCATCCTCTGCAAGATCAACTGACCGACTGTGCTTCCTTGAAAGACAGATCATGATGACAAGCAAGAAGCCGGGAATAATCATAGCAGGAAGTGTGAATGAGGTATAGGAATCAGAGCCAGGGTGCGATGCACCAAGTAGTGCGAGAGCGGTCATGAAGATAATAACAAAGATCTTAGTCCATGTGACGCGCCAATCGCGCTTTGCAGGGCCTCCCGATTCCGCGTTCATAGCAACCAGCCTCTAGGAGCAGCAATCCAACCAGCTTTATCAAAGAAAATCTTGCTGTATGTAATGATGATTGTGCCAGTGAACCAGCCAGTAGAGAAATACAGCAGACACTATGACCATCACAATAAGGGGAAAGGGCGCAATTCGTGAATCGGTAATGAATATCAACAATGCTCCCGGAGAGATTAGGAGCAGAAGAACAGCGATCACCAGTACGCGCCTCGAACGAGAAGAGTCGTCTTGGAATTTAAACAGCATCGAATACTCACCTTATTGGCCATCTACTGTGTGTATGTCCCTTGGCAATCTTTTTAGGCGTATCGAAGAGTTATCATCATGCAGCGGGTAGGGTCGGGTCGTTTGCCGCGACCTGTGACCGGTATGGCAATAGCCGGGACCAGTAACCAACGCCGAGGGCGAAACCGGACTCCCGTGTGCCCTCGTACCGGACTATGACGAGCGGTCTCTGAAGTCTGCTACGGTCATAGCGGTAGTCGTAGGACTGCCGGGATTGGCTTAGACTTCCGAACCGGGTCAGGCCCTGGCGGGAACAGCCCTAAGGAAGAGTAGTGGAGCCTCAGAGGTAGCCGCTTCGAGAATGGTGCGAGATCCGCGCCGGGGGGAAGGACGTCCGAGGCCGCGGGGCCGCTGCACCTTGTATAGCAGATCATTCGTATTTTTCAAATGACTGCTGCAGCATGTCAATAGACAAATGATATGTACTAAATGAGCTATAATGCTCTAGCCTCCATGAAAATCTATGACTCACGATAATGTTTAAGAGAGAATCATTGTCGCTCTTGCTATAGCCGGGGTTTCCTAGCCTGGTAAGGAGCCAGCCTGCTAAGTTGGTGTGCTCCGCACACGAGGGTTCAAATCCCTCCCCCGGCGCCATCCAATTCTTGATAATCGTTGGTGGCTGAGAGATTTGCCAAGGCCACTCCCAATAATGTCAGACCTCCACCGACAAATTGTAGAGAGAGAGCGGGTTCCCCAAGAAAGATTATTGCAAGGAGGACACCCCATACAGCGATCAGACTAAGCCCGATCTGCACAAGAGAGGCCTCAATGTACCTCATTGATTCATAATAGAGAATGAAGGCAACAACAGTATTGATGATTGCAACCCATGCTAGAATATACCATGCCCCCAGACTGATTGAGAACACAGTCAATGGATCTTCAAGTAGTAGAGCTGAGAGCCACATAAAGGGAATACCAATAAGTGTACTGTAGAAGGTCACAGCCACCGAATCCAGACTTCGGACAGCGATTTTCCCAGAAACCCCATTGATTGCAAAGAGCAATGTTGAGATCACCACAATCGTGTCACCAGCCAGACGAACTGCCTCAACCGATCCGGTCATTGGAGTACCACCAAGAACGATCAGGGCCATCCCCAAGAATGCAGATACCAAGCCGCCAATCTTCTTAGGAGTGATTGATTCGCCAAGGATTATCGCTGCAAGGATGAGAGTAAATACAGGGCTCATGTTGATGAGCATCAGGGTCTCTGCGGCAGTGGTCATACTAAGGCCAATGTATTGAAGAACTTGAGAGAGAAACGGCCCTGAAAACCCGACCACCAGAAGAATCTTCCACTCAGAACGAGTCTTAGGAAGCGGAGGGCGGCCCTTACTATACAAGACCAATACAATCAGGAGAAAGGGAAGGGCCAGTGTATAACGAAGAGCGACAAAATGAATGGGAGGGACCTCCCAATAGACAATCTTTGCAAAAATTAGTGAGGATGCCCAAGCCACAGTGGTAATGAGCAGAGCCAACCAAGCAAATACCTGCCGCACGATCTACACACTCATCTATTGTCGCTCGTCCGCTTCCATCAAGATACTTTAGTCTACTGGAGCAGTGACAGATTCACACCAGTCACTCTCTGACCAAGTTTCAACACTTGATAAAACAAAAAGAGGAAAGACGGACTGCACCGTTTAGTGCAGCCGTTGTCAGCCAGATTATCGGGCTGAACGTGCAACACGTTCGCGCTCGTCTTTGCGAGCGATTGCAAAGCTTGCAGGGTCGCCCTTGTAGGCAAGAAGCAACTCATCAACTATGCATTCTTCAAACGATTTTGCACTATTATGAGCATTACGAGTAGCACCTACTGAGAGATACCGCAGGGCAAGATCAATTCTTCGTTGTGGAGCGACATCCACTGAACGAGGATATGCCATTCCACCATAAGAGATACGAGTGGTCTCTTCGGCGGGTGCTGCATTCTCGATTGCGGTCACAAGGACTTGAATAGGATTTAGACCAGTACGGTAATTGATGATCTCAAATACACGACGGACTACACCAATCGCGCGTATCTTCTTCCCAGCGCCACGGCCAGTGCGGGTCTTTTTCTCTTTTCGTTTCCCAGCGTTCATCAATTTGTTGACAAAACGTTCAACAATAGGCACTCTGGACTTGTGGAATCGACGATTAGCATGACGACCAGAGGTATGAGGAATGAGAACGGGCTTGAGTGAGATGTATCTCTGTAGGCCAATGTCTTTGATCTCGACCTCGGCGGGATCCCACTTGCCAAATAATAGGAAAAGAGAGGGCTCGCGTGGTGGCCGCTCGAACTCGTCACCTTGCATTTCATCGATACGTTCTTCTTCAGACATATGCAACCACCTATCGAATTGGTTTTTCGGCCTTGCCATAGATCAGTGATTCGAGGCTCACACCATTGACCTTGAAAACGCGCCAGCGTACTCCAGGCAAGTCCCCAATTGCTCCACCCATAGCACCACCAATACCCTCAACAATGACAGTATCGTGTTCATCGATATATTTGAGACCGCCATCACCCGGAACAAAGGCCGTGATTTGCTTACCATTCTTCGATAATTGTACACGGACACATTTTCGTATGGCTGAGTTGGGCTGTTTACTCTCCACGCCCACCTTCTCAAGGACAATCCCTCTTGCCTGTGGTGCACCTTCAAGAGGATCAGTCTTTCTCTTGAGCTTTAACACTCTGCGCTTGTTGCTGGCCTTTTTCCAGCGAAATCGTTTTCTCTTTGAGCGAAGCGGTCTTGCCGCAAACTCGCCCAGCGGACTCTTCGAACCTGTCACGTAATCTACCTCTGATAAGATTCATAGTCTACTCTATGGGTGGTCAGTGCATCGCCCTGTTCTATCCTTAAAAGCATTATGAAACGGGAGAGAGAAAAGAATTCAATAAGATCATACAATCAAAACATTGTCCAGACCGAAATGACGTTTTGCCAGAAGACGAGCCCGCGCCACATTACGGCCATCCCGACCAATGGCAATGCCTCGGTCCTCAGCCTTCACCGTGACGTGTGCAACAAGATGCCCACGGCGATCTTCCTGTATCTTGATGTGTTCTACGCGCGCGGGGGCAAGGGCGCTCTTTATGAACTCCTCTGCGGTATCGGCAAGTTCCACAACGTCAACATGTTTTTCAAAAGCATCAGAAACAGAGAGAATCGTTGAGCCACCTCTTCCTATGGCCTTTCCTAGCTGACGGGGGCGAACCACAAAGATGAGTCGGTTGCCTGTGTCGTCCTGAATCACATCAACAGCAGACACACCTGTGATACGCTCAAAGGTTGCAATTAAGGCCATGTCATCCATGGATAGCCGTACTCGAGGCAAGACTACCGCCTCACACCATCTCTAAGATCTTAGAGTCGCCAGGCTCGATAATGGCAATAGCTGAAACCATAAAGGGCTTTCCAACGATCTCGCCCAAGTCCCAAGAGGTGCCATTAAACCTGTAGATCTTCGTACCGCTCATCTCCGCATATCGTTCGATATCGGAAGTCTCATTGGCGGGGCAATTAGCCGCAATGACAACGAGCTGTGCCTCTCTCTTCTTGAGCGCATCAATGGACGACTTTGCGCCTATTTTACATCGGCCTGTACTGACTGCACTTGCAATTGGTTGATTCATGCTCAACGCGAATACCTCATTCTTCTATGATGTTGTGGTTCTGAATATAGTCCAGAGTGACCTTGTGAAAAATGCCTCTGGTTTTAACGGTTGCGCCATGTACGTACGTGGACAGGCAGCCGAAACAGAGGCACATAATCGGTCACTCCATAGTTCTATGGGGTCATGAGCAGGTCAATGGCCCCAGTCCCGAGAGGAATAAGCTGGCCAAGAATAACATTTTCAGTGATTCCCTTGAGAGGATCAACCGTGCCAGCAATGCCAGCTCCTAATAGGTGATTGATTGTGACCTCAAAGGCGGCCCGTGCCAAGGCACTGTTCTTTGAGCCCGAGATACCATGACGACCAATCTGATGAATCTCACCCTCCACAGTCATCATGTCAGCCACCAGAATGATATGACGAATATCAACGTCCATTCCCTGCTCATCAAGCACGCTCATTGCCTCCTTGATGATTGCATTACGGGTGGCCTCAATCCCTAACACCTGAAAGATCTCGCTCAGGTTGTTTGTATAGACCCGATGCGGATTCACTCCCTCTATCTCAAGTGCGTCTTGGAGATTAGACCCCTCAGTGTAGAGAATATACTCGTCACCCTCTTTTCTGATGACAACATGCGTCACACCCTGTATCCCTTTGACCATGACCTCTCGGATCTTCTCACTGAAGCGCTGAAGCTCGGTGAGTGTGTCATTGAGCGGATAGACAAAAATCGTGTTCCCATCAGTCTCCACCTCGCCCTTATTCTTGATCTTGGCCTCTATTGCCGTCGAGATGTCCTCTGCAACGAGACCTTTGTCCTCCATCAACTCGGGATCCAGACGGATGTCAATGGCCTGCCTGAGAAGGTCGATGGAGATATTGCTGGCAACGCTCTCAACAAGAACCATCTCGATATTACGTGCCACTGCCCGTGCAGCATCTTTATCACCTGCAATCTCGGGCACAAGATGCACTCTCATTGTGGGGGTACTAGGTATGTTCCGAGCATCAACAATCTCGATGAGACGTGGAAGACCCTGCGTGACACTCAACTCTGCGACTCCTGCATAGTGAAAGGTTCGTAGAGTCATCTGGGTGCCTGGCTCGCCAATACTCTGAGCAGCAACGGTCCCTACTGCCTCGCCGGGCTCTACAAGGGAGCGTTCGTAAGAGTCCACTACATGGTCGCAAATCTTATCGAACTCTTTCTTGGTGAGTCCGTCAATCTGCCGGAGCTTGGTCTCAAGTTCTTCGAGCACTCGGGGAGGGAGTAATCGCGCTTCTCTTATTTTTGTGAACCGCTTCTCCATGTGACTCTCGATTGGATTTTGGGTCATCTTTCTTTCATTCCTCCGTTACTACGATTTCGTCCTTAATCTTCTTCTTCCTCGTCGCTCTCTATTACTTGATCCTGCTCTTACCGAGCACTTTCTCGATGGCAATATCAATATTGACAGCCCGACCATGGTCAGACTTACTCGGGTCCACTCCATCATCTCCAAACTTGAACTGTACAACTCGCCCGCTGGCGGTCCGTACCGTGCCATCTGATTCCACCTTCAGGTCTTGCAGTGCGGTCATCAGCCGTCGCTGCATGTATCCGGAGGTGCTTGTTCGTACTGCTGTGTCCACAAGGCCCTCTCGCCCTCCTGCTGCGTGGAACCAGTATTCTATTGGATCAAGTCCACTCTTGTAACTCGAGGTCACAAAGCCTCGTGCTCGGGCTCCAAGATCACCCTTCTCAAAGTGCGGCAGGGTCCGCCCCTTGTATCCACGTTTGATTCGCTCGCCTCGTACGGCCTGCTGCCCTACGACTGCAGCCATCTGTGAGAGGTTCAGTCGTGAGCCTCTCGCTCCAGTCTGTGCCATGATCACAGCCGAGTTCTCCAACCCAAGGTGCTCTCCTGCAACCTCTCCGGCCGAGTCTCGCGCCTTTGCAAGAACCGCCATGATACGCTGCTCGAGTGTCTCCAGTAGGGTCTGCCCCGGGTTCGGGTCCAGCTCACCACGTTTGTACGCCTCGATGAGTTTGTTCACCTTCTCATCGGCCTCACTCAGTATTACCTTAATCCGCTCAGACGCCGCCTTTGGAAGCGTCACGTCGTCCAGCCCAAAGGAGAACCCACGATCCGTGATTAGCCGCACCAGTAGCCGGCCAACCGAGTCCATGAACTTCCGCGCCGCTGTGGGACCCTTCTCCTTGATGATCCGATGGAACAGTGAGTCAGGCTCTCCGGCCCCAAAGGCCTTCTCATCCACGACTCCAAACTCCAAGTTACCGTCGCGAATCACTACATACGCATCGTATTCGCAGTCTTCCTTCGTGCAGACATCACACTTCTTGCAGATGTTCGCCTTGAACGAGATGTTGATCCCCTCTGGGATGAACATGCTGAAGATCTGCTTCCCAGTCCATAACTGCACTGGCGCCTTGATTGCTGGCTCCGGCAACTTCCCTGCAAACTCCGTCACCGCCATCAACTGGTTCACCCGGTCCAGCGTGTATAGACTCGACTTCCGCGTCAACAAAAACGCCGCCGAGATGTAGTCCTGTAATGCTCCTATGATCGGACCACCGTACCGCGGTGACAGGATCTGCTCCTGCACTCTCATCAGTACCCGTGCCTCAGCCCGCGCCTCCTCCGACTGCGGTACGTGCAGGTTCATCTCGTCCCCATCAAAGTCTGCATTGTACGGCGGACATACGTATAATGATAATCGAAATGTTCGGTACGGCATCACCCGCACCTCGTGTGCCATGATCGACATCCGGTGCAACGACGGCTGTCGGTTGAACAAGACTATGTCACCGTCTGCCAGGTGCCTCTCCACTATGAACCCCGGCTCCATCGTGTCCGCTATGATCGTCCGGTCCTTCACAAACCTCAGGTCCACTCGTCTCCCGTCCGTCCGGATCAGATAGTTCGCCCCCGGATGCCTCTCCGGCCCCCGGATCACTAACTCTTTCATCTCCTCTATGTTCCATTCCGTCACTCGCTGCGGTATCGTCAGTATCTTTGCTATCTGTTCTGGCACTCCTACCTCGTTCATGCTCAGGTTCGGGTCTGGTGAGATCACCGTCCGTGCAGAAAAGTCCACTCGCTTTCCGGAAAGATTGGATCGGAACCGTCCCTCCTTCCCCTTTAGACGCTGCGCTAACGTCCTCAGAGCTCGCCCGCTCCGGTGTCGCGCTGGTGGTATACCGCTCACGCCATTGTCAAAGTACGTCGTCACGTGGTACTGCAACAGCTCCCATAGATCCTCTACGATCAGCGCTGGCGCTCCTGCGTCCAAGTTCTCCCTTAAGCGTTGGTTGATCCGAATGATGTCTATCAGTTCACAGTTTAGGTGGAAATCACCTAACAAACATTTAATGGTATTAATGTTTGTTTGAACAAACCCTTGTGTGATAAATCATCCTCTGATCGAACCCCGCTCTCAAGAGTAATGGATGGACGGACAGTAACAGGAGGGACTGGCAAGACTGTCAATATTGCCCACTCAAGCCGGGCTGCACTGGGATTGATGCCCATGAGTCGATACTCGCGGTCGGAGATGTTCTCCAATCGTTCGCGGATATCGATAGGTGTAAGCCGAACTGAACCGGTCTCACCGACCTCATAGATTGAGGTGGGCTTCTCCAGTTTGAGCTTGAGTTGTTCGGCGCCGCAGTGAGGGCAATTCTTGGCCTTAGCCGCACGCTTGAGAATCTCCTTGGAGAGGACGGCGGTACGCTCGCCAATCTCGGGATACCGCTTGAAGAGTTGCTCGAACTCGACAATCTCGTCCTCAGAGAGGAGGAGGCGGTTGCAATGCCGACAAGTGGCACGCAAGACTTTGTGAATGACTTTGGCATAGCCCTCGTGCATGACTGGTCTGGCCAACTCGATGTGGCCAAAGTGACCGGGACAATTGCCAACACGATTCCCGCAGGTCCGGCACCGCTGCCCGGGATCAATCACGCCAAGGCGCGGATCCATGATTCCGCTGGAGATACTGTAGCCGTCCTCGTCGTAGGTATCGGCAACGACGATCTGGGCAACAGACATCTTACGGATGTCATCAGGGGAGAGGAGTCCGAACTCAACGGCATCGATTTTTTTAATACTGAGTCCAGATAGCATATTAAATCAGCTCCTTGAGTCTCAGTCTACAGGCGAGACCGAGAGACATCATTTCTTGGATGAGAAGTTTGAAAGCATAGGAGACGACGACACTACTGATCTTGGCATTTGGCCCACAGATGGGGCAGTAGTACGTGTCCTTGTTGCGGTCATAAACGCCTATCAGGCCGCAATTCTCACAGACGAGCATGTTACTCTTGTCAGACTCGTCGAGTAGCCTGCCCTTGAGGAGGATAGCAGCACCATGACCAATGAGGACATCGCGTTCCATCTCACCAAAGCGCAGACCACCTTCACGTGCTCGACCCTCAGTAGGCTGGCGCGTCAAGATCTGAACGGGACCTCGCGCCCGGGCATGGATCTTGTCAGCGACCATGTGGTGCAGTTTCTGATAGAAGATAGCACCAATGAACACAGTAGTCTGAAGTTTCTCGCCAGTGATGCCAGAGTACATGGTCTCACGACCGGAGTACTGTAGGCCGTGTTCGTGGAGTATCTTGTAGAGTTCTTCCTCCGAAACCCCACAGAACGGAGTGGCATCTTGTTGCACACCCTCCATACAGGCAGCCTTCCCGGCGATCATCTCGAGAATCTGGCCAATGGTCATTCTACTGGGGATAGCATGTGGATTAATGATCAGGTCAGGAACGACTCCATCCTCGGTGAAGGGTACGTCCTCCTGTGGGACGATATAACCGATAACACCCTTCTGGCCGTGACGAGAGGCGTACTTGTCCCCAAGCTCGGGGATACGTAGGTCACGGACCTTGACCTTCACCAACCGGTTACCATCAATGGTCTCGGTGAGGATCACACGGTCTACAACACCCGACTCGCCATGGCGCACGGCCACAGAGGTCTCACGACGGTTCGGAGAGGAAATCTCAAACTCGGAGAACTCCTCGAGAAACCGTGGGGGTGAAGTCCGACCGATGAGGACATCGCCACCCTGAACCTCGACCTCGGTCTCGATGATCCCATCGTCACCAAGGTTACGGTAGGCCTCAGAGGCACGATAGCCCCTCACGCTCCGGTCAGGGATGGTGAACTGGTCTTCCTGGCCTCCGGGATACTTGCGCTCCTCACTCTCATAGACACGGACAAAGGTGCTTCGGCCAAGGCCTCGATCTATAGAGGCCTTATTCATGATGAGGGCGTCTTCAATATTATACCCCTCAAAGGACAGAATTGCTACAATGAAATTTTGCCCGGCTGGTCGCTCCTCGTAGCCGATCGAGTCCATGGCACGTGTTTTGACCAGTGGAACCTGTGGATAGTGGAAGAAGTGTGAACGTGTGTCGGCACGATAGGCAAAGTTCGATGCAGGAACACCCACAGATTGTTTGACCATTGCCGCCATGTAGACGTTACGTGGCGACTGGTTCCGCTCGGGGAAGGGGATCAGTGCTGCCGAGATACCAAGAATAGTGGAAGGCACAATCTCCAGATGGGTTGTAGAGGAAGTAATATCATCAGGATACATAGCAATGAGCGTATTCTCTTCCTCTTCGGCATCAAGGAATTCGATTATGCCATTACGAAGAAGATCCTGAAAGCCCCACTCGCCGTCCTCAATCATTCGCAGATGCTCGTCTGTGAGCCTGCTCTTCCCGTTCTCCACCACGACCACAGGACGGCGAACTCGCCCGGCATCACAATTGACCTGCACCTCGTGTGTGTCCTCGTAGTATGCGATGTTGACCTCATAGTCGATCTCGCCTGCACGCCGTTTCTGGCGCATTGTCTTGACAAGGACCTTAGGTGCAGGATGTATACCGATGAGCCGGCCATTGAGAAATACATCGGCCCAATTGTCACCGCGTTTACCACGGCGATGCTCAATCGACTCCACCTCCGCCTTGAAGAGCACTCGCTCGACGGCCTCTTCATTTGTACCGACAGAGATGTAGGCCATCATTGCAAGGTTTTTCACAAGACCACAGTTTGGGCCTTCGGGGGTCTCACTTGGACAGATCTTGCCCCAGTGAGTGGCATGAAGATCACGCGCCTCGAAGTGGGGTTGTGAACGGGAGAGAGGCGACACGACACGACGCAGATGAGATAATGAAGAGATATAGTTCGTACGATCAAGTAATTGTGAAACTCCGGCCTTTCCACCGACCCAGTTACCGGTGGCCAGAGCATGTTTCAATCGCTGCGTGATGACATCAGCCCTGACTGCCGTACGAATATTTGGTTTACGGCCGCGGACTGCGGTTCTCTCGAGTTGATATTTGATGTCACGTGTTAGAGAATAGAGAGCGACACGAAAGAGGGACATGAGGAGGTCGCCACTGAGCTTAAGCCGCTTATTGGCATAGTGGTCTTTGTCATCGGGTTGGCGTTTCCCAAGAACAAGCTCGAGAAGACGCTCGACCATCTGGCCCAAATAGTAGGCCTTTTGCATGCGATGCTCGGGATCCGTACCGATGTGTGGAAGTAGATATCTATCGAGGACCTTCTCGGCACGTGCAAGACGATATTCCTTAGTCTGACCCACTGCTACTCGTTTTCCGATGTAGTCTAAAGCGTTCTCACGGGTCGAACCGGAGCCCTCCTCAGTTCCGGCATTAATGGGTGAAGACTGTTCAATAGTGACAATGAGTTCATTTTGTATCTCCTCGTCATCTGAAATGACCTCTACGATGTCACGATCTGATTCGAGTCCTAAGGCCTTCATCAGAATGGCAAGAGGAATCTTTCCGGGCACAGACGGGAAGGACACTCTGAGTTCGCCGGTCCGCTTTCGCTCGATGGTGACAGGAGCTCGAAAGCCACGAGCGGTGGAGAATACTTTTGCAATGTGCGAATAGCCTGACGATTTGCTGGCCGCCTCTATTAGAATCCTATTTGGCGCCAAGTCTTCTTGGGTGACAAGAACGCGCTCGGAACCGTTGATGATGAAATAACCACCGGGATCTTTTGGATCCTCACCATGTTTGATGAGGTCCTCATCGGACATGCCATGCAGAAGACACTTCTCACTTCGGAGCATTATGGGGAGATCGCCGATATAGATTTTGAGCGTCTCAAGCCGTGTTGTCTGCGCCCCCTCGGTCTTGACCGGAGTCATGTCCAGATACAACTTGCTGGCGTACGTCAGATTTCTGATCCGCGCCTCTAGAGGATAGAGAGCATGCTCGCTCCCGTCAGCCTCTCGAATGGATGGCGGTTCGATATAGATCTTACCCAGTTCCACATAATAGCCCTCGACCTTGGGGGTTATCTTCGCAACACTGTCAACGACTTCTTGCAACTCATTATTAACAAACCGATTAAACGAGTCCAGATGCTGACCCACAAGGCCTCGGTCCTTGAAGTATGCCTCTATGATCGGCCAGTACTTCTGACGTTCTTCTGTGCCCAAACTTGTCACCACTCATCCTGATAGTGAGGAACGGAGATCCTACTGCGGACTACTTTGCTTCCCATTGCTTCGACCCGTAGAAATTCAGGTTCTGTCATAGACTGCAATAGCCGCCCCGTTCTCTCTGCCTGGCATTTCACTACACCCCATCATTCTGACCACTCTCACAGTGTGGCGGGCTCGGCGGGATTTGAACCCGCGACCCTTTCCCTGCCCGACACAGTGGCCGGACATTCAGGTTAAAAGCCTGCTGCGCTACCTAGCTGCGCCACGAGCCCTGCCGTGTGTGTTTCGATCCATGCTCCGACAGATACCAAACTAAGTGTACTCCTAGCTTGATGGGGCTGTCGAATATGGTCTTGCATGATGGGAAGCAGCTCTGCCTGAGCAATGGAGGGGAATTCTGTAAACATAAAAGCATTGCGATAAAGCCTGATATTTGGAGAGTCAGCTTATCTGTTCTGGCCGTTCTGACCACGTTCCTTTCATCCACGCGAGCCGTTATAAATCTTGGTCGAGTCCGTTGTTCGACCGTGCGGGGATCAAACACTCGCCAGCCCATGCCCCCAGCAACTGCACGGAGCAGGGCGTAGCGATACTTGAATCGGGCATCCAAGTACGGGAAGACTATGACATGTCACACGATTCTTGTCTGTGAGTGTGGGATCGGACTATTTTAACTCATAGAACCTGTGATGCGCCGGCCGTGCGTTCACAGTAGAACTGTCCGCTATGGCGTACCGAACTCATAACTTGGAGAGGCCATCGGCATTGAAGGATCTTCGACTGCGGATTTTTTACAAGGCCTGACTCTTTCAGTCCTGCGCCTAAAATGATCCGACTTCCAATCCTCACTGCAATCGCTAAATTTCTCCAATCACCTCCGCCCTTCCGACTTCGTACCGTCCGACAAGTTTAATAGATTTTCAATTCGTCACCTCATCGTCAACTGTTCGCGTCGGACCATCCACTCCGGTGCCCCTGTAGTGTAGTCCGGCCAATTTCCCAGATTCCCTGGGAAGTCCGATATAGCATTCAAGACTGTCACGCGCTCGCCCGTGGCGGTCGTAGCGGGCTAATCTTGAGACCCGGGTTCGAATCCCGGCGGGGGCGCCATCCTCTTTCTTCACACACGACAATTCACGCTTCCAGCAATTTGACACCATGCTCACGAAGGAAGCGTTCAAAGTTCAGCCTCAGAGCACCATCCAGATTAAAATCAAGGCGCACGCCAGCCCTCTGAAGGGCGCGATCAAGGATCTCGCCGATAGATTCGCGCCAGATGCCAGTTGCGCGGAGGTCACTCAGTAGGAGATCCAGAGGGATTCGCACCCTGACCTGTTCCATCCGATCCCAGAAGGTGACCACGATGCCCTGCCATGGTGACGCCACGACCTCAACCAGTTCGTGCGTTTCGCCGGTAAAGAGGCGTTCAGAGGGGCGAACCACACTCTCCGGCACTTCATGTTCGGATTCGAGTTCATCATCTGGGACCCAGTCATAGTCAGGGCCATCATAGTCTACCTCATCATAGTCAGGACCATCCTCGTTCACCGCATCATAGTCAGGGCCATCATAGTCCCCGGAGTCATAGTCACCAAGAACGGGATAGCGCGCTCTGCGCAGGATCTCCACGAACCTATTGAAAGTCAGCGCCCAGGCAGGCAATCTGAGACCTCCAATACCTCTCAGCTCAACCTGATATCGATAATAGCGATCATCATCTACGTCATAGAAGCCCTTACTCTGAGCGAGCAGGATCACTTGCCTGAGATTCAGAGTGATCGATTCGATACGACTCAGACTGCCTACACCGACGCCGACGCCCGCGCGAGATGATATTCGCACCTGCCATGACCCAGAGACATAATCAAGACCAGTACTCAGAGGCTCAAAGACAAGGGTCGCGGACGGTCAGACGGCCAAGGAGGTGTTGGGCAGAGGGACAGGACGAAAGATACAACGGATAGATCTGGATATTCTCGATACCCATTTTACGAAGTATGTGGGACTGATAAATGAGGTCCTCTCTCGTATATATAGTGATGATGCGCTGTTAGAGCAAATAGGAACTGCACTGATCGATGAATATGGTCATGGCTACGTAGTTCTGAAACGTGAGAGGCCTCTGGCATACAAAGATAATGAGGAGATCCGAGAGAAGACATATGAACGGCTGTATCGGAACGCACTAGAGCAGGCGGCAAGAATTATCCAGAGTGACTGGATGAGGCGACAGTTAGTAATAGCAGGACTGGAAGTCCTGAACAACGATCGTGACCTGCTCAGACGGCTCTTGGGCAACAAGTATGTCCCACGAGAACTCATTCACCTGATGAAGGACTCCCTCAAGAAGAAGAATGGAAATTCGTATTACTATGCCCTCTCCGCAGCACGACAGCTGAGAAAGCGGCTCGACCATGTGATCTTGGAGAGTCGTGAAGAACCACTGGGCTGGCGGAGTTCTCAACGCAGACGTGTATCAAAATATGTCAGAGAAGAGGGATCAGTGCTGGAACTAGCAGCCTCGACCATCTGTTCCTGGTTACAGAAAGAGTACCCGTTCGAGACCCCGCTCATGCTCTCGACAGTCTGTGATTTTTCAGCGTCCACCGAGAACATGCCCGGACAGGGCTACTGGTTCAGCCTCGACAGGGACCGCGAGAACGAGGTCCTCTTCCATCTGAAGCTTCCTCGCCCCATTCAGGGCCGTGACCATGAGTCCTCCCCCTATCGCGTACAGACCCTGACCCTCCGGTTTCTCGACTGGCTGGTCCGTGCCGCACAGAGAGATGAACGAAAGGCGCGGGATGCAGCCA